>NZ_JBFBJZ010000133.1:0-9682 GCF_040686255.1 Kitasatospora sp. NPDC085879 | reverse complement strand
GTGCCGAGGGCGGCGAGATTGCGGATCCAGTGGAAGGTGTGGGCCTTGCTCTCGCCCTCCTCCGAGGTGAAGGAGTTGTCGGCGCGGAACGCCGCGAGGGCCTTGTCGCCGTCACCCAGCGCGAGGAACTCGTACCAGATGTCCGTCCAGATCGTCGGCCGGGTGTGGCCGCTGTTGGTGAGCATGTCCTGGTAGGCAGGCATTCCTTTTCGCACGCGGGGCACGAGCACATGGACGCCGGATCACCAGAACCCGGACGGAGCCTTGCGGCGGCCTGGGGTCCAGGGCCCGCCGGAATGTCTGGCGGATTGGTTGCAAGCCCTTGACGCACTGCCAGGACGAGGGGCGCGGCTCTTCGTTCTGAGAGCGCTGGCTCGGGACACCAGCGGTTGGACGAACCGCTTCGCCGAGTACGCGGCCGCCGCCCGCCCGTCGCTTCGGCGACCCGATCCCCACCCGGACGATCCTCGACGAGCCGTGGTGCAGCGCTGTCCCCGGCTACGGCAGCGCGTGCACGCACCGGGCCGGACGGACCCGGCCGCCGCGCGGGCCACCCACCGCCACCTGCTGCTGGCCCGCGATCTCGGCGCGGCCTCGCTGCGTGCCGGACTGCCGACCGGGGCCTTTCCGTCGATCTCGGGTCGGACTCCAACCGCGGGACCTGACATTGGGAACCGGCAGAAGGTTCAACCGCACGAGTGGCGCGGGCGGAGCTTGGTGGGTCCGCAGGCCCGCGGGGCAGCGGTGGCCGGCCGAGTACGCGCGCCCCGGACGGGCCCGCCGTGCGGACTCCGGACACCGGTCAGGGGCTGGCCGCGCTCATGGGTCCGCAGCCAGCCCTTGTGAACCTGGAGTCGCCCGTCCGACGCCCGATGTCGGCGCGGACTGCGCCGCGCGGGCCGTCTCGTCGCCATCTCGTGCGATCACTGGTCCGCCGCCCGGCCCAGCGGGGCCGCGCCGGCGCCCCTACCGCGGTCGGAGCGCAGGACCGCGAGCGAGGCCGGGTGGGGGGTGCCGGCGCCTCAGCGGTGCTTGGCCTTGTCGATGACGGGCTCCAGGGTGCGGCGGTCTTCGGTCTGGGGGCCGAAGGTGAGTTGGGTGTGGCCGGTGGCGGCGGGGGCGAGGTTGGCGACGCGGGCGGTGACGGCGCGGATCCGGGCCCGCTGGAGGCCGAGGGAGGCGAACGGGGCGTAGAGGGTATCGGCGAGGCGGGGGGTGTGATTGGTCGCCTCGCGCAGGGTGCGGGTGGTGCTGCTGCGGTCGGCGTAGGTGATCTGGAGCTCGATGGCGCGGCAGGTCTTGTGCTGGCTGCGCAGGCGGGCGCCGAGCTCGGCACGGCTGTCGGCCAGGCGCCGCCCCTGCGACCTGGCCCCTGCGGTACCGCCGTTCCTGATGGCCATACACGGCACCTCCTTGTGCCGGCCCCAGCCCGCCGACATGCCCCCGCGTCATCGGCCACGCCCGGCGCCCACCCGACGGGCGCCTTGCCAGGGTTGGGTCGGTCAGACGGAGTGAAGTGCTCGGTGCCGGAGGACGCCCTTCAGGACTACCGTACGGCGCGGCTGGGAGGCTGCCCACGGGCCCCGGGAGCCGTTCACCGCCCCGCCGCGCGCGGGTGGTCCGCTGTCGGCGTGTCACGGGCGCAGCCGGGCGAGGGTCGGTGCCGATGTGCCGGTGGGCTTCGGCGCAGTGGCGCGCGGCGTGCGCCGCCCGGTCGGCTATCGGGGCGGCTGGTGGTCAGGTCTCGGTGCGTGCCAGGTGGGCGTAGGCGACGACGTTGCCCTGGTAGCCGGTCTCCTTGGTGAAGTCGCCACCGCAGGTGATGAGGCGGAGTTCCGGCCGGCCCGTTCGGCCGTAGACCTTGTCGCTGGGGTAGTGGTCCTTTGGGTAGACCTCGACTGCGTCGACCGTGAAGACGGCGGTGGTGTGGTCCTTCCGATCGATGTCCACCTCGGCTCCCGGGTGCAGGCGGCCCAGAGCGTAGAAGACGGAGAGCCCGCGCTTGTTGTCGACGTGGCCGGCCATCACGGCGGTGCCGTCCTGGCCAGGTGCAGCGCCTGCCTGGTACCAGCCGACGAGGTTGTTGTTGTCGGGTGGAGGTGGCTGGAGTTGGCCCTTGGCGTCGAGGCCGATGGGAGTGACGGGGGCTTCGACATCGATGGTGCGGATGCGGATCCGGGTGGGTGGCGAGGCGCTCATGGCGGGGGTCGCGGGTGTGGCTGCCGCCTGGTCGGTGGCCTTGGGGGACGTGGAGAACATCTGTGCCGCGGTCGGCTGGGGTGGCAGTTCGGTGCGGTGGCCTTCCCTGACGAGCCACACCCCGGCAGCGAGAATCAGGGAGGCCGTGACGATCGCGGCCCACAGCACTCTGAATCCGCGCACTGCCGTCTCCTCGTCCGGGTGTGAGCGTCGCCTCGCCGCGACGCGGAGGAAAGTGTCAGCGGCCGGCCCCGGCGAACTCGGGGCCACCGGGATGGGCCGATCCGAGGTTCTCTCATCGTTTCATCCGATGACAGCGCAGTGCGGTGACACCCCGAGACCGAACGGGTGATGCGCACACATCGGATCACTGCCCGACCCACTGGGCCGGGCCGTCCATTGCCTGATGGCCAGTCAAGCACTGTGCAGGACTGCACTGCTGATCACGAAGAGTCACCCGTATGCACCGGCCTCAATGGCATGGACGCGCCGGTCGACCGCATATCATATTTGTATGCGATCTCCGTTCGGAGGGCTGAGTATAGACGGGGAAATCGTCATTGTCGCCCCACTTTGTAGCCCTGGCATGAGATCTCACGTCTTCGGTCCCTTTAATTCAATTCCATTAGGTCCTCCCGAGAGATTGGCACCTAAATGAACTCGGCTGTCTCGGCACCACCTTCCCGTCGCGGGTTCACCGCCCGGTTCTCCGCGGCGCTCTTACTGACCGTCTCCGCCGCGGGGATGGCAGTTCTGCCGACCCCCGCCCACGCGATCGGTGTGGCGGTGCCGCTCGGGACGGCGGACAGCTTCGCCGTCCTGGCCGGCCAGTCCGTCACGAACACCGGCCCGAGCACGATCACGGGGGATGTCGGGGTGAGCCCGGGGACCTCGGTGACCGGCTTTCCTCCCGGCACGGTGAACGGTGTCATCCACTCCGCCGACGCCGTCGCACTGCAGGCGCAGACCGACCTGACCGTCGCTTACAACAACGCGGCCGGGCAGGCCTCGGACGCCAGCATCTCGGGCGACCTCGGCGGCCAGACGCTCGATCCGGGTGTGTACACCGCGTCCTCCTCGATCGGACTGACGGGAACGCTGACTCTCGACGCCCACGGCGACCCGAACGCGGTGTGGATCTTCCAGGTAGGCTCCACGCTCACCACCGCCTCCGCGAGCCAGGTGCTCCTGGTGAACGGCGCGGCGCCCTGCAACGTCTTCTGGAAGATCGGCAGCTCGGCCACCATCGGGACCAACTCGACCTTCGTCGGGAACATCCTGGCGCTGACGTCCATCTCAGCCACTACCGGGGCGACCATTGACGGCCGGGCCCTGGCCCGCAACGGGTCCGTCACCCTGGACACCAACACCATCACCCGGGAAACGTGCGCCACTGGCGGCACCACCGGCGGCACGACCGGCGGCACGACCGGCGGCACGACCGGCGGAACGACCGGCGGCACGACCGGCGGAACGACCGGCGGCACGACCGGCGGCACGACCGGCGGAACGACCGGCGGCACGACCGGCGGCACGACCGGCGGAACGACCGGCGGCACGACCGGCGGAACGACCGGCGGGGCCGGCAACGGTGGGGCCGGCAACGGTGGTGGCCACGGGCGGCCTCCCGTCGGCGGCGTGGACACGGGTGTCGGCGGCTCAGTCAGAGGGCCGAACACCATCGAGATCGCGGCCGGCGCCGCTCTCATCGGACTGCCGCTGGCGGGCGCCGGGGTCTTCGTCCTGCGCCGACGCGCGCGGTCCGTCTCCTGACCCACGACCAGGGACGGGCGTGAATGTCCCCGCGCGAGCGACCTCGCGCGGGGACATCACCGCACGTCCGCCGGATACATCCACACACAGACACGCGCAGGTGCAGGCCCGCGGAAAGGGAGCGATGAACGACACCGACCACAGCGGAACGCCATTCGGATGCCCCGTCATCTCCCCCGCAACGGAGGCCACACCGACATCGACCGGCCCGGCGGGGACCTCACACCCGGACCCGGCCCTGTCACTGCCGGCCGCGATCACGGTGGCGGTCGCGACCGTCGCGTGCGTCATGGCGACACTCGCCCATGTCTGCCTGGTGTTCCTGCACGTCGCACCGTCCAACGCGGTCTCCCAGCAATACCAACGGCAGATCGATACCTGGATCTACCCCTACTTCGAGCAGAACTGGCAACTGTTCGCCCCGAACCCCGAGTCGGTGCGCTGGCAGATCTCGGCCCGTGCATCGACGTCGGCCCCGGACGGTTCCCGGCAGGTCGGCGCCTGGCAGGACCTGACCGCGATCGACGAAGCTGCCGTACGGCACAGCGCGTTCCCCAGCCACACAGCGCAGAACATGCTGCGCCGCGCGTGGGCCGCCTACCTGGAAACGCACGGCCCCACCGACCGACCCGCCACGGAACGTGCACGGATGCTGCAGGAGTACCTGGCAAACATCGCCGCCCGGCGCCTGGCCGGCAACACACCGCCCGCCCTCGACGCCGTCCAGTTGCGCGTCACCGGCACGCCGGTCGCACCACCCGGGCGATCGACCCCCCGGACCGCACCCTCCGGCAGCACGCCCTCTAACGCCAGGTACCTCCCCTGGTGGCAGGTGGAATCCCATGACCGCTGACCCCCGCCACGACCCCGTCACCCGCGCGTTCGCCTTCCTCACCGAACGCGCCGTGTCCCTGCGCGCCGCCGCCCTGCTCAGGATCGGCTACGGGCTGCTCTACCTCACCTTCCTGCTGCGGGAGTTCCCGCACCGCGACGAGATCTGGGGGCCCGGCTCGCCGTGGACACCGGAACTCGCACGCGAACTCCAGGCACAGAACGGCGAATTCACCCTCCTCACCCTCTCCGACAGCAGTACCTGGTTCGAAGCCTGCTACGTGCTCGCCCTCGTGACGTCCGCCCTGTTCGCCCTGGGATGGCACACCAGGGCGGTCTCCGTCCTGTTCGCCCTCGTGGTGACCTCGTTCCACAGCCGCGCCGTCCTCATGACGGACGGCGGCGACAACCTCATCGCACTGATGGCCGTCTACCTCGCCCTCACCGCGTGCGGCCGCCGCTGGTCGCTGGACTCCCGCCGGGCACGGTCGGCCCGTCCCGCCTCCGGGCCCGTGCACCCCTGGCGCCGGTACGCCGAGCCCGTCCGCAGCCGAGTGGCCGTCCTCCTCCACAACTGCGGCATGTTCGTCATCGCCGCCCAGGTCTGCATCCTCTACGGTTCCGCCGGCCTATCCAAAGTGCAAGGCAGCCTCTGGCGCGACGGCACCGCACTGCACTACGCCCTCCACCTCGACCTCTTCCGACCCTGGCCCGCACTGTCGGCACAGGCCGACAGCCACCCGCTGCTCCTCACGGCGGTCTGCTACCTGACCGTAGTCGTCCAGGTCGCCTTCCCCTTCACCCTGTTCAGCAAGGTCAAGTACACCGCTCTCGCCGTCCTGCTCGGCATGCACCTCGGGATCGCCCTCCTCCTGGGGCTCCCCCTCTTCTCCTTCGCCATGATCACCGCCGACGCCGTGTTCCTCCCCGACGCCCTCCTCCTACGCCTCGGCCGAGCCGCCCAAGCCTCCGTGCGCAGGGCCACTCCCCGAACACCCATCCCCGCACCCACCCCACCAGCCCTGAACACACCCGCCCCCCGAATCCCCGAAGGCCATTGACCGGAGCACAACCCGAACGGTCCGGCCTCCAGCGGCAACGGCCCGCACGGCAGTTCCGAGGCCGCCGCCCTCCCGCGCGACGACAACCAGCGACAACCAGCGGCAGCCCCAGGCGGCGGCGCAGCGGCAGCAGCACGAGAACGGGCGGCAGCGGGCGGCGGGGCCGACAGCGCGCCGGGCATCGGCCAGGCACAGCGGCAACACGACGGCCCAGCGACCGATGCCAGCCCGGCTCAGCGACGGACCGGCCAGCGGGCGGCCGGCGGCACACCGCGGGGCGGACGACAGCCGAACGGCGGCGGTACCGGACGGCGAAAGCCCGGTACCGCCGCCGGAAGACGACCAGCGTCCGGGCGGCGAACGGCGCGACGGCCCGGCGGGGCACCCCGGCGGGCGGGCGACCGACAGCAGTACAGCGGTCCGGCAGCGACGGACCGCCCGGCGGGGCGGGCAGGCGACAGTCGGGACCCCCGTGGGCCGGCCGGGTGACCTGCCGCAACACCCCCGCGGCGCCCACTCTCAACCCCAGTACCCCACCGCAACCAACCCGGCGGGCCTACCCACGGGGAAGAAGAAGAGGGATGGCCGGATGTACCCGGTCCTCACCAGGACCTGCGCACTCGCCACCGCGGCCGCCGCCGTCCTACTCACCACCGCCGCCCCGGCCGCCGCATCGGGCCGGCGCAGCAGCGACGCCCGTACCCACAACTGGTCCGGCCCGAAGATCTGCATCGCCATCGACGGACACGACAACTTCGGCCGGCGCCTCACCGTCACCTGGACCAACCCCGGCAGCACCAAGAGAGCCACCGCGCTCCTTCACGAAGGCGACCGGCAAGCCGAGGTCCACCAGCGGACGACCGCAACCGCCCACGGCTGGAAGATCACCGCCGAGTGGACCGACATCCGGGTCGCCCGGGGCCGGCTGTGCGGGTCGTTCACCGACACCCCGAACGTGTGGGCCTGCACCGACATCCACACCGCCGGTGCCTACACCACCTGCCCCCCACGCCCCGCCATCCTGAACGGGACCGGGCGCGAGCCGTCGAGACGCAGCACCACGACGGGGGGCGAGGAACAGCAGGCCGCGAGCAGGAACCCGGACCGGGGAGCAGCGCCACAGCGTGCCCCGGGGCCGGACCTGCGGGAAACGCGCCCAGGCCCGCAGCGAGCGGCACAACCGGCCAGGCCCACCCCATCGCCCACAACCAGCCCTTCAGGCCATGTGAATCAGGTGCAGCAGGGCGCGGGCCAGCCCACCGACCGGCGTGGAGGTGCCCGCGTAGATGGCCGCGCGCTGGCCCGGTGAGCCAGGGCGGCCGTCCATCCGGCGGCTGTCAGGGTGTTGCGGCTGGGGGTGGATTTCACGAATGGTGTGATGGGCACTGTCGCTGACGTAGAGGTTGCCGCCGGCGTACTGCAGGTCGGGGAACAGGTCGCCGCCAGCTATGTGACAGGTCCAACGCAGGGCATCGGTGGTGGCGTCCAGGCGTAGATTGTGCCGCTGCGGTTGCCCACGTAGACGGTGCCGTCGTGGTAGGCGACTCGTGTCTCGGTGATGGCGCCGGTGGGATGGGCCCACTCGCCGGCACCGAAGAACGCTGGCAGCAGATCGAGAACCGGCTCGCCTCCATCGAGCGCCGAATCCAGGAACAGAGCAGCACCGCCATCGCCACCCTCGACGCCTGTCTGGCCAGACTCGACGCCCTCCGCCACACACTGGTTCACCAACCCTGGCCCCCGCAGACCATCCCGACGCCTGCGGCCCCTCCGACCGCCCCGCCGCAACAACCAGCGCACACGGGAAGCCACCCCCGCCGGCGCACGCAGACCGCCCCGGACGCCCCGCAGCACGGCCTGGCCGGCAGTCACCAGGCCGCCGTACCGGCGTGAGAGGAGAGCCCGCACCACCAGTCAGCGAGACAACACCCCAGGGCGGGCGCAGCCGACATGCCGCGTCCGGTCACAGTTCGAGGACGGGGCCGGAAGCCAGGGCTGATCACGGCTGTATCCGGTCAGAGGACCGGCAAACGGGCCATCAGGAGATGTCCGCACCTTTGGCGGTGATCCTGATCGGCGGGGCATCACAGCCCGATGGGGGCGGCAGGTCTGGCAGGAGCGGTGTCGGCCGGCGAGGCGGCCGCCCAGGAAGCAGTGGCGCCGGCGGCAGCGGTGCGGTTGCCGTGCAAACGGCGGTCATGATCTCAGCTCTCCTCTACTCGACCCCGCCCGTAACAGCGGCTACCCGAATCCGCCCCCGCCACCCTCGGCTTCGGCCGCCAGCTGTGCCTGTGTGAGGCCGGTGTCGCGGCCGCCCGACCGCCCTCGGATCACCAACCCGCGGCGCCCGACCCTGCCTCGCCCATCGCGACACCGGAGCCACCCCTTTGCTCCACGACCTGCGCGGTGACGGCAGGGTCAGCCTCTCGCGCCCCACCTGGGGCCCGGTGGTGTGCGTGTTCGCCAGCGACCTGCACCACAGCACCGACGACCAGGCGCAGCAAGCGCTGGACAAGGCGCTCGGCGAACTCCCGAAGGTGCTGGCGGTCGATCTGAGCGGGGTGGAGCTGCTGGCCTCCGGCGGGCTGAACGCCCTGCTGCGGGCCCGGACAGCGGCCGCGGACCGGGCGGTGCCGATGATCCTCATCGCGCTGAGCGCCGGGGCGCGCCGGGTCCTGGAGATCACCGACACGGCCGCCTTGTTCCCCGTGGAGGCACGGCCGAGGACGCCGCCCGGCACGGCGAGGATGCGGCCGTATCCGGCGCGTAGACGGTGCCGGGCCGGGCAGGCGCCTGATTCGGAGAATTCTTCGGCCCTCGACCGGAAGCCGTCATGTGCCCCTCCCCTCACCCCGTGGTCTCGGACCGGCGTCGACTGGACTTCCTTCCCGGCGGGGAGGCGGACTGTGTGAGCGAGGGCCTGGAGTTCACCCGCACCGCCCTCGCCGACTGGCACCTGCCCAGCACCGCCCACCAAACGGCCGCCGACGCCGTCCTCGTCGCCGCCGAACTCCTCGCCAACGCCACCGACCACGCCGGACACCCCCTCACCCTCCAACTCCAGCGGTCGCCAGGACGGTTGCGGATCGCCGTCACCGACCCCAGCCCCACCCCGCCGCGGCTCGTCGAGCCGCACCGGCCGCAGACCCCGCACGGACACGGCCTGGTCGTCGTCGACCGGATCACCACCCACTGGGGCTGCACCCCCGACGGCAACGGCGGCAAGACCGTCTGGGCCGACCTCCCCATACCGCCCTCGGCTGCCGACCCCGCGGCCGAGCCGGACTCCCGGCCCGCGCACCTGGCCGCACTGGCCGACCCCGACCCGCTCCTCGACAACTGACCCCTCCTCGGAGCAGGCCTGCAGAGCGCACTCACCCGCGCGGCGCGACTTCCTGCCCGAGTCCGGGCCCGCCGGACCCAGCCACTGCCCGGCCGGACCACGCCCAGGCGCCGGCTCCTCGCCCCCGCCCTGCATCCGGTCGAGCTCCAGCAACACGTGCACCGCGGCCGGCCGCCGCAGCGGCCGACATCGCCGCCGTCGCTGCCTCGTAGGCGCCCTGCCGGTCACCCGCCGCCCACGCCCGGGCCGCCCGGTCCACCCCCACCCGCAACTCGGCCAGGCTCGCCCCCGCAGCCTCCGGCACCGACTCCCGTACCTCGCCGATCCCGCCATCATCACCCACCCCCCGCACACCCGCCCGGCTGTCCGGGCCGGTCCCATCGGCGCCGCGGCGAAGGAGTACGCCGGCGACATCGTCTCCTACCGGAAGACCGACGCCGACCACGTCGAACTCGTCACCAAGGAGCCCAACGGC
>NZ_JBFBJZ010000132.1:0-9937 GCF_040686255.1 Kitasatospora sp. NPDC085879 | reverse complement strand
GGAGCACGGCGCGTCAACAGCGCCGTGCTCCGGCAGTCGCCCGGCGGGTACAGGAGTGACCTGGCCGTCAACGGCCGAACGCCGGCTTCACATTCCGCCCGGGGCCGGTCTCCGGTCTGGGCGGGCGGTTCCTGACTTTCAGAGCGTCCTCACCGCCCCGGTCAAACCCGGCCGACAGCCCACGGGGCGCGGCCTGCGGGACGGCGGGCGTGCAGCCGTCCCGGCCGGGGAGGAGACGGCCGCGCGCCAGCGCGACCGCTTGGCACGGTCGCGCCGACACGGGGATGACAGGGCGGCCGTGCCGGAATGCTAGAGCGCCCGAACCGCGCACCGCAGGCCTTCGACCAGGAGTTTCACGGCCGTGCACGGACCATGCCGCAGGCCTGCGGACAGCACGCGTACGGCCCGGCCGGCGGTGGCGGGCGGTGGTCAGGATGCGCAGTCGCGGCAGATGGGCCGGCCGTTCCTGTCCTCGCCGGCGAGTTGGGTGCGGTGGTGGACCAGGAAGCAGGTCATGCAGGTGAACTCGTCCTCCTGGAGCGGCACGACCTGGACGGTGAGTTCCTCGCCGGACAGGTCGGCGCCCGGAAGCTCCAGCCCTTCGACGGCCTCGGCGTCGGCGTCGACCGCGCCGCTCTGCTTGTCGTCGCGCCGTCCCTTCAGTGCCTCGATGCTGTCATCGTCGCTGCCGCTGTCGCCGGTGCCGCGGGGGGCGTCGTAGTCGGTTGCCAAGGTCGGTGCCTTCTCCTCGTCAGGGGATGCGTCGTGTGGGTCGGGTCGTTCCGCGAACCGGCCGGTGGGGGGTGCCGGCCGGGCGCGTTGGTGATCAATCCCGTCCTGTGGCGCACCACCCTGCCATCTGTCGGCCGCCCGATGCGCGAGACGCGAGAAGGTGCCGCGCCACGGACGGCGCCGGGCGCAGCCGCGGAACCGGAGGTGTCGGCTTGTCGGCGGCGGCTGGGCGCGCGGTGCCGTACCCAAAAAATGGCCGCCGGGTCGGGCCCTGGGCGGCTTCAACGGCTTCCGGTCGCCGCCACGATGGACGAGCCGTCCGAATTAGGAGGACTGACCGAACACACGGGCCACCCAGCCGTCGAGCTGGACGCCGAACTCCCGAGCTGAAGCGATATCCGAGGCCGGAAGTGCGCCGGCGTCGTCCATGCTGGCGACGAAGTCGACGTCGGCCCAGGCCCCTCGGAACAGCACAACCGACAGCTCAGCCTCCGCCGGACCCGAGATGAGCACGCCCACCGAGTCGGGATCGTTCACCAACGACCTGTCCGTCTCAAACCGCTGAGTCCAGGGCACTGAATGGTCGCGCCAGGTCACCTGACCTACCGTCAGGCCAGCAGCCCGCCACCCCGGCGCCCGATCAGCCACTTCTGCAGCCGCCTCATCAAGATCAATGACTCGTTCCATGGACAGATCATGGTTCATGCCCGGCGCGCTGTGCCCAGGACACCCGCCGCCGAAGGGTGCCGGGGCGCGGTGGGGGACGCGCCCCGGCATCCGTGCGGGCGGCCGGGCACTGCTCGACCGGCCTCCCGCGGGGCACCATGGCTACCCGGCAGAACAGTTCGCGAACCTCTCCCTCCGGGCGGGCGATGCCGCGGGCGGTCGGCCTGTCAGGGATGGGGCGGCCGGGGCGGGCACTGCGGTGGTTGGCGTGTGCGCCGGTCGGGGGCGGGCCAGGCGAGGTCGGAGATCATGCTGCCGAGCAGCGGGCCGATCTCCTCGTCCGGGACGGGCCGCCAGCCGGCGGGGTCGTGGCAGACGTAGGGGCCGAGCGGGCGTCCCGCACCGCCCGGGCCGGTCACCAGGCGGCGCCAGCCGAAGGCGGTGGCGCCCGCGTGGGGATGGTCGTCGAAGCCGTCGGGTGCCCGGCCGACATGGGCGACGACGAACACCTCGGCCCCGTACCCGTCCGGTGTTCCGCCGCTCTCGTACCGGTACACGCCGCCCGGCTCGAAGAAGTCCTCGCCCATGACCGCGCCTCCGGTCCCTCCGTGTGGTGTGAGCCAAGGGTGCCCCGGCACGGCCGCCCTGCCGGCACTCCTCCCCCGTGTCGGGCCGCCTGGGCCGAACGCCGGCCGACTTGCCTGAATCGCGCGGCCGCGCCGGGAGCGGGCCCTTGGGGGCGGGAGGGCCGCCAGGCCGAGGCTGAGGTTCGGGGAAGGTCGGCGGCCGCCGGGCGTCCTTGGTCGTCCGCTCAGTCGGCGGCTTGCGCGGGCGGCAGGCGGCGGAAGGTGTCCTGGCCGATGACCGCCGCCTTCCACGCCTCGTCGGTGCCGGTGGAGGTGGTGAACAGCCAGGAAGCGACGATCCGCTCGTCGTCTGGGAAGTACTGGCCGTTCCAGCTGGTCACGGACGCGGCACTGCCGTGCTCGTCCCGCCAGGCCACCGTCCAGCCGAGCGCGACACCCGGGACGGTCGGGCAGATGTCGAACCGCCCCACCAGCTCGCGGCGCCCGGCAGGTCCCGCACCGGGCTCGAACGTGCCCGTCAGCAGGCCGGCCGGATCGGCCTGAAGCCGCAGGCAGGACCCGAACTCGTTGTACCAGTCACCCGCGACCACCACTCCCACCATCCGGTCCCCTTCTCCCTGCCCCGGCACGACGCGCTCGCATCTCCCGCATCGTCACACCGGCCGCCTGTCCCCGGCGCGCCCGCGCTGCTGCGATCCGGCACCGACCGGCCCACCAGGCCGTTGCGCGGGCTCGTCGGCCGGCGCCGTCCGCGTCACAGCAGGGCGCAGCGGCGAGGGGTACAGCGGGGGTGTCCGGTGTGGTCGGCGCGGGGGTTTTCACGCGTCCGTCCGGCCCTTGTCACCCCGCCGCGTGGCGGTGGTGGGCGCGCGGTGAAGGCCTCGGCGAGGATCAGGCGGATGTGGCGTTCCTCGACGCCTGCTTCCCGGGGCGGCCCGGATCCTGGCGGCGATGTCGCCGGGCAGGCGGTGGGTGGGTGCCGCCGCCCAGGTGCCGGCGTCGTCGACGTCCGCATGACCGTGGCTGGTCATGGGCGCCTCCCGGCGGCCGGGCACGCCGGTTCGTGCCAGGTCGTGGCCACCACGGCCCCGCCCGGCAGCAGGCGCTCCGTGCGCCAGGTCCGGCAGCAGAACACGGTCGGAGAGCCATCGGATCCTTCTGCCGCCGGGGCCGCGGGGACGGGCGCGGCGGTGCGTGCGGTCGGCCGACGGCGTCGCCGGGGTCCTGCGGAGGAGCTCGTCATCTCCCGCGTGTCCCACGCTCCGCGGCCACCCAACCCCGGTCCTACCCCGGACGGGGCAGCACGGCGGGCCAGCCGGGCCACTGCGGCACGCCCCGGCCCCCCGGGGAGGCCGGGTGTCTATTCGCGCAGCGCCCAGGCGCGGGTGCGGGCTGCATCCGCGGTCCGGACGCCCTGGGCGGCCGGGGTGGTGCTGGCCAGGCGCAGCCGCAGGTCGTGGATGCGCCCGTCGAGGGCAATGGAGATCCGACGCCGGGAGCCGCCGCGGACGGCCGCGACGGTCGCGGTACTCGTGTCCAGGCGGGCGGCCAGGTAGGTCGCGGGCCAGCCCCGCGCGGCGAGCTCTGCCAGGACATCGGCCGCCGGCCCCGCGCTGGTCAGGCCCCGGCCGGGGCTCGGGGGTTGGCCGCGCCGGGGCAACGGGATGCCCAGGACGGCCTCGGCCGTGCTGCGGGCGATCCGGGCCGGACGCCGCTCGGGCGGGCGCAGCAGGCGGCGCACGAGGGTGACGGCGATCCCGGAGGCATCCGCGATGTCCTGGGCGGACATGCCGCGGCGCACCAGCACCGCAGCCCGCAGCGCCGCCGGGGTTGGATCGACGCGCGCGGCAAGCCCCTGGGCACGGTCCATGTCGCGGCGCCGACGCGCCCGCAGCGCCGCCTGACGGCACACCGTGCGGGCGCAGCCGTAGTCCGCGCACGACGCCTGCCCGTGCCGCACCCGGCTACGCGCCGGCCGGCGCTCCGGCCGCGCGCCCGCAGCCCGGGTCCCGGCCCTGACCGACCGTCACCACCCCACCTCACCCTCCTCGACGGTTCCGGACGGCAGTATGCCGGGCCGTTGCCCGAGCCCGGGGCACGGCCTCCGGGCACCGGCCGGACAGGGGCCGTTGCCCGAGCAGGGGACAGGGGCGCCGGCGGCGGCGGGGTCAGGGTGTGAGGTCGATGATCCGGACCGGCTGGGCAGTCCACCGCGCCGGGTCGACGGTGGCGACAACCGCCCCTTCCGGGCGCTCCGGGGTGGGGGTGGCGGCGTAGCGGGTGTGGGCGTGGGCCCAGGTGGTGTCGCTTGCGATCGCGAGGGTCGCGGGCAGGTCCAGGTCCAGGACCGTGACCGCCGGGAGGGCGGCGAAGTGCTCGGCGGTGCCGGGACGGGCCCGGTCGGCCTCCACCAGGGCGCAGGCCGGGGCGTAGAGGTACCAGCCCGCCTCGGCGTGGGCGCGGTGGATGAGCCGCGAGGCGAGGAGGTTGCCGCGGCCTGCGGCGACCATGGCGGTGTCGTCGAAGACGACGTGCAGGCCGCTCACCGGCCTCCTGCCTCGGCCAGGCGGCGGTCGAGCTCGGCGTCCAGTTCCTCGGTCCGCGCCGGGTCCGGGTCGTAGCCGTTCCAGGCGTGCAGGCGCTCGCGGGCCTGCACGGCGCGTTCGGCACGCTCGGCGGGGGTGAGCAGCGTGTCGGCGAGGCGGGTCAGGTAGGCGCGCAGCGACAGGTGCTCGGCGGCGGCGATCTCCGCGAGGCGGTCACGGGCCTCCGCGGGGATCCGCACGTTGGCATCGGCCATGAGGGCGGGCTCCTTCCACTCGATTACCAGGATACGGGTACGCACCCGTACCCGTCCGGCTGTTCCGGTGGTGTCGGTCGGTCGTCGCCCGTGGCGGTGCGCAGCCGGGCGGCGGGCGACGTGGTGCGCCCGGGTGGCCGGGCGCGGCCGGGCGGGTGACCTCTGCGGGATGTCGACCGGGCCCGGCCGGTGGGATGTGCGAATGGTGGGAGGACGGTGCCCCGGGGCGCCGGTTGCCCGGTCGCCGACCTCTCGGGAAGTGAGTTCCGCCGTGCCCGTCGTGTCCCTCGCCCACCGGATCCTGCAGGTACTCCTCGCCCTCGCCTGCGCCGCCGGCCTGTGGACCGCCTTCGCCGCGTCCGCACAGGCCGCCCCCGCACACACCGCGTCCGCCGCCGTGAGCGCCACGGGTACGGTCGCCACCGCGGCGAACGCGGCGCCCGCAGCCGTACCGGCCGCCGGGCAAGGTGTGGACTGGGACAAGGTCGCGGCGTGCGAGAGCGGCGGACGGTGGCACGCCAACACCGGCAACGGCTACTACGGCGGCCTCCAGTTCAACCAAGCGACGTGGCGGGCCAACGGCGGCACCGCGTACGCGGCCCGCCCCGACCTCGCCACCCGCGAGCAGCAGATCACGGTGGCCGAACACCTCGCCGCCCGCCGCGGCCTTGCGCCCTGGCCGCACTGCGGCGCCCGCGCCGGCGGACGACCCGCCGCCGGCCGCCACACCGTCCCCGCGCCGCGACCGGCGCAGCGGCCCGCTGCCCAGCAGCCGACCGCCGCCGAGGAGCCCGCCGCCGACCATGCGGCTGTCGCCGAGCCGGACACGGCCCGGGCCACCGATCCCGCGTCTGCGGACGACGGCACCGTCGTCGTGCAGGACGGCGACACCCTCGACGGCATCGCCCAGGCGCAGCAGGTGGCCGGCGGCTGGCCCGCCCTCTACGCGGCGAACCAGGACACCATCGGCGACAACCCCGACCTCATCCTGGTCGGGCAGTCCCTGCGGCTGCCCTGACTCCCCGGTCCGGCTCGGCGCGGTCGCGGCCACCCCCGTGCATCACCGTCCTGTCTGTCGCCGGGTCGGCGGGGCAGCACGGCGGCGACCGGGCTTGGTGGCGAGGGTCAGCGGGCGAGGGTGACGGTGAGCGGCTCGTTGGGGCAGTCGGCGGTCAGCCGGGCCGGGCAGCTGGTGTGCTACGGCCAGTGGATGAGCGCCTCGCCGGGCCTGTGCGGGCCGGCGACGTCGTCGCGCACCCCGGACAGCGTCCGGCCGCGGCCGTAGCCGGTCAGAGCGATGCGGCCGCTCTCGAACCGGACCGCACCCACGGCCTCGTAGAGGGCGAGCGCCCTGGCCACGTCCCGGGCCACCACGACCTTCCAGGTGGTCAGGCCCGCCGGTTGGCGTTCCTCGACGTGGTGGTGGACCGTCAGCTCCTCCCACACCGTCCGGGCGGCCTCCTCCTCGGTCAGCGAGCCGATGCCGAGGCGCCGCCACAGGACATCAAGGCCCGTACTGAAGTCCGCCGAGCCCTCCAGGTGAAGGCGCACGGACTGCCAGCCGCAGCGGGAGTCCTCCAGCCGCGGCACCGCCGCGAACAGCACATCCCGCAGCGCCCCCGGATCTTCCCGCAGCCGCGCGGCGTCCCGGCCCGGCCCCAGCCACGGACCGTCCGTGCGTACCAGGCCTGCCAGGTGCGCCCACGCCAACAGCACCTGCACCTGCACCTGCACCTGCACCCCGCGCAGCGGCCCGGCCCCCGCCTCGTTGCCGCCGGTGCCCAGCAGCTCGACCAGCTCCCGCGCATCCCCGCGCAGCAGCTGCCCCGTCGTCGTCAGCCGCCTGCCACCGCCGACCCAACCGGCCAGGGCCAGCGACTGCCCCACCGCCCTCGGCAGTACCCCGGCCCCCAGGCGGCCGGCCTCCCCCGGCACAGCGCCACACGCCGCCCCGGGCGCAGCTCGGTCTCCAGCACGAACCCGTCCCCTTCCCCCGGCCCGGGAAGCTCCCCGAGCCCCCTTCACGGTATGCCAGAGCGCGCCGCCGACCCGTCCGGGAACACCCACAGGGGGCCGGGCGTCCAGGGCCTCGGGCTGCCTGACACCAGATCGGCCACCCCGGCCGCTACGGGCCCCCACAGCACTGGGCAGCCCCCTGCTGTAGCGGCTGTTCTACTGCTGGCGGTCAGAGGCTTGCAGGCCCAGCCGTTGCAGGAGGGAGCGGGGCTCGAGGCCACCTTCGATGGAGAGCAGGTATGCGGCGGCCGGGGAGTCCGCGAGAACGGCCCGGTGTCGCTGGGCGGCAGTGCGCGAGATGCCGGCGATTCCGAGGACGGCACCGAGGGCGGCGCCGACCACGGGGAGGCCGGCGAAGAAGCCTCCGGCGACGGAGCTGGCGACGGCTGGGAGGTCGAACTTGAGGTTCGCCGCGCTGAACGCCGTCTCGATGCCCAGCCCCTTCATGGCACGGCGCAGGTTATCGAGCGGAAGGGTGAAGCGATGCTCTACCTCCAGCTGTGCGTAGAGCGCGAGGGCCTCGGGCACGGTGACCTCCGCCAGCTCGCTCTGGAGGATCGCCACGGCTTCGTTGACCGCCGCGCTGAAGGCTTCGAACTCCGAGCCGTGCCGTTGGCGCACCTTGATGATCTTTGAGACCGGCACGTCAGCCAGGTTCGCCGGCACCACGGTCCGCACGGCCAACAGGCCCACCGATTCCACGACACTCGCGTCCGGGACGGGGTGGGTGTCGGCGCCGAGCCGCTGGGCGATCGCGTCCGCGTCCCAGCCGTCCCACTGGAGATGTGCTTCCTTCTGGTCCGTTGTGGGAGTGAGCCGGCCGTTGCGCGCCAGTGCTTCGACGAAGGCGCACTTATACACCCAGGCCAGCCTTGGGTCCATGGCTACCCACGCATGCGAATGGTCCTGTTCGAGGCTGTTCCGGCGGGTCTCGACAGCGAGTCGGCGCTCGAGCAGAGCGGTCCGCAACTCATCGTCGACCTCGTCCCGGTACAGTCCGGCCAGTTGGTAATCGCGCCGGGAAGAAGTCCACAGCGTCGGTTCGACCTCCACCCCGCGCCCGGAATTCTCCACCTGATACCTCTGGAACTCGGCACCGTGGCGTTCGAGAGCCTCGAGGAACATCGGGCGCACCGCGCTCGCCGTCATGGCCGGATCGACCGGCACGATGAAGTCAAGTTCCTCTGCCAGCGCGTGGGCTGTGCCGGAGTCGGCGACGGGATAGTCGTTCGGGACGACACGGGCGAGCTTGGGCCAGTAGAGCGCCGCCGCCTTCAGCCACTCTTCGTCCCGAAAATGGATATATGGGTAGTACAAGCCGATTTGCTGCAACATGAGATACCTCCGTGGCAGTCGCCGCGTCGCACACGAGGAACAGATTGTCAGGCATCAACCGATATTGCCTGATTTGCTCTGGTTGACCTGCTGATCGAGCTCCGGCCCCAGGGCGGGCGCCTGCGAGCAACCGGGACGCGGCCGCCTGCCGCCTGCCGCTTCGAAGGCCAGGGCCCCGGAAGCACACACGGGCAGCCTGGCGCCGGTCTCCGCGCGAACCGGCGGGCCCGGCGTCAGGCCAGGAGGCACGTCAGCGGGTGAAGCGGGACTGCGGATGCAGTTCCTGGTGGGCGAGGGCGGATATTCGAACCGCCGCAGCCGAAGCGGGGGTTTTACAGACCCCTGGGCTCTCCCACTGCCCAGCTCGCCCTTGGCGGAGGAGGTGGGGGTCGAACCCACACGGGCGCTCATCGCGCCCCAACGGTTTTCAAGACCGAGGCCGGCGCCGCCTGTCGGCTGGCTCCTCCATAAACTGTGGTGTTGCGCTGCCGGACGGGGATTCGAACCCCGAACCTCCTGAACCAAAGTCAGGCGTGCTGCCAGTTGCACCATCCGGCACTGCCGGGGCGGCATACGAAAAGGGTCGCCCGGGCGGGGGACTGCTCCCCGCGGCGGCGACCCGGCAACCCGGCCGGTCAGCGCTGCGAGGACGTCCCGCGATACTGCGGGAGCGAGGAGCGCCGATACGACCGGACACGGATGAGGGTGTTCACGTTCGCGCTCCTTCCTGCGAGCCTGTGCGGCGCGATACGCCCACTGTGCCCGGCCGCTGACGGCGGGACAACCCGTTTTCGCGCTGCCCCCGGCCGATGCCGGGCAGCTGCCTCATCGGCCGACACACAGCGGCCGCGACGGGCGGGCGGACGCGGCGTCGGGGCCGACACCCGGGCCGACACATGAAAGGCCGGGCCCGGTGCGCTTCAGCGCACCGGGCCCGGCCAATTGGTAGCGGGGACAGGATTTGAACCTGCGACCTCTGGGTTATGAGCCCAGCGAGCTACCGAGCTGCTCCACCCCGCGTCGGTACGCCCGACTGTACGCCACCGCGACCCTGCGGGGGAAACGCATTCGGGCCGGGCGCGAGTGGACCGGCAGCAGCTGCACGGCTCGAATGCGCCCTACAGGGCCGGGCCCCGGCCCCCGGGCCCGCGCAGGGATGAGAAGATCGACGCGGCTCCCGGGGTTCATGCCATTGTCTCCCCGGGAGCCGCTCGCCTGTCCGTCCCGACACCCCGTCAGCGCCATTTGCGGACAAGGGCGCGGCGCGGACCCGCCGGGCGCCCGGTCCCGGGCGGCCGCGCTGCGGGAGGGACCGCTACCGGGCCGGAACGGCACGGGCACCCGGTCCGCCGGCCACCGGGCCGGATGCCGCTTCGAGGGCGGCGCGGGCCCGCACCAGCAGCGCCACGGCGCAGCGCAGGTGACGGCAGGCGACGGGCAGCAGGGTGCCGCGGAAGCGGTCGGCCGTGCGTAGTTCGGCGGCGGCCTCCTGCAGGAGGACGGCCGTGGCGCGGATCGGCTCACCGCGGTCGCTCGCCCGGTACTCCCCCGCCAGGGCTGCGGCGGTGCGGGCGAGCTCGCCGGTGCCGGGGTCCTCTAGCACATCGGCGCCGAAGTACACCAGCAAGGACGCCAGTTGGGCCAGCAAATCGTCCCTGCGCCTCATCCACCACACGCTCACGCCGCGATCATGCACCACCACGGAATGTGAGGGGTCGGAAACCGGCCACCTCCCAAACCCTGCCGGCGTTCCCGCAGCGGCGGCCGGTCTCCGCAGCCGGCCCCCGGGGGCCGGCTGCGC
>NZ_JBFBJZ010000131.1:0-10106 GCF_040686255.1 Kitasatospora sp. NPDC085879 | reverse complement strand
GCCCTCGGCATGCCCACCGTCCGACGGCAACCCCACGACCTTCAACCTGGAGATCACCCCAGATCAGCCGACGCGAAGCGAAACACGGAGGTTAGTACGACCGAGTCTGCATTCGGGATGTCCACGCCCTCGCCGAGAACCCGGCACTGGGAGACGATCCGGTGCCTCAGACCGTCGTCCTCCTCGCCCCGCCCGAACCCGCAGATCACCTGCTTACGAAAATCGACGCCGTGCTCACCGGACAGCCACTGCGCCCACATTTCGGCCGGGTATTTCTGAGCATTGTCGAGATGCAGCTTCTCTACCGTCTGGTTCAGGGTCTCGGAGAAGTACCGGGCTTCGAGAGTGCGGTTGTGGAAGGTGATGCACCGCTCCAGGCCGCGCTCGACCATCGTCTTCACGACCCCGGCCTGGATCGCGGCGAGGTGTGCGGCCGGCACCTCGTCCCCGCTCCCGTCCGCAGCCTCACCGGCACCGGGCCCGAACGGCATGCCCTGCCGCGCCGCACCAGCGCGGTCGGCGAGCGGGTCGCGCAGCTCCAGGACCACGACCTCGAACGGCGCGAGAAGCTTGCGGTCGATGGCCTCCGCGAGGCCCAGCGTGAACACCTGCGGCCCGTAGACGCGCACATCGTCCATGGACACTGCGAGCTCCTCGGGCAGCGGCTGGCGGGCGTCCTCGCGCCGCCTCATGGCTGCACTGGGCGGTGCCCAGATCCGCGGGGTGGCGGTCACGTACAGCCGGCGCTCCGCCGGAATCTCCGCCTGATGATGGACCACGGTCCAGGTCTTCTCGACACTCCCCGAGGACCGGTGCGCCTCATCGGCCACCAGGAGCGCCAGCGGCGGCAACGGCTCGCCCTGGCGCTCGGCCCAGTAGGCGTACGCGTCCGCCACGGCCCCGACCGAGGTGTAGGTCGCGAACAGCGTGGTGGGCCGGCGGTGCTTCGCGGCGTGCTGCAGCCACATGCCGATCATCAACGGACTGGTCGTCGCCCTCACACCGTAGGGCAGCTCACCGTCGACCAGGGAGCAGATCGCGTGCATGGCCCCGGAGCGGCCGACGGCCCGCCACGAGCCGATCATCTGCACCAGCAGGTCCAGCGTCGGCACCACCACCGGCACGGTCCCGCGCGGGGCGAGCTTCTGCCCGGCCGCCGCCCCCACGTACGACTTCCCGGAACCGGTGGCCATCTGCACCGTCACCCGCAGCCCACCCGGCGAGGCCGGCCGCCCCGGACGAGGCGTCAGGCCCCGCACGATGGCCTCCAGCGCCTCCTCCTGGTGCCCCCGCAACGAGACCACGGCGCGACCTGGCTCCGTCACCTCACTGACCTCCTCGCTGTCCGTGACCCAGCGCCGTTCCGGCACTGGACCGTATTCACACGACGGGAGCCTCCCATGTCCGGCCAGCACTGGAGCCAGTTCGGCGAGGTCGTGCACGACGGAATCGGCCTGCTCCGCGTCGATCCATCAGACCAGGTCGTAGTGCGACGTGTACCGGTGGGCATACTCCAGGGCGACCTGGGTCTTGCCGACGCCGCAAGCCGTATAGGTCTGAAGGGTGGGCACCGCGGTGGGGCCGCCGACCAGCTGTTCACGCAGTCGTCGAGGACCTTGGCGCGCCCGGTGAGGGACGGGTTGCGCTGCGGACCGACCAGTAGGTGAGTCGGGCGCGGGGAAGCCGTGCGGGCGATTGCGGAAGTAGTTGGCGGTCTCATCACGGTTGACCTTCTCGACCTGGCCGGAGACAGCCACTTGGCTGGCGAACCGACGGCACCCAAGGCTCCTTGGCCACGGTGCGGTAGGCGGCGTCGACGCCCTGGTTGGCGGGCTGGCCCGGGTGCGTCGCCGAACGGGGCGAGGATCTCCCCGTAGGAGTAGAACGGCCGGTAGGGGACCTCCACGGAGGCCCAGTACTGGGCCAGTCAGGGTTCGGCGAGGCCGGGGGCGTATCTGGGCAGGTCGCGGCCGACGAGTTTCTCAGGCCTCCCGGAGTGCGCCCGTCCAGCCCTGCAGGGCCTCGTTGCCCCGCCGGCCGCCGCCCTGCCAGTGACAGTTGTCCCGCTGCGGGTCGGTGTCCTCCAGAGCGACCGTCCATCCGGCAGCGCTGTCCGGCGGCCGGGCTAGCAGGCGCCGCGAGCCGGGGTGTCCCAGGCGACGGCGGTGCCGCGGACAGTGAAGACGTCGGCGGTGGCGGTCAGCCGGGCCTGCCGCCGACGAGCAGCCGGCCCAGCGTGGGCGGGTGTGCGCTGTCGCCGCGAGCGGGGACCGGTAGCTCGAACGGGATGCGGGCACACAGTGCCGCGGCGGCGGCCGGACCGATCCGGTCGCGGACGGTGGTGATGAGCTGCTCAGGTCTCCGCAGAAGGCCGAGGGGTTGGCAAAGCCGCTGCCGGTTCGGTAGCGGTGGGCGTACAGTCCGCCGCCGGCGTGCCGGGCGTAGGGGCGGGGCGTCCCAGGTGGCGTGCGGGAGGAGAAAGTCGATCCGCGGCGGTTCGAGGCCGAGCAGGGCGTCGAGGACCGCGACGGGGTCGTTCTCGACGTCGATGGTGCACAGCAGTCCGGCGTAGAGGTGGCGGTACTCGGGGCGGCGCAGCAGGTGGAGGGCGGCGAGGACCTTGGCGTGGCTGGAGCGGCCGTCGGCGAAGCGGCGGTGCCGGTCGTTGGCGGCGCGGTCGCCGTCGAGGGAGATGCCGACTTTGATGCCGTACTCGGCGAAGAGGTCGCGGAAGGCCGGACTGAGCAGGACGCCGTTGGTGTGGATCCGCAGGTTGCGGGAACGTTCGTTCGAAATCGCCGGTGCGACAGGGCTCGTTCGGCCAGCAGGGGTTCCCCGCCGTGCAGCACAACGTGCGCGGCAGGACCGGTCGTGCGTTCGAGCGTAGTCGTAGAGTCGCTCGGCTGTCCTGGCCGGGACGTGCTCCAGGGACGGCCTGCGGCCTGCCGCGCCAACTGGTGTCCGCGTGCTCGTAGACGTAGCAGTGATCGCAGGCGAGATCACAGGGACTGTGCACCTCCAGCACGAATTGCGGGCCGGTAGCCGCCAGCGGCTACCGGCCCGGTCAGGTCAGCGGGTCATGAGGTAGTGCCCGAGCAGGGTGAAGGGGAGACCCCCGGCGGCGTAGGCGGCGCCAAGCAGCGCCCGCCGGCCGAGGACCCCGACCTGGGGCCGCCACCCCCGAAGACGCGCACGTGCTCTTGCTGCCAGGGACTGGAAGGTACGCTTCATGACAGGTGCTCCTGTTGTAGACAGCGGGTATCGGCTGGGAGTCCCCGACCGGCGCGGGCAAGGCGCAGGTCATCAACGGGGGCTCCCTCGCCATATGAGGGCGCAGACTGCCTCCGCAGCACTTCGCCCCCCAGCCTCATTTTACTGGGAGGGCAGGCCCAAAGCCGTTGGAGCATCGGCCCGGTGATGCTTAATCACTGGTCCAGGCGCATCTACGGGAACACCTGTTCAAAGCGCCAACTGCGCATCCGACAGCTCTCCCACGTCGGCCGGCACGGAGCTGCACAGCCGTCTGCACCGCGGACACCGGACCAACCGGCCCGGCCCCAGCCGGTCCGTGGCCCGCACCGGGTATGGTGCGCGTCAAGGGAGCGGTAGTGATGGGGCGCCAGGCCTGTGGCAGTGAGGGCGACATCCGACGCTGCTGGTCAGCCATCTGATGGATGACTGCTGTGGCTTGCGTTGTGGCACTGTCCCTCTTGTCGCCCTTGCAGGTCGCGGCCTCCTCGTCTGGTAGACCCCCCGCTGCGCGGCGGTCCCCGCGCAGCCGACCGCACCCCACCACACCCCGGCCGAGGCCAAGGAGCCCGGCGAGCTGCTCGCCGGGCAGATCACCCGCGGTGCAGCCTCCGGCATCGCCCGCTCGGTCACCGACTGGATCATCGAGCAGCTCACCGAGCACCTCGGCTGACACCCACGACCCACCCTCAGGGGGCGGCGCCCGGCCGGTGGCCGCGCGCGGGCGGGGTGGGTCGTTGCGGGCGGTCTTGACGCCTGCCGTGTGGGGCGGTGCCATGGCTTTGGGCGAAGGAGGGGCCGTGGCACCTGGTGGGGACAGCGATGCCGAGGACCGTGATGGTGAGGGCGGTGGTGATCGGCTTAGCAGCTCGCCGGAGCCGCACCGTCCCGGACCTGTGGACAGTTTCTGGGTGGGGGTGCTCGTCGTGATCGTGGTCGTGCTCCTTCTGGCCATCCTCGTGTCCCACATGGACTGGAGCCCCGGAAGCCCGGCCTACAACATGCCGCCCTACAAGTGACGTTCCCGCACGCCAGAGGCCTACGGGCCGGGGGGAGGAGCACGGTGCCAGATGATGACAACGACGTCGAGGGTCCCAGTGCCGAGAGAGACAGTGACCGACCCGGCCGCCCACCACGCCACTACGGATTCGAGGACACCTTCTGGCTGGTCCTGCTCGCGGTGATCGTGGTGATCTGCGGTCTGATCGGCTTCCTGTCCAACGGGGACCCCGGTCCCGGAGGCCAGAACATTACCGGCTGGCACTGAGAATTCGCGATTCATCGCTTCCACTGGACACAGGTTGGTGCGCGTCGGGGGAGTGGCAGTGGCGGGGCGTCGGTGTTCTGGCAGTGGCTGAGGTCTTGTTCCTGCTGGTCGGCTGCTCAGTGCCGGCTGTCGTGGTTTGTCGTTTGGGTGCTGTTGTTGTTGTCGTTTGTGCTGGTCGTGGCGGTGTCGCCCGGTATGGATGGCGGGGGTCCGGGGTGGTGCTGCTAGCGCATGTCGTTTGCCGCTGTCAGGTGTTTTGCGTTTTCGGTGTCGTGGCCGGTGATGGGGTGTCACTGATGAGGTGTGGACGAACGAGTTGTATTGGGGCGTGATCAGGCCCGCCGGGTCGCGGTTGCGCGTCTCCTGGCTCTCGACGCGCGTGGTGAGCCGGTCTCGGCGCATGTCCGGCTGATCGCGTCCGCCGTGGGGGTGGGGGAGCGCGTTCTGCGAACCGCCCAGAGGATCACTGGACTCCCTCACCACTTCACACCGGACCTCTTTCGGCGCCCGGGTGAGACGGAGGCCGCCTCACAAAGAACGCCGGACGTCACTGAGCCTCTTTCATCCTGAGCTTTCGCAGGTCGCGAGGCTTTGGATCATGAGGGTGTGGACGGCGGCGATCAGTCGGCTGATGCGGTTGGTCGAGCAGCGGGCTTTACGGAAGACCTTCCAGGTCTTCAGCTGGGCGCAGGCGCGTTCGCCGGGTGCACGCAGGCGGGCGTGGTCGCGGTTGTACTGCTGGTAGTGCTCGGGCAGTTCGTGGTGGTTGTAGTAGGGGGTGCGGACGGTGGAGCCCGCGCCTCGATAGGCCCGGTCGGCGAGGACGAGGACCTCGCGGGTCAGGCAGGCCTGGACGATGCCGTGGGCGCGGGCCGCGGTCAGGTCGTGAGTGCGCCCCGGCAGGGCACGGGAGAACCACAGAGGTGTGCCGTCCGGGGCAGCGACGACCTGCACGTTCATCCCGTGCTTGCGGTGCTTTTGCGAGTAGTACGGCTCGTCGGCGGCGATCCGGTCGGTCGGGATCAGCGTGCCGTCCACGATCACGAAGTCGCCTTCGCCCAGTCCCACCAGGGCCTCGCGCAGGCCCGGCGCCCACGCGGCCAGGACCTCGACGGTCTCGTCCACGTACCGCCAGGCCGTCGCCTCCGACACCCCGAACCCGGCTCCCAGTTGCGCGAGGGTCTCGTTCTTCCGCAGATGGGCCAGGACCAGCAGGGCCTGCTTGAAGCAGCCCAACCTCCTCCATCGTGAGCCGAGTTCACGCCTTCGGGTGTAGATGAGCCAGGAGACGTGCTCAACGAGCTCGTGCGGGACATCGAGCATGGCAGGATACGGAACCAACAGGGCCCCTCGGCGGCGACGTGATGAGTGAGATCACCACGGCAACGACGAGGGGTCCTGTTGCGTCACTGCAACCCGCTGACCAGCTATTTCACCCTGCCGAGATAGGATGAAAGAGGTTCACTGACCGCCTTCCGGCCCTCCCTGTCGGTGAACCGCGGGGCGGGCAGCAGGCCGGTGAGCGGCGCGGGTCGGGCCGGGGAGCGGCGTAGGGTGGGGTGCAGTGTTCAGGGCTTGTCGATCCCGGCCGTCGCACCGGCCTCGTTCCGGACACGCGGGCACCGGCGGCGGGGCCGAGCCGGGGCAGGATTCGGTGACACCATGACCACCCGGAAACACCCGACCACCCCGACCACCCCGACCACTGCTGGTAGACACGGGCTGACGGCCGCAGACGCAATGGAACCCTGCGGGCCGCGCATCACCGCCGGCGCCAGCATCGAGCAGGCCGACCGCCTCCTGACCGACACCGGCGCCACCTGCCTGCTGGTGTGCACGGACGACGACCGATGCCAAGGCCTGGTGACCCCCGCCTCGCTCGCCCCGTTCCTCGCCTGCACCTGGTACACCGCCCACTCCCGGGTCAGCGACGCAATGCGCCAGTGCGGCCCGTTCGCCTGGCCCACCCTGGCCCTCTCGCTCGCCGCAATGACCATGCACGTCAAACGCCTCGACCCGTGGCCCGTCGTCGACGACGACGGGTACCTCCTCGGCGTCCTTTCCCGCACCCGCGTCACCGCCCTCCTCGCCGCACCCACCCTCCGAGCCAACGTCTCCAGCACAGCGGACCACCGGACGCGGTCAAGGACCCGCTGACCTGCCCGACCACGGCACCAAAGAAGCACACCCTGGATGCTCCAGACCGAAAACCAGAACTGACGGGCCGTCTTCCCACAGCCGGCCCGGCCACGAGACACAGCCCCATCAGCGGCTGCAGCACAGGTGAGGGGCGTTGCCGACCGCAGCTTCCGCAGCGCGGTCGGCTGGCCCCCAGGGCCTTGACGCGCCGCCCGGCAGTGTCCTGGGAGCGCCAGGGCTTGTATTTCAATTACTGCCTGTTCAGCGGGAGTTGGTGGGAGGGTGGACCATGACTGTGCGTCCGCCCGTCACCGCGTTACGGGCCAAGTTCGATCGGATCCTGCCGCATCTTGATGAGCGGCGCCGTCGGCTCTACCTGGCCAGCGAGGCTGCGGCCATCGGCCACGGCGGGATCACCCTGGTGGCCGCTGCGTCCGGGGCCAGCACCGTCACCGTCGCACGCGGCATCACTGAGTTGGCTGGGGACCCGGTGCCGACGCGGAGAGTCCGGGCGGCGGGAGCCGGCCGCAAGCCGTTGACGGTCACCAACCCCGGCCTGCTGGCGGCACTCGAGGCGCTGATCGAGCCGCACACCCGAGGTGATCCCGTCTCCCCGTTGCGATGGACCACCCTGTCGCTGCGGGCCCTGGCCTCGACCCTCACGTCGCAAGGCCATCCGGTCGGTGCCGCAACCGTCGGGCGCCTACTGCACGGCCTGGGCTACAGCCTGCAGGGCACCGTCAAGACCACCGAGGGCGCCAGCCACCCGGACCGCGATGTCCAGTTCGCCCACCTGAACGCCACGGCCACCGCCTTCCTCGACGGTGGGCAGCCGGTGATCAGCGTCGACACCAAGGCCAAGGAATGGCTCGGCAACCGCGACCGGCCCGGCCGCACCTGGCAGCCGGGCAAGGACCCGATCAAAGTCGACTGCCACACCTTCACCACCAGCGACCAGCCCGTCGCCATCCCCTACGGGATCTACGACATCGCCACCAACACCGGCTGGGTCAACGTCGGGACCGACCACGACACCTCCGAGTTCGCGGTCGAGTCCATACGCCGCTGGTGGCAGCGCCGCGGCCGGGTGCACCACCCGGACGCCACCCGGCTGCTGATCACCGCCGACGCCGGCGGCTCGAACGATCCCCGCCGCTGGACCTGGAAGAAGCACCTGGCCGCCTTCGCGCTGGAGAGCGGACTGGAGATCACGGTCTGCCACTTCCCGCCGGGCACGTCGAAATGGAACAAAATCGAACACCGAATGTTCTGCCACATCACCGCGAACTGGCGCGGCCGACCGCTGACCAGCTACCAAGTCGTCATCGAAACCATCGCCGCGACCACCACACGTACCGGGCTGACCATCGGCGCCGAGCTGGACACCGGCAGCTACCGCCTGGGCTCCACGGTGACCGCTGCCGAGTTCCAGGCCTTGCCGATCACACCCAATGCGTTCCACGGCGACTGGAACTACACGCTGGCACCCGTCCCGCCCCGAACGCCACCAGCGCCGGCGGCCGCCCGGCGGATCGACCCCGCCCTGACCGAGATGCTCAGCAATCCGGCCCTGACCGGCATGCCACGGTCCGACTTCGAACACCTGGTAGCAGTCTCCGAGCCGTACTGGGACGCCCTCGCCGAGGCCGCCTTCCAGCGACGCTTCCACCGTCCACGCAGCTACCTCCACCCGCAGACCAGCAGCCTCGACCACTACCACCGGCTCCTGACGGCGCTGTTGCGCCGCCGCAAGGCGATCACCAGCACCCTCCTGGCGGAGCTGCTGGGCGTCACCCGCACCAACCTCTCCAACCAGTTCCAAGACGGACACCGGCTCCTGGACCTGCACCGCGTCGTCGTCACACCACTGCCTGGATCGCCCGCCCGGACCCTCGAACAGCTTCGAGTTCGCTTGCCTGACGAGAATCCCCAGGAAGATCAACCCTGACAGTTATTCAGAGACAAGCCCCCAGCAGGCCCGGGCACTGCCACTTCCCACCACTGTGCCCAGCGCCCCCGGCCACCTCGGGTGCCCCGACCCGGTGCGTTCCGCCGGGCTGCCGAACGGCAGACAGAGCCCGGCACCTTCCCCCGCCATACGGCCGGTCGCCGGGGCCGATGCAAAACACCGGGCGCCTTCCTTGCACGCGCGCCTCCCACCGGCCCCGCCCGGGCGACCCTAGGGCCGGGCGGGGAACCGGTTGAGCCGGATTCACCTCCTCGGGCACTCGGTCCGGCTGCTCCCTGCGCAGCCGGACCGTGGTGTTTCCCACCTGGTCTGACGCCGCGTCGTCGGGCCGCCCAGGGCCTGCGTGGGCGCAGGGCCGACGGCGCCGTCCAACCGGCTGAACGGATGGTCTCGGGCGTGGAATCCCGTCGGGGGAGCGCCGATTCTGCGACGGTTTGTCCATGCCTGTGCCCTTCGTTCTGATCCTTCCGGTCTTCGTTCTGCCCCGGTGCGCGACCTGCGGGTACGACACCCAGGGCACCCGGGCCAAGCCGGGCGGCACGGTGCGCTGCACCCGGTGCAAGACGATGCGCAGGGTCCCGATGGGCCGCCCCCTGTTCGGGCCGGACGACCCGGCGGCGACCGTGCTGGTGCGCGGCAGCCGCCCCAACGGCAGCGAACAGACCGCCCCGGCCCCCACCCGGGGCCCGAGGCGGCGGGTCGCGCCGACCCGCGGCAGGACCCGCCCGACCCGTTCGATGCGGGAAGGGCGCAGCGGGCGTGAGAGAGAAGCTCGGCGCGCCGCTCACCCAGTGGCGGGAGCGCCTGCAGAACGGGACCGGGGGAAAGCCGGCCCGTACGCCGCTGGTACGCAACGGCCGGATCCTGGCCGCCAGCGCCGTCGTGGCCGCCGGCCACGGCGCCCTGTTCTGGCTGCTCGCCGCCCGCTGGTTCAGCACCGACACGGTCGGCCGCAGCTATGCGCTGCTGTCCGCGGCGATGCTGCTGGCCACCCTCGGCTCGCTCAACCTCGGCGACCGCCTGGTGCGGTTCCTGCCGACCGCGGGCCCGCGGGCTTCGAGACTCCGAAGGGCGGAGCGAGCTGCCGCAGCGTCAGATAGATTGCGCCAGTGGGCCGTCGGCCCTGCCGCGAACACGGCGGGGCATGCCCGCACGGCGCCCCTCGACCTCGAATCCGCTGCCGAGGTCGACGACGGGTCGCGATCAGCCGCAGTGCACGTTGAAGCCGCCGCTGACGTTGTCCTCGATGCCGCCTTCCCAGTTGATGCAGCTGTGCTCGGCGTGCAGGTAGACCGGTCCGGCGTAGGACCGGTAGTAGTTCTCGTCGAGCTTCGTCCAGGTGGAGGCGCCGGCCAGGCTGAGCCCGGCGAGCATGAGGATCGGTTGCCCCGGGCTGTTGCGGACCGTGACCACGCAGTTGTTGCCGTTGCTGCTGTTGTAGGTCAGGTAGACCGTGCCGCCGAGGTTGAGGTCGCGGTGGTC
>NZ_JBFBJZ010000130.1:0-10486 GCF_040686255.1 Kitasatospora sp. NPDC085879 | reverse complement strand
GCGCCGGCGGGCCGGCCCGGGGCGGCGCGGCCCCCGGCGTTGTCGCGCCCCCCGCGCCGCGGGGCACGGGCGCCCCGCGGGGCCACCCGCCCCCCGGGGGCCCCGCCGTTCCCCGTTCCCGTCCCTGCCCCGTCGCGGTTACTCGACGATCAGCTGGACCGGGATGTTGCCGCGGGTGGCCTTGGAGTACGGGCACACCTCGTGGGCCTGCTTGACCAGCAGCTCGGCGGTCTCGCCGGCGAGCGCCTCGGGCACCTCGACGCGCAGCACCACGGCGAGGCCGAAGCCGGTGTCGTCCTTGCCGATGTTGACCTCGGCGGTCACCGAGATGTCGCCGGTGTCGACCTTGGACTGCCGGCCGACCAGGCCGAGGGCGCTGGCGAAGCACGCCGCGTAGCCCGCCGCGAAGAGCTGCTCGGGGTTGGTGCCCTGCCCGTTGCCGCCGAGCGCGGGCGGCATCGCAAGCGGCAGGTCGATCTGTCCGTCGGAGCTCACGGCCCGGCCCTCGCGGCCGTTGGCGGTGGCGACAGCGGTGTACAGCGCGTCCATGGACCCGTCCTCTTCCCACATCGGATCGGCGGCCGGAGGTCCCGGCTGCCCTGCGACCACAAGTAGAGCACACAACTAAATTGCGCACAACTGAAATGTCGGCGACCCGGCTATCCTGGGAGCCATGACCGCACTGCCCGCGGTGCCCGAGGAGGACCTGCTCCGCCTCGACCGCCACATCTGCTTCTCGCTGCACGCGGCCTCGCGCGCCTTCGACAGCGTGTACCGGATCGTCCTCAAGGACCTCGGCCTCACCTACCCGCAGTACCTGGTGATGCTGGTGCTCTGGGAGCACGGCGACCTTCCGGTGAAGAAGATCGGCGAGCGGCTGCGGCTCGACTCCGGCACCCTCTCCCCGCTGATCAAGCGGCTGGAGGCGGCCGGCCGGGTGCGCCGCGAGCGCAGCGCCGAGGACGAGCGCTCGGTCACCGTCCGCCTCACCGAGGAGGGCGCCGCCCTGCGCGAGCAGGCGCTGGAGGCCGTGCCCCGCCGCATCCTGCGCTCCTCCTCGGTCACCTTCGAGGAACTCGCCCAGCTGCAGCAGCTGCTCGGCCGGATCACCACCGCCCTGGACGAGGCCACCGCGTCGCTCTGAGTCCGCACGGCCGGGCCGTTCGCCCGTCCGGGTGGCGTCGCCCGGATGCCCGCCGCGGCCGGCGCTGCGCATGATCGGATGGGCGGTGTGCGAACCGTTCTTGCAGCCCTCGCCCTGCTCGCCCTCGGATCGGCCCCGGCCCCGCCCGCGGCCGGCAGCGACACCGCCCTGGTCCGCGACTTCCTGCACGCGTACCGGGACGCCGTGCGCGGCAACGGCCCCGGCCTGACCCCCTCCGAGGTGCGGGCCGAGTGGCTCGCCCCGGAGCTGAACGCCCGCCTCGACGGCTGGCAGGCCGGCCACCCCGGCGCCGACCCGGTCTTCCGCGCCGCCACCGCCCCCGGCTCGTGGACGGCGCACGCCGTGGGTGCGGCCGGCGGGCTCGGCACGGTCGACGTCGACGAGCGGTGGCCGGGCGGCGCGGTGCTGCGGGTCCGCTACACGGTGCGGGAGTCCGACCGGACGATCCTCGACCTGCAGGGCGCCCCGGCCTGAACCCGCGCCGGACGGGGCTGGCCTTGACGTCCGGGGCAAGGTCTACCGTCGGGGCATGCGGATCGGCGAGCTGGCCCGGCAGGCGGGCACCACCACACGGACGCTGCGCTACTACGAGTCGCGCGGGCTGCTGCCCGCCCGGCGCACCGGCAACGGCTACCGCGAGTACGACGAGGAGGACCTCCGGCTGCTGCGGCAGATCCGGACCCTGCAGGGGTTCGGCTTCGAGCTGGAGGAGACCCGGCCGTTCGTCGAGTGCCTGCAGGCCGGGCACCCGGCCGGCGACTCCTGCCCGGCCTCGCTCGACGTCTACCGGGCCAAGCTCGCCGAGCTCGACGCCGTCCTCGCCCGGCTGCAGACCGTCCGGGACGAGGTGGCCGCCCAGCTCGCCAGGGCCGAGGTCGAGGCCGCCGCCGAGCTGCCCGGCGGGCCCGCGCCGCGCTGTGAAATGGCCCCGCACGGCGGCCGCCCGGATCCGCACACCGACCCGACGTAGAGAGGAAGCCCATGGCGTTCGAGGGAATCGACGAGGTCACCGACGGGACCTTCGCCGCGGAGGTGCTCGCCGCCGACCGGCCCGTGCTGGTGGACTTCACCGCCGCCTGGTGCCCGCCCTGCCGCATGATCGCGCCGGTGCTGGCCGAGGTCGCCCGGGAGGAGGCCGACCGGCTGCGGGTCGTCCAGCTCGACGTGGACACCAATCCCGAGACCCAGGCCCGCTACGGGGTGCTCTCCATGCCGACCCTGATGGTCTTCCGCGGCGGCGAGCCGGTGAAGAGCATGGTCGGCGCCCGCGCCAAGGCCCGGCTGCTGCGCGAGCTCGCCGAGGTGATCTGAGGGCGCCGGTGGGCGGACCGGCGGGAGGCGGCGGCTTGTCCAGGGCCGCCGCCCGCGAACCCGTCCGTATCGGAACGTACTCCCCCCGCCTGAGGTTGTAAAGTGCAACTTTATGGCCGGTTCGGGTGACGGGCCCGGCCGCCGTACGGTGGTCCCCGCAACCACCCACCGAAGGAGCACGCATGCCCGACCGCGACGCCGCCCTGGACGCCATCCAGCGCGAGCTCACCGCGTTCGCCCGCCGGGCCCGCCACAAGGCCGCGCAGATCCACCCCGACCTGTCGCTGGTCACCTACAGCATGCTCGACCTGGTCAAGGAGCGCGGCAGCTGCCGAGCCTCCGACCTCGCCGCACACTTCATGCTCGACAAGTCCACCGTCAGCCGGCAGGTCACCGCCCTCGAGAAACTCGGCCTGATCACCCGCGAACCCGACCCGGACGACCAGCGCGGCCAACTGCTGCGCCCCTCCGAGGACGGCCTGCGGCTGCTCGCCGACGCCGCGGAACGCCGCCGCCTCGCCTTCCGCGAGCGCTTCACCGACTGGACGGACACCGACATCGAGCAGTTCGCCGGCTACCTCACCCGGTACGGCGCCGACGGCTGACCCGGCCCGCCCACTGCGGGCGACCGACGGCGCGCCGCCACGGGCCGCCCGGCCACAGCCGCCAGGATGGGCGCCATGACCAGGATGACCGAGCCCGAATGGCGCGCCTTCCTCTCCCACGGCACCCGCACCGGCAAGCTCGCCACCACCCGCGCGGACGGCCGGCCCCATGTGACACCGGTCTGGTTCCTGCTCGACGGCGAGGACATCGTGCTCAACACCGGCGCCCGCAGCGTCAAGGGCCGCAACCTCGCCCGCGACCCCCGCGCCATGCTCTGCGTCGACGACCAGCGGCCGCCGTACTCCTTCGTCCTGGTCCAGGGCCGCGCAACCCTCTCCGAGGACCCGGCGGAACTGCGCCACTGGGCCGGCCGGCTCGGCGCCCGCTACATGGGCGAGGACCGCGCCGAGGAGTTCGCCGCCCGCAACGGCGTCCCCGGCGAACTCCTCGTCCGCCTCCGGATCGAGCGGGTCGACGCGCAGGGCGCCATCTCCGGCTGACCGCCCGTCACCGTGCCGGCCGGGACACCCCGGTGGGTGCCGGGAAGAACCGCCGCACGGCGTGTTGTTGCACGGCTGGACCGGCCGCCGCCGGCCCGTGCCCGCGCGACACACCCACGGAGATCCCATGGCCGACCCGGACCGGCGCCGCTTCCTCTTCCTGCTCGGCTCCACCCGCACCGACGGCAACGCCGAACAGCTCGCCCGCCGCGCCGCCGAACACCTCCCCGCCGACGCCGAACAGCAGTGGCTCACCCTCACCGACCTGCCGCTGCCAGACTTCGCCGACCAGCGCCACGACGGCTCGTACCCGCCGCCCACCGGCCACGCCCGCACCCTGCTCGACGCCACCCTCGCCGCCACCGACCTGGTGATCGTCTCCCCGCTCTACTGGTACAGCGTCAGCACGCCGGTCAAGCACTACCTCGACCACTGGTCCGGCTGGATGCGCGTCCCCGGCGTCGACTTCAAGGCCCGGATGGCCGGCCGCACCCTCTGGGCCGTCAGCGCCTACGCCGGCACCGACCCCGCCGACGCCGACCCGCTCGCCGGCATGCTCCACCGCAGCGCCGACTACCTGTCGATGCGCTGGGGCGGCCTGCTGCTCGGCTCCGGCAGCCGACCCGGCGACGTGCTCGCCGACGAGGGCGCACTGCTCGCCGCGAAGTCCTTCTTCGCCGAGTCCTGACCGTCCCGGGCCACCCCGGTCGCGCCGGCCGCCCCGCCGTCGGCCTCCGGCACACCCGACCGCGGACCGAACAGCAGCGCCACCAGCAGCAGACCCGCGGCCGCCCCCGCGCACTGCGCCAGTACGAACCCCGGCACCGAGCCGGGCGCGATCCCGGCCGCCCCGGCGGAGAGCGCCCGGCCCGCCGTCACCGCCGGATTGACCAGCGCCCCCGAGGACGTCCCCCAGCACGCCGCGACCGACCACGCCGCCACCGCCACCGGCGCCCACCGCCCCCGGCCGGCCCGCAGCAGCCCGCACACCACCAGCACCAGCACCCCGGTGGCCACCCCCTCCGCCAGCCAGAGCAGACCCCCGCCCGGCCGCCCGCCGGACACCTCCAGCAGCGGCCGGCCGAACATCCCGTTCGCCGCCACGGCGCCCGCCGCCGCGCCCACCAGCTGGGCCACCGGGTAGCCGACCAGCTCGCGGCCGGCCGGCCCGCCGTCCCGCCGGCCCGTCCACCACACCGCCACCGTGACCAGCGGATTCAGATGCGCTCCGGAGACCGGCGCCAGCACCGTCAGCAGCACACCCAGTGCCAGCGCCGGCGCCAGCACCGCACCGAACGCGGCCGCCCCACCGGGCCCCGGCTGCGCCGCCCGCAGCCCCGAGCCGATCAGCACCGCGGCCAGCACCGCCGTGCCGACCGCCTCCGCGGCCAGCCGTCTGAACAGGGCAGTCGTCCTCATACCGCCATCGTGGCCGGGGCCGCCGGGCGGCGACAATTGTCCGGTGCGCCAGGCCGGACCCGGGCCCGCCCGGCGCCCGCTCGGAGACTCGCACGGTCCGGCGCCCGGCACGGCCGCCTGGAGCCGGCTTGACCCTCACGCACCGTGAGGCCGGAGGCTGAAGGCCACGAGGAGGGAACGACCGCGATGAGCAGCTACTCGGTCGGCCAGCTGGCCAGAACGGCCGGGGTCACCGTCCGCACCCTGCACCACTACGACGAGATCGGCCTGCTGTCACCCAGCGGCCGCACCCCGGCCGGCTACCGCCGCTACGAGGACGAGGACCTCAATCGGCTGCAGCAGGTGCTGTTCTACCGCGAACTCGGCTTCCCCCTCGAACAGATCGCGGACATCCTGGACGACCGCTCCGTCTCGCCGAACGAGCACCTGCGCAGGCAGCACCGGCTCATCGGCGACCGGATCCGGCACCTCCAGGAACTCGCCGCGGCGGTCGAACGAGCCATGGAGGCACAGAAGATGGGCATTCAGCTGACACCGGAGGAGAAGTTCGAGGTGTTCGGGAAGGACTACCAGGAGAGCTGGGAGGACGAGGCCGAGCAGCGCTGGGGCGGCACCGACGCCTGGAAGGAGTCCCAGCGGCGCACCCGCGGCTACTCCAAGGAGCACTGGCAGCGGATCAAGGCCGAGGCCGACGCGCTCAACGAGCGCCTCGCCCGTGCCCTCGCGAACGGCACCGCGCCCGACTCCGACGAGGCCGCCGCCCTCGCCGAGGAGCACCGGCTCCACATCACCGGGCACTTCTACGACTGCCCGCACGCGATGCACCGCTGCCTCGGCGACATGTACGTCGCCGACCCGCGGTTCACCGCCACCTACGAGAAGATCGCCCCCGGCCTCGCCCAGTGGCTCCGCGACGCCATCGCCGCCAACGCCGCCCGCCACGGGGCGTAGCCCGCACGCCTGGCGCGGCCCGGCGGCCCCGTGCCGTCAGGCCGCGCCGCGGCCGAAGGTGCGGCGGTAGGAGGTCGGGGAGACCCGCATGGTGCGGCCGAAGTGGTGGCGGAAGGTCGCGGCGCTCTCGAAGCCGACCGCCGAGGCGATCTCCTCGACCGTGCCGTCCGGCGACTCCAGCAGCGGCAGGCTGGCGGCGATCCGCTGCGCCGTCACCCAGCGCATCGGGCTGGTGCCGTTGCGGGCGGTGAAGTGCCGCAGGTACGAGCGGTCGGACATCCGGGCGGCCCGGGCGAGCAACGGCACCGTGAGCGGCCCGGCCAGGTGGTCGAGCGCCCACTGCATGGAGCGGGCTACCCCGTCGTCCTCCGCCGGGACCGGCGTGACCGCGGCCTCGATGAACTGGGCCTGGCCGCCGTCCCGGTGCGGCGGGACGACGAAGCGGCGGGCCACCGTGTTGGCCACCCGGGCGCCGTGGTCGCGGCGCACCAGATACAGGCAGAGGTCGATGCCGGCGGCGCTGCCCGCGCTGGTCAGCACCGAGCCGTTGTCGACGTACAGCACGTCCGGGTTGACCCGCACCGACGGATGGCGCTGCTGCAGCAGGTCGGCGTACCGCCAGTGGGTGGTGGCCTCCAGGCCGTCCAGCAGGCCGGCCTCGGCGAGGGCGAAGGCCCCGGAGCAGATCGAGACGATCCGGGCGCCGCGCTCGTGCGCCGTGCGCAGGGCCGTGACCAGCCCGGGAGAGACCCCGCCGGCGAAGGCGTTCGGGACGGCGACGACCATCACGGTGTCGGCGGCGGCCAGTTCGTCCAGCCCGTGGCGGGCGGTGAGGGAGAACCCGCCGACCGCGTTCAGCGGTGTGCCGGGCTCGTCGGCGCAGACCTTGACGTCGTACCAGGGCGCGGCCAGCAGACCGCTCACCTCGGGCCGGGCGAGCCCGAACACCTCGACCACCACGCCCAGTTCGAACGGTGCCATGCCGTCGAAGGCGTAGACGGCGACGGTGTGCACGGGCTCCGGGCGGCGGCCGACGGTCACCGGTGCCGGGCCGCTCGGCGGGTGGACGGGCACGGTGGCCCCCTTCGTCCGGGCTGGCGGGATCTTGGCGAGTGTAGTCGTCTGCGCCACTGTCGGGCCGCCCGGCCGCCCGCGAGGATCGATCACGTCGCAGCACCGCAGGAACACGACCGGCAGGAGCCCGCCGATGACCACCGCCGTCTCGCCCGTGACCGAGATCCCCGCCCTCGCCCCGGAGCGCGCCTTCGCCTTCTTCGCCGAGCGCCTCGGCTGCCAGGCCGACCCGGCCGACGTCTGGTACGCCATGCGCGACGGGCGGCAGGACTTCACCGTGGTCGACGTCCGCGCCGAGGGCGCCCACCGCAAGACCCACCTGCCCGGCGCGATCAGCCTCCCGCTCGCCGACATCACCGCGGAGCGGGTCGCCGCACTCCCGCCCGGCCTGCTGGTCGTGTACTGCTGGGGGCCCGCCTGCAACGGCTCCACCAAGGGCGCGATGCGGCTCGCCGCACTCGGCCGCGAGGTCAAGGAGATGATCGGCGGCCTGGAGTACTGGATCCGCGAGGGCTGGCCCACCGAGGGCCGGCGCCCCGTCGACCCGAAGACCGCCACCCCCGCGGACCTGGGCCTGGTCTGCTGAGCGGCGCCCTGCGGGTGGAGCCCTTGGCGGGGCCGGATTGTCAGTGCCCGGGCCTAATCTGAAGAAGTGTCCGAGGCCGGCAGCGGCCGAGCGGCGGGGGCGGGGCGAAAAAGCAGTGGGAGCCCGCCGCGTCCGTCGGGGAGGATGCTGCTTCGTCAGGACGAGGGCCCGGGGGGACGGGGCCGGTGCGGCAGGGCCGACCGGTGGGCCTCGCCGCACACGTCCACCACCACACCCGCAGCGATCTCTTTGGGGGGTCATGCCATGAACGTGTCCGTTGTCTCCACTTTTACGAAGAACATCCCCGCGCCGATCCGGATGTCCGGCTGGGGCCGCCGCGGCGCCCGCCGCTGAACCACCCACGGGGTGCCCGGCCATGACGCCGGGCGCCCCTTCGTGCTGTCGGCCCCCGCACCGAGCCGACTGTGGCGTCCGGTGCGGGCGCCGGAAAGATTTCTCCGCACCCACCTGCAACCCCCCGGCGGGATGCACGTCTATCAGGACGAGAGCCAGGGGAACGGAGCCGGACGGGCCCGCCCGAGGCCGGCCGGCGGCTCTCGCTCCGACCGACGCTCCACCGCACCCTGGGGGGACCTGCCATGGACGTGCCCGTTATCTCCGTATTCGTCATGAAATCCGCGCCGCCGTCGGCCGGCCGCTCCGGCTGGGGCCGCCGAGGCCTGCACCGCGCCGCCCCGACCGGCAGGCGGGCCGGTTCGCGGTCGTACTGACCGCTACTGGCACAATCGCCCCGCTCATCACCATGATCACCATGTTCCCGGTCGTGGGAGCCCGCGCCGAGCGGTGCCTCCCGGGGGGAGAACGGAACCCGCACATGTCCATGGCCATCGCGCCGATATCGGGGCTGCCGGTACGGCGCCCCGCCCCGATCCGAGGCGTCCTGCGTCTGCTGTTCGGCGCCGATTCCGCCGAGGCCGCGCCCGAGGCGGCGCGCCCCGGCCGTCCCGGGCTGCGCCTGCTGCGCGGCGGGCGGAAGCCCACCGAGGACCGGCCCACCCTCACCGACCTCTACCACGCCCACCGGCTCGGCCTGGTCCGGATGGCCGTCCTCCTGGTCGACCAGCAGGACATCGCCGAGGACGTGGTCCAGGAGGCCTTCACCGCGCTCTACCAGCGCCACGGCGAGCAGCTCGACGACCTCGACAACGCCCTCGGCTACCTGCGCACCTCGGTCGTCAACGGTGCCCGCTCGGTGCTCCGCCGGCGCAAGACCGCCCGCGAGTACGTGCCGCCGCACGAGGCGGACGCCCCGTCGGCGGAGGATCACGCCGTCCTCAACGACGAGCACCGGCGCGTGCTCGTCGCGCTCCAGGAACTGACATCCCGCCAGCGGGAGGTGCTCGTCCTGCGCTACTGGTCCGATCTGTCGGAGGCACAGATCGCCGAGACCCTGGGGCTCTCCCGGGGCGCCGTGAAGTCCACCGCCAGCCGGGCCCTGGACGCCCTGGAGAAGCAGCTGGAGAAGGCCCGATGACCGACAAGCCCACCCCCGAAGAGACGCCGACGGAGCGCCTGCTGCGCGAGGCCCTCAACGCCCGCGCCTCGCTGGTCACGGCGCAGAGCCTCCGCCAGGACACCCCGCCCTCCCGCCGGCTCCGCCGCCTGCGGCCGGTCCTCACCGTCACCGTCCCGCTGCTGGGCCTCGCCGCGGCCGTCGCGATCGGCGTCGTCCGGATCGACGGCGACCAGGTCGCCAAGCGCGACGACACCCCGCCGGCCGCCACCCTCACCGCCACGCCGAGCCCCTCGGTCTCCCCGTCCCCCTCGCCCAGCCCCTCGGCCACGACGAGCGACAGCCCCGAGGCCCCGGCCGCCACCGCGGGCACCCCGTACACCTTCCAGAAGGTCGGACTCGAGATCCCGGACGGCTGGAGGATCGCCGAGTCCAAGGACACGCTTCGGCTCTGCCTCATGAGTCCCGGTGCCCCGGCGGGCGCCACGTACAACCAGTGCCAGCCGTACGGCGTGGAGATCGCCGCGTACGACACCGAAGTCCTACCGAACGTGACGTGGCCGTCGGAGGCGAACCTCGACTCGGCGAGCGGCTGGTCGCATCAGCCCTTCTGCGCCCTGTGGGACAACCCCTACGCCCCCACGGAGCTCGGCGCGGTGCGCCGCGTCGGTGCTCCGCAGCGGTCCGTTCAGCAGATCAACGGCCGCACGGCCTCGATGACCAAATGGCAGGTCGACTGCAGTGGCAAGCAGTTCACCGCCCGCATGTGGGGCTTCCACAAGGAGCAGGTCTTCGTGGTGGCCAGCGGGTTGAAGGCGGAGTACGAGGACGGTCTGACCACGATCCTCAACAGCCTCGACGTCAGCAGGCGCGGAGACGTCCTCGGCACGGGCAAGGCCGGCGATATCAAGGTCCAGTTCGGCGAACCCACCTCGACGACCGTGGACGGCACCGAGACTGTCGCCTTCCAGGTGACCTGGACGAACGTCGGCCAGACCTCCTACAGCCACGTCGAGCCGGTCGTCGCAGGCCAGCACGACGAGCAGGAGTTCGCCACACCGACCGGGCCGGTCGAGGAGCGGATCCCGACCGGCACGCTGGAGCGCAAGGACGGCTCTTCCTGGACGGCCCTGCCGCTCAGGATGGGAACGGGCATGGACTACGCAGGCCTCGGCCGCTCCGCCGCCTTCTCCCTGGCACCGGGCAAGAGCCGCACCGTCACCTACCGGATGAAGCTCACCACGAAGGACCACATGGCCAGCCTGAACATGGTGGGCCAAGCCTTCCTCGACACCTCGGGCGGCTCCTACACCAAGATCGGTGACGTCGCGTCGTACGTGCCGATTCACCCCCACAGCTGACACCGCGGCGGCCGGGCACCCGCAACGGGTGCTGGCCAG
>NZ_JBFBJZ010000129.1:0-10511 GCF_040686255.1 Kitasatospora sp. NPDC085879 | reverse complement strand
GCCCTCGGCATGCCCACCGTCCGACGGCAACCCCACGACCTTCAACCTGGAGATCACCCCAGATCAGCCGACGCGAAGCGAAACACGGAGGTTAGCACGTACTTTGTCACCAAGCCGAAGCCGGTCGTCCGCATCCACTTCTACGTTCCGCGCCCGCACATAAACTGGTCCGGGATGCCAGTGGAATTTCCCACTGGATCAAGGGGATCGTCTTCGCCAAGCCCACGCGAAAGTCTGGCAAGCAGAAGGCCAATGATGCGCCGGACTTCATCAAGGGCAAGGATAGGATCAACGGCAAAAATGCGAAGGATTCCGCGATTGAATACTTCAAGGATTGGTACGGGAGGATGCCAACCCCCAGGGAGGTAGGCCCGGACGGGCCGATTAACAAGGCAAAGAAGTACCTCGATCGCAAGTAAAGTAGGCGAAAAGCAGTGAGGGTGCGGCGCCGTTGGCGTCGCACCCTCACTGCTTTTCGCGGGACGAGCAGTTCCGAACTCGGTCAGTGGCTGTAGCTGATCGGAGAGCGGGTGATGGGTTGACCAGTGGTCCGGTTGTGCCAGATCACGCAGGTTCTCGCCAACAGCTGCTGGCCGACCGGGTGTCGGCCCACGGATCGGTCGCCCGGGCAGGTTCCGGACAGCATGCTGGAGCGGTGGCCGCCGGCACGCAGGCGCCTGTTGTGGCCGGATCGGCCAGGGGGGTGACCCCCAATCTGTGCACAGAGCGCTGCTAGGAGGGTGTCCAGCTTCGGTCGTCACGACCGGCGCTGGATACCCTCCCTGCGCGTCCGGTTCAGAATCCACAGGGCCGGCCGATTTTGGAACCGCTCGTCTAGTGTTCCACTGAATATCCGCGGCTCCAGCGCGGCTGATCCATGACGTATTCGTGAATAATGAACCCGTCGGGAGCCTGTTTGAACCCGGGAAGGGTGCGAAATCTTTCGATTCGGCCCTCTGCCTGCTCTCTGGTCGGGTACAGTCCCAGTACCTTGTAGGTCTCGTCCCTGTCATCCCAGAACAGCGGCTCACCGTCCTCGACCGGCTCCGGGGCGACCTCAGTGCCGTAAATGTGCCTGTGGGTGAGGAGGTAAACTTTTCTTGCGCTCATATTCATGATCCTCCCGCCTGCTCGCCGATCTCGCCGTCGGGACCATAGGTGAAATATCCGTCCAGCCACATTTCTTGATTGAGCTCCACTGGAACGATCTCGAAACAGTCGGGCTCGCCGCTGAACCCAGAAAGCTGTCTCGCCCGAGCAAGCTGCGCCTCCGCCGCCTGTTCGGTGGAGTAGATTCCAAGCAGTCTCCATTCTTCTTCATCCGAATGGAGGGAGCCATCCGAATCGCGATGAATAATTCTCCCGTCATCCTCCTCGATGAGGTGGCGTGCATGCCACAAGAGGTAGCCCTGAATTTCGTCCAACGTAATCCAATCGTCCTCGTTGCCCGCACCGGAAGTCCTGGGGGCCGCGCGAGCTGTAGGCACATTCACGTGAAGCCAATGCATATCATCGCATCTCATTTGGTGATTCTGCGGTGGCAGATGAGGGTAGCGGCGATGGTGGCGAAGGCCGCGAAGTGGTCGGCTTTGCGTTCGTAGCGGCGGTGGAGCCGGCGGAAGCCGCCGAGCCAGGCGACAGTGCGCTCGATGACCCAGCGGTGCCGGCCGAGGCGGGTCGAGGACTCGATGCCGCGGCGGGCGATGCGGTGTGCGATCTGCCGTCGTCGCAGGTAGGAGCGGATGAAGCGGTGGTCGTAGCCTTTGTCGCCGTGGAGCTTGCCGGGCCGGCGGCGCCTCCGGCCGCGGCGGGAGCGGATCGGCGGGATCGCCTCGACGAGCGGGATCAGGGCCTGGCTGTCGTGTAGGTTCGCGCCGGAGATCGCGAGTGAGAGGGGTAGACCGGTGCGTTCGGTGAGCAAGTGGATCTTCGACCCGGCCTTGCCCCGATCGACAGGATTCGGACCCGTCAGGTCCCCCTTTTCGCGGCCCGCATGTTCACCGAGTCCACCGCGCACCGCGACCAGTCCAGCTCGCCCCGCGAGCCGAGTTCGTCCAGGACCAGGCGGTAGAGCTTCGCCCACACCCGGGCCGCGGTCCACTCCGCGAACCGCCGGTGCGCGGTCGGCCCGGACGGGCCGAAACACGGCGGTAGCTGGGCCCATGTGCACCCGGAGGTGGCCACGAACACGATCGCTGCCAGCACCTCCCGGTCCCCGTGGCGGCGTCGGCCGCCGCCCTGCGGTCGGGTCGGTGCCGGCGGCACCACCCGCTGGAACAGCTCCCACAACTCGTCGGGCACCAGGCGCTCCACGATCGTCACGCGAGCAGCCTACAAGCCCAAATGAGATGACTTCTTACATCAGTTCCTGCTGACCTCAGTTCCTCCTGCGTCGGACGTAGAGGATCACAGCGAGCGCGACGGTCACACCGACCGCGATGAGCGCACCCCGGTTGTCACGCCCGGCGTGCGCCACCTGGGAGGACCGCTCGCGCACCGGATCTGGGATCTTTTCCCCCAGTGCATGGGCGGTCTCGCTCAGCTGCTCCCTGGCGTGGGCGGCCTTGACCCGCACCGGCTCGGTCGTCTTGTCCTGCGCCGCGTGCAGGGCGTGGGAGGCCTTGTCCTGCACCTGGCTTTTGACCTGCGCCGCTCTGTGCTGAGCTCGGGCTTTGAGGTCGGCCTTCGCCCCCGGCTCATCGGCCGTCTGGCCGAGTTCCTCGCGGGTGGCCTCTACCTGCTCGCGCAGTTCCTCAGGCGTGGGCGTGTCGTGTGAGTCGTCTGTCATCAGTGAGCCCTCTTCTTGATCTCGGCCATGTCGGCCTTGACGCTGCCGATGGCCTGCTCAGATTGGGTGGGCTGGCCCGTCCGATCTCCTTCTCCCTACGGCGGCAATCAGGCCCGCCACGGCCGCCACGACGCCAGCGACCGGGTTCAAGGCAATGATCGCCGTGGCCACCAGCACCTGCAAGGCGATGATGCCGCCCCCTGAGTCCTGTGTCCGGGTAGCGGTGCCGGACCGGTTGAACGGCCCGCTGCGGGCGGTGACCGGGAGGGGTGGGCGCCGAAGATGCCGAAGGCCGTGCGTGCCCATAGCGTGAACGGCAGTCGACCAGCGAGTCGAGCCGAACGTGACCATCCCCTCGGGAGGCTCACATGATCGTGCTCATGCTGCTCATGCCCCCCGCCCTTCTCGGCGTCCTGCTGCTGCTCGGCAGGTTCGAGGACCGCCTCGTCGAACACCTCACCACGCCATCACCGGATGCTCCGCCCCCACCGCCACTCCCGGACGGAGCGGTCCCAGCGGCAGACAACCAGCTGCCCATTGCGGACGCCTGACCGCGTAGTCCGGCAATCCGTCGGCCGGCCGCGGGGTTACCGCTGAGCCCACGGGGCGGGCAGCGCCCACAAGGCGACGGTTGCAGGCTGTTGCTTAGTCTGTGCCGGCGGTGCCGAGTCCATGGCCCACGGCCGTGGCCCGCGGCGGCGTGGGGGTTACGCCGCCGCGGGCCGCTCACCATGCCGCCCGGCCGTCGTCCCACCCCGATCCGACCGAACCCCGGCCTCGCGCGCGGCCTTAGTTAGGGGAAGACCGGGACCGCCGCACACCGCCCGTGCCCGGTGCCCGGCACGCCCGGTCGTTCCAAAGCCGGGGACCAGGCGTGGCCGCGGAACCGTCACAGGCGTTCGCGGTAGCCCCCGGTTGCGGTGCCGCGCTCCTCGATGAAGTGCTTGAAACGCTTGAGGTCGCCCTTCACGCATGTGTCGGGCGGCCTTCTCCGCCGGCCCCTCGGGCTGGAAGTCCATCGACATCATGATCCGGGTGTGGCCGGCGTCCAGCGGCTGGAAGGACACACATCCACGTCGATGCTCTCCTGCACCATGCTCATGCCAAAGCCTTCTTCCTACCGATGGGTGTTCGTCGGTCCCCGAGCCCCTGCCCCACAACACACGGGGGCCGCCACCCATCCACCCCGACACCCGCCCACCCCGCAACCGCGAGGCCACCCGGACAGCCGGATCCGACCGGCGGGCCCGGGCAGCAGCCGCGGCCCGATCGCCGACCTCTCGGGGAGTGAGCTCCACCGTGTCCATCGCCCACCGGATCCTGCAGTTACTCCTCGCCCTCGCCTGCGCCGCCGGCCTGCGGACCACCACCGCCGCGCCCGCCCAGGCCGCCGCCGGCCGGGTTGCGACCACCGCGGTCGCCGCGGCGACGACCCCGACCTCATGATCCCCGGCCAGGTGCTTCGCCTCCTCTGACCCATCGCCACCTCGCCGGGCAATCTCGAGTGTTCAGGCGCGCGGCGCTGCCCTGGCTCCGGAGAACGGCCGTGTCACGCGTCGGGCACGTCACCGCGCAGCCGCTGTCTACGCGGATCGAGGAGAGGAAGTACCGTGCATTGGCCGAGCGGGAGGGACTGCCGCTGATCGTCGCAGCCGGCGCCCACCGCTTCTCCGGGCTGGAGATCCAGCATCTCGACGATCTGATCGCCGGGCGGCAGGGCTGGCTTCACCATCCAGTTCAACGCCTCCGACCCCTGGCTCGGAGGTGCCATCGAATTCGACCTTGGCAGGGCAGCCTGCTGGTCCATGCCCGCGGCCCTCGCCGGTGTCCTCTGGGTCACCAACGAGTTCCCCTTCGACTCGCGGTGGCGCCCGAACGAGTCCGCGCAGCGCCTCGCGCCGACGGAGCTGACGGTGCACTGGCTGCGACGCTGAACGACCAGGTCTGCGGAGGGGATGGCACCGGGGCCCGCCGCGTTGCGCCCCAGGTGATCAGGAACCCGGTGACCTTGCTGAGCATTCAACTAGGGGTTTGACCTGCGGCTTTCTGCGTAGGCGCCCCGGTGAGCGGTCGTTCGTCCGATGCGGCGAGCGGCGGCCCGAAGGGCCCAGGTGGCCGTGCAGCGCAGGCAGTACCGTGCGGCCGCGGTGATGCTGAAGGCGTCCCGTCCGTGCCGCGACCGCAGGCCGGCGTAGTCATCCCAACGCCCGGCCGAAGTAGTCCGGGCGCCTCGTGGAGGAGGTTGTCATGGCCAGGCCGGTGTGGACGGGGGTGCTGACGTTCGGCCTCGTGACGGTGCCGGTGGCGCTGTACACGGCGACGGAGTCGCACACGGTGCGCTTCCACCAGTTGGAGCGCGGCACCTCGGACCGGGTGCGAAACCGGCGGGTGAACGAGCGGACCGGCGAGGAGGTCGCGTTCGGCGACATCGTGAAGGGCTTCGAGGTCGGCGACGGCGAGTACGTGATCGTCGAGCCGGACGAGCTGGAGCAGATCTCCCCGGGCCGCTCCCGCACCATCGACGTGTCCGGGTTCGTCGACCTCGGCGAGGTCGACCCGATCTTCTTCGACAAGACGTACTACCTCGGACCGAAGGGCAAGGAGTACGCCAAGATCTACCAGCTGCTCACGAAGGCGCTGGAGCGCTCGAACCGGGCGGGGCTGGCGATGTTCTCCATGCGCGGCAAAGAGTACCTGACCGCGGTGCGCGCCGAGGACGGCCTGCTGGAGCTGCACACCATGCACTTCGCCGACGAGGTCCGCGACCCGCGCCGCGAGGTCGACGACCTGCCCACCGGCGAGGCCAAGTTCTCCCCGCAGGAGTTGCAGACGGCCGAGCAGCTGGTGGAGATGCTCGCCGTCGACTGGGACCCCACCGAGTACCACGACACCTTCGAGGAACAGGTCCGCAAGCTCATCGAGGACAAGCAGGCCGGCCGCGAGATCACCGTCTCCACTGGGCCCCCACCCGAGTCGACGAACGTGATCGACCTGATGGACGTGCTGCGGCGCAGCGTGGACGCCGCCCGCTCCGGCAAACCCGCCGCGGCATCCGCCGACGACCAGGCGGAGGAGGCGGCAGTGGAGGAGGCGGCCGACGAGTCGGCCGAGAAGGACTCCGCGAAGGCGGAGGGCGGGCGGCGCGGCCGCGCGAGCGCCCCGGCGTCGCACCGCGCGCCGAAGGCGAAGGCCGGCACGAAGTCCACCTCCACCAGCGCGAAGACCGGCAAGCCAACGGCGGCGAAAAAGCGCGTCACCACGGGCGGCAAGGTGGCGGCCGAGGACCTGTCGAAGCTGACCAAGGGCGAGCTCTACAAGCGCGCCTCCGATCTCGACGTCCCGCACCGCTCCACCATGACCCGCGACCAGCTCCAGGACGCCGTCGCCAAGGCCACCCGCAGCAGCGGCCGCCTGCGCCGCGCCTCCTGAGGCCGGGACCCGCGCACATGGCGACGTCGAAGAAACCCGCGACCTCCTCCCCGGTGACCGTGCGGCCGCCGGTGGAGCTGGTGCGTCCCGCCTCCTGGCCGCTCCTGCCCGCGGCGCGCGAGCTGCCCGGCCCGGTGCTGTTCCAGCCGAAGATGGACGGCTTCCGCGCCGCCGGCTTCCACCTCGAGACGGGCCGGACCCTGCTGCAGTCCCGCTCCGGACGCGACCTGACCGCCGACTTCCCCGACATCACCCGCGCCCTCACCACGCTCCCGGAGGGCACCGTCGTCGACGGCGAACTCGTCGCCTGGAACGGCGCCCACATCGACTTCACCCAGCTGCTGCGCACCCCGGCCGCCCGGGCCCGGGACGGCATCCACGTCACCTACGTGGTCTTCGACATCCTGGCGGAGCCCGGCCGGGACCTGCGCGCCCGGACGGCGGGGGAGCGGTGGGAGGCGCTGTCGCGGCTGATGGCCGGCGTGCGGCCGCCGCTGCAGCAGATCATCGCCACCACCGACCGCACCGAGGCGCTGCGCTGGCTGGAGCAGATGCAGCCCTTCGGCGTCGAGGGCCTGATCGTGAAAACCCTGGACGGCCGGTACGTGCCCGGCGCCCGCGCCGGCTGGTGGAAGGTGAGGCACGCCGACACCACCGACGCCGACCTCGTCGGTATCACCGGCCCCATCTCTCGACCGGAGGCGTGCCTGGTGCGGCTGCCCGACGGCCGCCAGGAAGTCACCACCCCGCGCCTGACCGGACCGCAGGCACAACAGGTCGCCGCCGCGGTCGCCGGCCGACTCGACCCGGCCACCGCCGGGCCCGCCGCGCGGATCCACTGGGTCACCGAACCGCAGCCCGTCGTCGAGGTCCTCGCCGGCACCGGCCGCCACGGCGAGGTCCACTACATCCGCCTCCGTCTGCCCGACTGAGGCCTGCGCGTCGCACGACACCTCAGGGCGAAACCGGTCGCGGCCACCGAGGGCGTCGCCGCCACCGGACGGCGCGGCCAGCTACTTCCGGCCGATCGCCGCCTTCCTTCGCGGCCGAGGCCTTGTCCGCACCCGCGTGGGGCCCGTCGGCGGCAGCGCGCGACCGCGGGCTGCCAGAGCGCCGCCCGGGCCCCGGGGAGGCATCGCGCGACGCACACCCACTGGGCCGGTGTTAATCGCGCGTGGGCCCGACGGCCACCAGGCACGGGCGGCAGGCCGACCGCGGACAGCCCGAACCAGTTCCCAGGGCCCCACAGGGCGGCATCACGAGCCGCGCGTGAGGACCTGTCAGCGGCCGAGCGCGCTGGCCAGCTCCTTCTTGCTCATCTTCGACCGGCCGTGGATGTTCCGCTGCTTGGCCTCGTTGTACAGCTGCTCCTTCGTCGGGCCCTGCGCCCCGGAGTGGGAGCGCTGGCCCCCGCGCCGCGACGACGACGTGTCCTGTGTGGAGGATCGGCTGGCGGTCTTTGACTCGCCGTGCCGGGCGCGCTCCTTGTTCACCGTCCTGGCAGCGATCTCCTTCGCCCGTTTCTCGCTCTCACCGCGGTCGAGGGCGCTGTCCTTGATGTGCTCGTATTGGCGTTCCCGCTTCTTACCTGATCCTGCAGGCACGGCCATGTCCTTTCTTACAGTGCGGCTCTCGTCGCGCCTACCCGACCCGGTCCGTCGCACACGCTGGGCATTCTGCTGTCGCGCAGCGGTCGGCTGTGGCAGGTCCTCTGGGACAGCCCAGACATCGGCCGCGGTCGCGGGCGGCGCCGTGCGAGGTTGGCGTTTTCGTGAGGAGATCAGGGGTTCGCCGGATGCTGCCGGCGGCCCTGATCTGTGCGCGCAGTTCCGGCAGACCGACGCCGGACATCGCTCGGGGGAGCCCGTGGCCGCCGGTCGAGAGACCTCGTCGGCGTGGTTGAGGACCCGTGGGGTGGACAGGCGCCGAGGGAGCTCGACGGCCGTGTCGGGCTCCGCGAAGCGAGGTGACAGTCATGACTGAGCGGCAGGCGAAGTCGCATCCGTCCATGGAGGAGGGGCAGGCCAGCCGGATGGAGGGCGCCCACCACGGGTGGTCGGGCGACATCGATGAGGAACATCAGGAGCCGAACGACAGCGCGCGCCGCTCCTTCGACCCGGACACGTACGCGCCCGGGGCCGGGCCGGGAGCATGCCGAGGAGGAGGACCAGCCCGTGCCGGGGGGCACAGTGGAGAGCGAGGGCCGCCGAGGTGAGGACATCGCCGAGAGGCCGGCCTCATCCAAGCACCAGCACGACAAGGGCGCGCAGGGCCCGTCCGGCCGACCGAGCGGCGGCCGCGACGCGGGCGCGCACACCGGCGTCGACCCCCAGGAACCCAACACCCCCGCCTCCGGGCACTGACCCCACCGGACAGTCCCGCCACCACGGCGGCGCACCCGTCGGGGGCAGCCGTGGTGCGGCCGTGGCTGAGAGCAGACGCGAGGTCGAGGAGGAACCGCAGGACCGTGCATGCGCGCGACAGCCTGAGCGAGCCCGCAAGCGCTTCCGTAGCCCGGCGAGGCGCCCGATTTGCGGCGCCGACGGCTCCGTCCAGGCTCTGCGCGGTCTGCCGGGCCAGCGCCCGATCCGCAGCTGCCGCTGCGCCTCCAGGAGCGTCTGCTGGATGGCCGTGAACATGGCCGCGCGGGGCAGCCTATCGGCGGGCCGCCGGGTGCCCAGGGGCGCTCGCGGGTGGTGGTGCGTGGGGTTAGCGTCGTGGTGAGGCCAGGAGAACAGGGGCCGCCGGAAGGCGCCGGCGGCCCCCATCTGTGGGTACGGGGCGGAACCCCGGCGTCTTCCTGGGTGTGGCTGTGGCTGGCCGGTTCAGGGGAGGGGTTCGGCGTGGAGGGGGCCGTGGTGGAGCGGGGTGGGGGTCAGGAGTCGGGCGGCGCCGTGCTCGGTGATCTCCACCTGGAGGCGGCCGCTCTCGTCGGTGCAGATCATGTGGCCGCCGGGCGCGAGCGGGCGGTGGCGGTCACGACGACGCCGGTCTACTGGGCGTGACTGCCGGGACGGCCAGGGAGGACCACCAGGTAGCGGCGCACGAGCGCCATCACGACGACCCCTTCTCTCCCGCATTCTGCGTCGACTTCGGCGATGCCACGACCATACGCCCGTGCGCTGTCCGCGGGCTGCTCTCGGTGCGTTCGCCGCCGGCCGCCGCCGCGCAGGACCCGGGCGAGCAGGTCGGTCGCGGACGCGGGCCATTGCCCGGCCTCCTTCCGGGACGGGGCCAGCCGGCACTGCGCGGGCGGAGCGCGGTGTCGCGATCGCCCAGCGCCCGCTGGCGCCGCAGGGGGCGGGTGGCGTGCGGTGCGCGGCCGGCGCTGTGCCGGCCCGGACGCTGGGGCGACTGCCGGATCCTGGGAGTGTCATCCGGCAGCCGCACCCTGGCGTCCGGTCGCCGCCCGGATGGCCGAAACCACGGGTGGCAGCGCCGTCGGCGTTGCGCGGCTGCCATGGGGCCGAGCCAGCGTGGGGCGGGAAGCCCGTTGGGCGGTTCGGCTTTGGCCCGGGTGGTGACTGGTGCCCCTGCCCGTCCGAGCCAGGTACGGGCAGCGGCCCCTCCCGGGTGGACCCCTTGTGCGAATTAGGTGGCCTAGGGAGACAGCGGGTCTGTCCGATGAGGATGAGATTGGGTTGTCGCCGATGGGTCGAGGTTGGCCTGGTAGAGGGCTGGCCAGCCGCCGGGGACCTGCTGGGTCTGGGCGACGTCGTTCAGCGTGTCCCCGTCCTCGCACCATGCCGGGCTTGCTGGCTGTCAGGCCAGCGTCTGCGGTTGCGCCGGGTTCGGCTGTCGGCTGCTGCGTGGGCCTGGGGGCAGGGCGGTGTGCGGGCTGCGGGGTTGGGAGCTTCGGGTGCCGGTATCGAGGCCGGCGCGGGTGCGTGAGCGAGGCCGCCACTGGCGCGCCAGGTGGCCTGGTCGAACTGCAGGCCGCCGTAGTAGCTGTTGCCGGCGTCGGCATGTCAGCGGCTGCCGCTCTCACACACCGCGACCTTGCACCCGCGCCGCGGGTCGCCCGCCGTCTCGCCGAGGCAGCAGCGGGATCAGGACACCGGGCTCGCTTCGGAAGCGAGCAGGGCGAGGAGCCGCGGGCGGTGGAGGGCGGCGACAGGCTCGAGAAGGTCAGGGTGGCGCAGCAGGGGTGCGGCGTCGGTGTCGCGTTGGGCGGGGAGGGTCAGGCGCCGTGGGTCGCCCACCGGCCTCGGGACCGGCAGTGACGGCGCGCAGTCCCTGCTCAGCGGCGGCACCGACGAGTGGCAGGTCCAGCAGACCGTCGTCCACTTCAAGG
>NZ_JBFBJZ010000128.1:0-10911 GCF_040686255.1 Kitasatospora sp. NPDC085879 | reverse complement strand
TGGGCCAACCCCCTGCCAACCGACGCTCTCGCACGCCTGCCGGCGTGCGAGAGTGCGCGTCGCGCCCACACCACCGCGTGCCTCACAGATCAGCTAGTGCCGGGCTCCTCGACCGGCCGCCCTATAGTGCCCGCTGGAGCAGCGCGCCGGCTGCCGCAGCGGCCAGCGCACCGACCATCGCGCCCTGCCACGCCACCATGCCCTGGCGCCGCGCCCACTGCTGGGCGCGAGCGTGTGCCAGCGACCCGGCCACGGCGACGACGAGCCTCTTCCCGTTCTTGTCCATCGAACTCACCTCCTTCTCCACCGCCCGGCCCGCACACGGCGAGCGCCGACCTTCCTCTGGTTCAGCGCCGCGTTCTACCCTGTTCCTGCGAGCGCATACGGCCACGGTAGAGGCCCGGTATCGGCGATAAAAGGCCTGTTCAGAGGGATGTAAGTTATCGGCCCCGCGGCTGGGAGTACTTCGCTGTGTTGCGAGTTACAGCCCAGAAAGCTGGGAGTTCTCATCGAGAGGATGGACCGCATGGACGAGGCCAGCGCCGACAGCGTGCTGGACGCCGAGGCGCTGCGAAGCACCGCAGCCGCCGAAGGCCACCAGGTCACCGACCGCATGCTGGAGACGTTCCGCAGCCAGCAGCTGCTGCCCCGACCCGAGCGGGGCGCCAACCGCGGCCGCCGCCCCGTCTGGCACTACCCGCCCAGCACTGACCAGCAGCTCCTCGCCCTGCTCCGCTGGCGGGAGCACACCCGCGACGTCGACACCCTGCGCGTCCTGCTGTGGCTCGACGGATACCAGATCCCCACCCGCGCAGCCCGCGAAAGCCTCACCGCCACCCTCGACCGCTGGATGGCCACCCTCCACGACGGCATCGTCCAGCTCGACTCCACCAACAACCGCGACGCCGCGCTGACCGCCGCAGCCGCCACTCTGGCCGGCCGGCGAGGACAGCACACCGTCCTACCCCGCGACACCCGACTCACCGCCGCCCAACGCACCGACGCCGCCGAGCTCATGCTGCGCGCCTTCGTCTTCGGCGAGGACACCGCGCCGGCGGAGGAACAGGCGCTCGTGGTGGAGAAGGCGCTCGGCCTCGCACCCGGCCGGCGCGACAAGGTGGCCGGAGCAGGTCCGTGGCTGACCGGCCCGGCGGCCGCGTTGTTCGATGCCGGCCGCCTGGTGTCGCTCCCGGCGCTGGCCGCCGCGGTCCACGGCGCGGACGACCAGGCACTGGAGGCGGCCCGCACTGCCACCACCGCCCTGTTCAGGGCGTTGCCGCTGCTCGCCCGCCTGCTCACGGCGACGTCGCGCCACGAAAACCCGGCGGGCATGAAGGCCTTCGGGCGAATCGACGAGGACCCGAACTTCGTGCACCTCGCGTTGGCGATGGTCATCGCTCTCCAGAACGCTGGGGGGCTTGCCGCCGATGGCCTCTCCCAGGTCACCGACAGCCTCCACAGTGTCCATGCTCTGGCCGCCGGCCTCGACCAGGTGATGGAGATGCCTCAACCGCAGGTCGCCGCGAACCTCGCCCCTCTCCCACCGGCCACGCGGGACCAGGCCAATCGCCTCATCGACGCGGCGGCCCAGGGCGACCACCACCGGCTTCCCCCGCCGCCCGGGCATCCCCACTGACCCGCTCCCGGGCGCGCAGCCTCTCAGAGGGCGGTGCTCCCGTCGTCGAGGCGGGCCAGCAGGTCGCCGGTCGGCCGGTAGTCGGCCGCCGCTTCCGCTTGCAGCCGGTCGGACGCATCCACCGGCCGGGGCGCTGCGATACGGGGTCGCTTCTTGGCGGGCGGGTTGTCAGCCGCCCATTTCTCCAGGCGGGTGGCGAGCTGCTCCAAGCGGTCGGCGCGGGCGGTGATCTGCTCGCGGATCAGCTCTGCGACTTCCGGCTGGGCCTTGCGGATCCGGACGGCTTCATGGGCGAGACAGGCGGCTTCCCACAGTTCGGCTTCAACGAGGACCTTGATCTCGATGGGGTCGGTCTCGGGCGGGCAGACCGTCTGCACGGCGGTGAGGGCGCGCTGGGCGGCTTGCTGCGCGGGGCGGAGGCGGCGGAGCTGTTCGTAGCCGAGGGCGTCGGTGTCGACGGCGCGACGGCTCCGGACGGCGCGACGGATGCGCAGGCCCGGGAAGAAGAGGCCGTCCGGGTCGAGCCGCAACGCCCGGTGCGTAGATGAAGCGGGCGGTGCGGGTTTCGTTGGTGGCCATCGTTCCTCTGGTGTCAGCGGCAGGCGGCCGGGTGGTCTCTCGGAATGCCGCTACCTTCTCACGCGCCACGGACGAGGCGAAGAGGCCCGGCTTCAGCCCCGGCCTCTCCTGCGGGTCACCAAACTCACGCTGCGTCAGGGTGCTGTTTCTGTCACGTTCGGGATCTGCTTCGCGGCCATCGTTGGCTCCTTGAGGGTCTCTGGCAGCTCCCCGAGCCTGCCTGCCCAGTGCATGCCATACATGGACAAAGGGCGTGACACGAACGGTGCCGAGGACTAACGTCCCCTGCACACGATCCAATCCCCACCAAGCGCGCCCAAGGTGACCACACACCCGGGCGTCTCGGCCGGCCGGCGGAGCAGCAATCGGCCGACCGCGAGAGCGGCCCCGAGGCCCCGCGAACCCCCGTCGCGGCGAGGCCCGGGCCGCTCTCCTTCCTGGCCCGCCCCGCATGCGCGCCGCGTCGGGTCGTTGCCGACCGTGCGTCACCAAGTGATGGGCACAGTGGCGCGGATCAACTGGACCGTCGCCTCCGCCGTCAAGCGGCCACCCTCCCCGCCGATCGACCGGCAGAACACGATGAGCATCTGTAGGGCAGCTCCCCGACGCACCTCGATCGGGGCCGTCTCCCAGAGCTCCCGAGCGGGCGACGCGCCATGCTCCCGGTACGCCGCCCAGACGCCGTAGACGAGACTCGAGACCCGGTCGGGGGTGGCGGCCAGTTTGCGGAGCCTGGCCACCGCCTCGTGCTCACTGAGCCCGGGCCGCGGTCGGCCGACCGTCGGGCCGAGCAGGACCAGCACCCCCTCCCACAACGCGCCCAGCTGCTCCAGGTCGGCCACCAGGTCGAGGCAGGTGTCCGCAGAGGGCGAGGCGATGATCGCCTCGACGGCGCGCTCGACGCGGTCCTCGACGGAGACCGCCGGCACGGAATTGCCGGGCGCAGCCGAGGGGAGGTGGCCAGGGTCGCTGCTCACGGGTCACACCTCCGGGCGGATCCGTACGAAGCGAGTGGTGGCGTGGCGGCCGATACCGGCGGCGACTTCCACGGACACCGGCGGATTGGCCGTGACCAGGTAGGTCCCCGCGGCGCCGGGTGCGGGACGTTGGGGCGAGGTTCGAGATGTGGAGCCCGAGGGCAAAGGTCGGCGTCATCTCCCATGTTCGGCGTCGGTGCGCCACGGTACTGCAGGGTCTCGGCAAAGTGCCGAATCGTCCGCTTGGTCACGGTCTGCGGCGGGGTGGGCCGGTCCGGACGTGAAGCAGGCACGGACTTCCAAGATCATGGAGTTCTCTACGCCCCGTGATCCCGCTGGAAGACCGTGCCTGCCGCTGCATCATCTCTGATCCCGCCTGCCCTTGACCAGCTCCGCGACCATCCGCCGACCGGGGCAGGAGAGCGCCCTGGCCTGCTGGAACGACTCGCCGAGGTGCCCGACCCCCGTGATCCCCGTGGGGTGCGCCACGCCTTGGCGTACGTGCTCGCGCTCGCCGCCACCGCCGTGCTGGCCGGAGCGACCTCGCTGCTGGCGATCAGCGAGTGGGCCGCCGACGCTCCGCCCGAAGTCCTCGGTCTACTCGGCGCCCGGCGCGATCCACTCACCGGACGCCATCCGGCACCCGGTGAAGCGACCATCCGCCGGGTCCTGGCCAGGATCGACGGTGACGCACTCGATCGAGCAGTGGGCCGCTGGCTCGCCGACCGCCAACCGCCAAGCCTTCAGGCCAAGGACCTGCGGGCGGTCGCGGTGGACGGCAAGAGCCTGCGCGGCGCCGCCCGGGCGAGCGGCCGGAGGATCCATCTGCTCGCCGCCCTCGACCACACCACGAGCAGTGTCCTCGCCCAGTTGGACGTCGGCGAGAAGACGAACGAGATCACCTGCTTCCAGCCCCTGCTCGACACCGTCGCCGGCCTCGCCGGCACCGTGGTGACCAGCGACGCGATGCACACCCAGCGCGAGCACGCCGACTATCTGGTCACCGGCCGGTCCGCGCACTACATCGTGATCGCCAAGGGCAACCAGAAGAAGCTCCGAAAACAGCTCAAGTCCCTCCCCTGGCATGCGATCCCCTTGCAGGGGCGCACCCGGGAGACCGGGCACGGGCGGGGCGAGACCCGCCGGATCAAGGTGGCCACCGTGAACAACCTGCTCTTCCCGCACGCCCGCCAGGCGATCCAGCTCAAACGCCGGCGCGTGAACCGCAGGACCGGGAAGATCACCATCAAGACGATCTACGCGGTCACCAGCCTGCCCGCCGACCGGGCCACCCCCACACAGCTTGCCGCCCTGATCCGCGGCCACTGGTCCATCGAGGCCCTGCATCACATCCGCGATGTCACCTTCGCCGAGGACGCCTCCCAACTCCGCACCGGCAACGCGCCCCGAGCGATGGCCACCTGGCGCAACCCGACCATCGGCGCCCTCCGCATCGCAGGTGTCCACGGCATCGCCACCGCCCTGCGACGCAACGCCCGCGACCCGAAGCGGCCACTCGCGCTCCTCGGTCTCACCTGATCAAAACGGACATCACGCCACTTTGCCGAGACCCTGCCTTCCCTCCGCAGTGGCCTGCGGCAACTTCGCGGCCGGCGGCCGTGCAATCCGCGGATGCCGGCGGCGTCGGGAAATATGGGAGCACTGGGAACAAGGAGCAGCAGAGGACTGTTGGCATGCCCGCGACATGTTCGGTGTCGTGATGCGACGAAAGGACGAGCCGATGAAGGTACGCAACTCGCTTCGAGCGCTGAAGGCCAAGCCCGGGTCTCAGGTCGTCCGCCGACGCGGGAAGACCTACGTCGTGAACAAGCGGGACCCGCGGCTCAAGGCACGTCAGGGCTGATCGGTCGGGTGCTCGGGCTGCGGGCGGGCCGCCGGATCACCGCGGTCCGAGCGCCCGCGACGGCCCCGGCCCCGAACGTGCGCGCCGCCCACCGGTGGGGCGCACACCCCGAGCGGACGCCGTCCGCTACTCGGCCCAGGGCTCGAAGCCGGTGTCGAGGACGGCGTTCAGCGAGGCGCGCAGCGCGGCGGCCTCGTCGACGCCGAAGGCGGTCTCGAACCTCGCCTGCACGTCCCGCCAGAGCGGCGCCGCCTCGGCCAGCCGGGTCTTGCCGTCCGCGGTGATCGCGGCGATCCGCGCCCGGCGGTCGGTGGGCGCGGGCTCCACCGTCACCAGGCCCTCCCGGGCGAGGGGTTTGAGGTTCGAGGCGAGGGTGGTGCGGTCCATGGCGATCGACTCGGCGAGGCTGGTGATCGTGGTCTCGCCATGCGTGTTCAGCACTTGCAGGATGCTGAACTGGGTGGACCGGAGTCCGACCGCGGCGAGGGCCTTGTCGTAGGTGGCGCCGAGGTACCGCGCCGCCTTGCGGAGGGCGAGGTTGTTGCACGGGGGGGCGGTGTTCGCCGGCGCAGGTGTCATGGTCTCCTCCAAGCCTCCGCCCTCAGGATAGGAGCATGTGCTCCCACATGCGAGAGTCGCCTTGCCGCTCCCCCAATACGAGCATATGCTCCTATTTATCGATGGTGCACTGCCGCGGCATACCGCGGCACCCGCACCGACGCCCCACCAGGAAGCCTTGCCATGGTCACCGCCTCCACGTCCGCACCCGAGCACACCCCCGGATCCGCTGCCACGCCCGAACCCGCTGCGACCCCCGCCCCCGCCGCCTCTCCCGAGCGCCGCCGGGAGACCGTCGGCCGGCCGCCGGTGCGGGCCTGGCTCCAGCCGGTCGTCATCGCGCTGGTCGTCGCCGCGGCCTTCATTACCTCCTACGTGGGCCTGCAGCGCGACCCGCAGCCCCATCGGCTGCCGATCGCCGTCACGGGGTCCGTCCTGGCGGACCAGGTGGGCCGGGCGCTCGGCGACAGCGTCGAGGTGCACCCCGTCGCCGACGCCGCAGCCGGACGCCAGGCGGTGGAGCACGGCGACGTGGTGGCCGCGCTCTTCGCCCACGGGCCCGACCGGCTCGGCCTGCAGACCGCGGGGGCCGCCGGGACGTCCACCACGACCGCCGTGACGCGGCTGGTGAACGCCTACGCCCAGGGCGCGGGCGACCGGGTCAGCACGGTGGACGTCGTACCGCTCGCCCACTTCGACGCCCGCGGCGTGGCCGGCTTCTACATGGCCTTCGGCGTGACCCTGGCCGGATTCGTGCTGGGCTCGAACGCGCTCGGCCTGACCGCGCTGCTGCGGCTGCGCCACCGGTTCTGGCTGCTGCTCGGCACCTCCGCGGCGATCGGCACGGTCGGCGCGGTCATCGCCGGACCGGTCCTCGGGGCGGTGCCCGCTCCCGTCCTGCCGCTGGTGTTCACCCTGTCCCTGCTGGCCGCGGCGGCGGCCTTCACCACCAAGCTGCTCGGGACCTACCTCGGCCCGGTGGGCATCCCGGTGGCGACGCTGCTGCTGCTGACCGTCGGCAACGCCACCAGCGGGGCGACCATCGGTGCCGACCTGCTGCCGGGCGCGGCCCGCGCCGTCTCGGCGTTGCTGCCGCCGGGCGCGGCCGTCCGCGCGATCAGCGACCTGAGCTACTTCGGCGGCGCCCACCTGGCCGGTCCGGTGGTCACGCTCGGGCTCTGGGCCATCGTCGCCGCGCTCTTGGTCGGCCTGCGTCCCCGGTTGACCCGGCGCCGGACGGCCGCCACCGCCTGAGCGGGGTGCCCGGGCCCGTCAGCCCAGCACGCGGAGGGTGGAAGGCGCCGGCCCGAGACGGAACGGGCTCCATCCCTCATGGGAGTCGCCGCACGGGAGTGCGACTTGCCCATTCCCCCAAGGGTCGCTCTGTGCGGGCCGGGTCGTTCCCGTGGACCGGTCGGCGGAGTGTCGGCCGGGCACGTCTGTGATCAATCCCGTCCCGCGGCGCACCACCATCCCATCCGGCGGCCGCCCGAAGCGCGAGACACCAGACCGCACCGCACGTCGGACCGCCGGGCGCGGCCGCGGCCCGGGGGGTGTCGGCCTGTCGGCGGCAACCGGACGCGTGGTGCTGTGCGGTGCGGTGCCGTACCTGGTGGGGTGGACCGGGCGCGGACAGGGGGAAGGTACTGGGGACGGGGCTCGGGATCGGGAGGGGCCGGGGGCGCCCTGGCCGTCCGGGCTGTACGGGAAGGGGGGCGGGCGTGGCATTCACCGCGATGCACGCGCAGCGGGGCCGACTGGATGCCAGCCGGGACGACCTCGGGTGCGGCTGGGCCTGGGAAGCCGTCCACCGGGCGCGCCCACGCGTGCCGCTGGCCTGCCCGGAGTGCGGGCACGGCATGCACGCCAAACGCTCCCCCACCCGGATCCGGTTCTTCGCCCACGACGCCGGGGCGCCGCGCTGCGCGCTCGCCGGGGAGTCGATGGAACACCACCTGCTCAAGCTGCAGCTCGCCACCGAGATCCGGGCGGCCGGCTGGTCCGCCGAGCTCGAGGTCCGCGCACCGCACGGCACCTGGCGGGCGGACGTGATGGCCACCTCCCCCGACGGCGGTCGCCGCATCGCGTGGGAGGCGCAGCTGTCGGCGATCACCGAGGACGAGATACGGGCGCGCACCGCACGCCTCGCCCGTGACGGTGTCGCCGTGTGCTGGGTGGCCACCCGGCCCCGGCCGTGGCTGGGGTCGGTGCCCTCGATCCGGGTCACCGCGCCCGGCACCGCGCCGGACGGCGGGCCGACCGGTTGGGAGGTCGCCGCGGGCCTCGCCCGGTTCCAGGTGCAGGCGTGCAGGCGGTGGTGTGCGTGCGCGCGGGGACACGGCGACTGGCAGAGCGTCACCCCGGCGCTGGGTGACTTCGTGTCGTGGGTCCTCGCGGGCCGTATCGCGCCGTACCGGGCGCCCGCGGACGGGAGGTACCGGCTGCGCGCGGACGGGCGGCCGTGGCAGGGGCACTGGAGCGCTCCGGCCTATGCGGCGACCGCGGCCGAGCACGACCGGGCGGACCGCGAGGAGCTGGCCCGCGCCGGGCAGGCCGAGCGGGAGCGGGAGGCTTCGCTCGCCCGCCGCGAGCAGGCCCGGCGCCGCGAGTCCAACAGCCACGCGCACCGGCTCCAGGGCGGGGAGGCCGTGGAGGCGTGGCGCAACAAGCTCACCATGGTCCGGCGCTGGAAGCTGGAGGACGCCGCGGCCCACTGGGCGGCCGAGACCAGCGCAAGCACTCCTTACCTGGACCACGGCGCGTTCGCCGACCCCCACTGGGGCGGCGGGGTGCCGCTGCTCGTCGACGGCGCGCCGTACGCGGTGCTGCGCCCCTACCCTCCGGCCGCCAGCTGGGAGGAGCTGGCCGGCCTGGTGATCCTCACCGCCGATCCGGCCGAGCGGCACTGGACGATCAACTACGCGCCCGACGACACCCAGGTCATCGACCTGTCCCCACTGGTGATCGCCTTGAGAACGACCTGACCTCTCGTCACTGGCCGGACCCTGTGGTGGCGAGAGCGGCGGCAGTCCGGGGCGGGTCGTCCGGGCCGCGAAGAGCACAGGCTCCGTGACCGGCTTGGGGCCCCTGCTTCCCGGGCGGCCCGGATCCTGGCGGCGATGTCGCCGGGCAGGCAGCGGGTGGATGCCGCCACCCAGGCGCCGGTGTCGTCGGCCCCGGCCGGGGCGTGGCCGGTCATCGATGCCTCCCGACGGCCGGGCACGCCGATTCGGGCCAGATCGTGGCGACCACGCCCCGCCCGACAGCAGGCACTCCGTGCGCCAGGTCCAGCAGCAGAACACCGTCAAAGAGCCATCGGATCCATACCGCCGCCGCGGTCGGGCGAACGAGCGCAGCGGTACGCGCGGTCGGCCGGTAGCGCCGGTGCCCTGCGGAGAAGCTCGTCATCTCCCGCCTGTCCCACGCTCCACGGCCACCCAACCCCGGCACTACCCCGACGGGGCAGCACACCAGGATGCGCAGAGGCCGGGTGTCTCCCTCAGCCTGGCTGGCCGGGGCCTTCGGAGGGACGACCTGGGGGAGGCATTCCCGTTCCGTTACCGCTATTCCGGCTTACGGATGCTGGTCAACCGCGCCGACCGGTACTACCTCCTCCCGGTCGGATGGCAGGCCTACACCGACGCCGTCTACGTCATCCGGGAAAGCGCTGACACACGCGTGGAGCCGATGCCGGGAACGCAGCCGTAGCCGCCGTCGGACCGAGCGCCGGGCGTACGGGCCGACCGCCTTCGCACGGGCTCGCGTCGCCGCTTCCCACAGGTTCACGGACCCACACGTCTGTGGAGCAGACCTCCACGCCGCGATCCGGCTCTGTGGGCTGATCTCCCGAACACAGGAGGGTGTCGAACAGACCGAGGCCCCGGCGGACAGCCGGCCGCAGACCGATGGCCCGGGGCAGCGGTCCGGCGAAGTGCTGGTGCGTCAACGACGGCCGCGGGTGCAACTCGCACGGCGCAGCTGCGGCTGACGTCCCGTGTGCGGACTGCCGCAGCGAGCGGGAACTCGGGCCGGTTGACGCACCCGAGCCCCGTGCGGGTGGCGCGCATCGTCGCGGATGCGGACTCGGTCCGCCGCCTCGAACCGAGCACTTCGCCACCGGCGACATCCGCTACGGCGCCCATCGCTGCCCCGACCTCGGCCGGATCGACACCCGCGCTGCATGCCGGGCCGCGCTCCGGTCAGCAGTGGAAGGTCGGGCTGGTGTAGTAGCCGATCGCGCTGGGGCCCGAGGTGATGCCCTCGACCCAGATGCAGTGGCCGGAACCTGGAACACTCACCGGACCGGCGTAGTAGCGGTAGTTGTCGCTTCCGTCGGGCCGGTTCTCGATGCTGGTGCAGGCGGAGCTGCTGCCGGGAGTGTCCTCGCGGCACTCGATCAGCCGGATCGAGATGAAGCCCGCGGTTCCGTACAGGCTTCCGGCCTTGACGTTGACCGCACAGTTGCGGCCCGTCGAGCTGTCCCAGAACAGGTGCACGTGGCTCAGCACCTGGCCGCCGTAGGCCTTCACCGCAAACGGGGAGTCGCTCACCTCGGTGCCCGAACACCCCCAACCGCCGGCCGCCGCCGGGGTGGCCGTCGAGACCGTGATGCCGCCAGCCACCGCGAGCAGCGCCGCTGCCGCCACCGCCATCCGTCGTGCGATCGTGCGCATGTAATCAGCCTTCCATCAGGGTCGGACGCGACGCGCGCCATGATCGTCGACCTCCGTATCGTCCCGGTAGCGGGACCGGAGCCCCGCCGCCGTCGCCCGGAACACCACGCCCATGCCCGCACCAGCGAGTTGCAGACCGACGGGGGCGGAGCGACGCCCGGCGAAGGGGCGCAGCAGGGCGCAGCAGGGCGCAGGTGGGGTGCCGGCGAGCGGCACCGGTGGCGATCGGCGGCCGCGTTACCTCCGCGATACGGGCTTTGCCAGTCTGCTCACCACAACCGACCCGGAAGCGCCGCCACGCCCCGTACGCACCGCGCGCCTCCCCCTTGCCCCTGGCACGCCCCCGTTCGGAACCGCTGGCACCGGCAGGACGCGGCCAGGACCGGGCGCAACGAGCCCCACAGGATGGAGTGAACCCGAGCACACGTCGACGAAGCGAGCCGCTGCCCGTCTCGGCACCCTGGCCCTGGTGGCGGGCGCCGCCGCCACCGCAGTGCCGACGGCCGCGCAAGCCGCCGGCTACAACGGCGTCTGCGGTTCGGGCTACACCGTCATCGACCACCGCGACCTCAACCTCGGCGGCACGGTCTACCTGACCTACAACAGCAGCAACGGCAACAACTG
>NZ_JBFBJZ010000127.1:0-11162 GCF_040686255.1 Kitasatospora sp. NPDC085879 | reverse complement strand
TCCCGCACACGACGGGGCCGGCACCGCGAGGATTCCCTCGGGGTGCCGGCCCCGTCGTGTGCGGGACGGCTCAGCCGGCGTCGTAGGCGTCGGCCTTGAACGGGCGGACGGCCTGGTTCTCCGAGCGGCTGATGTTGGCGCGGTTGGTGAACCGCTCGACGTCGACGTCGTGCTCGGCGAGGAAGTCGATGGTGGTGGTCTGCACCATGTTGAAGATCGGCTGGGCGCTGTAGAGCACCGAGTCGCTCTTGGCCCGGCTGTCCCAGGTCTTGTCCGTCCACGCCTGGCGCAGGCAGAACGGCTCGGGCAGGGTGAGCGAGCCGCCGAGCCAGTTCAGCAGCCCGGGGATCCGGTGGAAGGGCGCCCGGACGGCCTGCCGGACGACCTCGTCGTCGTCGATCAGCGGGAGGATGATCGTCTTCTCCTCCCAGAACTTGCCGGTCTTCGGGATGTTCTTCTCCTTGGGCTTGGGCTTGGTGGTGAACAGCCCGTTGAGCGGCCCGAGGGCGTGCCCGTAGACGGAGACCCGGAGGTTGCGGCCCAGCACGGTGACCTTGACGGTGACGGTGGCGACCACTTGGCCGTTGTGCAGCACCAGCTGCGCGGCCACGTTGTTGTCGGTGTCCGTGCCGATGGTCTGGCGGTTGGCGATCTGCTGGATGCCGAAGTCGCGCATCCGGTAGCCGTCCATCTCCGGGGTGGACGGGCGACCGATCTCGTCCGCGGCCTCCGGGATGTCCTGGACCACCCAGTGGGCGACCGAGACGTGCGGCATCTCGCCGCCGGGCACCTCGCTGGACGCGACCGCGCCGAGCCGTTCGGCGATCTTGCGGGCGAGGTCCCAGCGGTGGAAGCTCCGGAAGTCCGCGTGCCCCGGGGCCGGTCGCAGGTCCTCGTTCATCTCCACCGCGATCCAGCGCGCGCCCGCGCCCAGCAGGCCCTTGCGGCCCGCGTAGTGCTGGATGTTGGTCTCCTGCTCGGCGGTCAGCCGCTCCAGGCTGGCGCGCAGGTCGGTGGCCTTGCGGTCGAGGTCGTCCCGCGGGACGGCCTGCGGCACGGTCGCCGCGACCGCGCCGCCCTCCAGCAGCGACTGCCAGCGCGTCCGCAGGTCGATCGTGCTGCGCAGGCAGATCCGCCTGGCGATGAACCAGCCCACCACCGGCGCCAGCATCATCAGCCGGAAGTACAGCGACCAGGGGCCGGACACCGGGGGCCGGATCGCGAACAGCAGGGCGAGGCCGCAGGCGGCCAGCAGCGCCAGCGTGCCGTAGAAGCCCTCCCGGGCCGGGTGGGTCTTCTTCAGCTGGGCACGCACCTGGAAGGCGGCCAGCCAGACCAGTGCGCCCGGCAGGAAGAGCAGCCCGCAGACCACGCTGACCAGGGCCAGCTGCCGGTCCCGGGCGTGGCGCAGCTCGTTGGCGGCGAGGCAGTGCTCCACCACCATCCGCACATCGGTGCCGAAGGACGGCACCAGCGGGTTCCGCTTGGCGGGCAGCGTCCGGTCGATCACCGCCCGGCTGAAGGCCTCGCCGACGCTCGGCCGGAACAGCTCGAAGCGGCCGTTCTTCAGCTTGGCGCCGAGCTTCTCCTCCAACTCGCGGAAGCTGCCGTCGCGGTAGGCCGCGGAGGAGAGCGCCGAGGTGACGGCGGTCTGCGGGCCGACGTCCGTGCGGGGTACCTGCGCACCCGGGGTCATGTCGAGCTGGGTCATGGCGGCTGCCCCTCCTCCCCTGGATATCCCCTTGTCGGCCGCAGGTTATCGCGCCGTCGGCCGGTCGCGGGCAAGATCGTCTGAACCGGCGTCAGCCGCCCGCGGCCGAGCACCGTGAGGGGATCATGCCCACTTCGGAGCCGGTTCGATCCTCCGGTGTGTCAGGGGGGACGGACGCGGCCCGGGGTACGGGAGGATCGGGGCATGGCGGACTCCATCGCACACGACCCCGTCCTGGTCTTCGACGGCGACTGCGCCTTCTGCACCAGCTGCGTGACCTGGGCCGAACGCTACCCGCGGGCCTCGCTCTCCTCGGCCGGCTGGCAGGCCGTGCCCTACCAGTTCGCCGACCTCGCGGAGCTGGACGCGAAGGCCGGCGGGCAGGGCCTGGTCACCGCCGAGCGGGCCGACCGGGAGGTGCTGTGGATCACCCCCGGCGGACAGGTGTACGGCGGGGCGCAGGCGGTCGCCAGACTGCTGATGCGCTCCGGCGGCGCCTGGGCGTACGCGGGCGCTGTCCTCGCGCTGCCCCCGGTGCGGCCGCTCGCCGCGGCCGCCTACCGCTGGGTGTCCCGCAACCGGCACCTGATGCCGGCGGGGACACCCGCGTGCGCGATGCCGCGGCGCTGAGCTCCCTCAGTGGGGCAGCCCCAGGGGCTGCCCCTGGATCGCCCTACGACGCGTGTTCGTAGCGGGAGGCGAGGTTGGGGGGCATCGGGGCGTGCCGCAGGTAGCTGCGGGAGAACTGGCCGGTGCCGTGCGAGATCGAGCGCAACTCGACGGGGTAGCGGACGAGTTCGAGTTCCGGCACCTCGGCGCGGACCAGGCTCATGCCGGGCCCGCCGGGCTCGGTGCCCAGGACGTGGCCGCGCCGGGCGGAGAGGTCGCTGAGCACGGCGCCCTGGTACTCGTCCGGCAGCAGCACCTGCACCTCGTCGACCGGTTCGAGCAGCTGGATGCGGCCGTTGGCGGCCGCCTCGCGCAGCGCCAGGGCGCCCGCGGTCTGGAAGGCCGCGTCGGAGGAGTCCACCGAGTGCGCCTTGCCGTCGGTCAGCGTCACCCGGACGTCGACCATCGGGTAGCCGGCCAGCACCCCGTGCGCGAGCTGGGCGCGGACGCCCTTCTCCACCGAGGGGATGAAGTTGCGCGGCACCGCGCCGCCGACCACCTTGTCGACGAACTCGAACCCGCCGCCGGGCAACGGCTCGACGGTGAGGTCGCAGATCGCGTACTGGCCGTGCCCGCCGGACTGCTTGACGTGCCGGCCGTGCCCGCTGGCGCTGCTCGCGATGGTCTCGCGCAGCGCGACCTTGTAGTCGACGGTGTCCACGTGCACGCCGTAGCGGCTGCGCAACCGGTCCAGGACGACCGCCTGGTGGGCCTCGCCGGTGCACCAGAGCACCAGTTGGTGGGTGTCCGGGTTCTGTTCCACACGCAGGGTCGGGTCCTGGGCGGTGAGCCGGCCGAGGGTCTGGGCGAGCTTGTCCTCGTCCGCCTTGCTGTGCGCCTGGACGGCGGCCGGCAGCAGCGCCTCCGGCTGCGGCCAGGGCTCCAGCGGCTCGGTGCCCTCGGTGAGGGTGTCGCCGGTGCGGGCGGCGGTCAGCTTGGCGAGGCAGACCAGGTCGCCGGGCAGGGCGTGCGGCACGGGCCGCTGCTGCTTGCCGAACGGGCAGCTCAGGCCGGTGACCTTCTCGTCGGCTCCGCCGGGGACGTGCAGGACGGAGTCCGGCCGGAGCGTGCCGGAGAACACCCGGGCGAGGCTGAGCCGGCCCACGTACGGGTCCTCGCCGGTGTGCACGATCTGGGCGGCGAGCGGCGCGTCCGGGTCGCAGGCGGGCAGGTCGTCGGCCCGGTCGAGCGGGGAGGGGAAGACCGCCGCGATCATGTCCAGCAGCTCGGCGGCGCCGGGGGCGGTGCCGGTCGGGTCGGCCGGGGGAGCGGTGGCGAGCACCGGGTGCACGGTGCCGGCCAGGAACTCGCGGCGCAGCGCCTCGCCGAGCGAGGCGGTGTCCAGCTCCTCGCCGGCGACCCAGCGCTCCAGCAGCGCGTCGTCCTCGCCGGCGATGGCCTCGACCAGGTGGCTGCGGTCCTCGTCCACGGCGGGCAGGTCGCCGGGCTCGCCGTAGGTGCGGCCGGTGAGCAGCTCCACGGAGCCGAGCAGTCGGCCGTCCTTCAGCGCGCTGTCGTGGAGCTGCAGGACGCTGTCGGGGTGGCCCTCGCCGAAGGCGTCCTGCAGGGTGGCGAGGACCTCGTCGAGGTGGACGCGGACGGCGTTGAGATGGGTCAGCACGATCGCGGTGGGCAGGTTCCGCAGCCGGACCTCGCGCCACAGCGCCAGCGTGTGCGCGGAGACCGGGTCGGTGGCGGAGACCACCAGCAGGGCGGCCTCGGCGGCGCGCAGCGCGGCCTGCATGTCGCCGGCGAAGTCGGCGTAGCCGGGCGCGTCCAACAGGTTGATCTTGCAGTCCTGCCAGGCCAGCGGGAGCAGCGCGAGCTGGATGGAGCGCTGCTGCTGGTGCTCGATGTCCTCGTGGTCGGCGGCGGTGGTGCCGTCCGGGACGGTGCCGGCCCGGGTGAGCGCGCCCGCGGTGAGGGCGAGGGACTCGGCGAGGGTGGTCTTTCCGGCTCCGGTGGCGCCGATGAGGACGACGTTGCGGAGCCGGTCGGGTCGTTCGACGGTGGGGGCCGCGGTGTGGGTGGCTGCTCGGTCCGCCATGGCTGCTCTCCTGCTGTTCGCGGGTGGCTGCGGCGCGCTCGCGCGGGTCACAAGCGGTGCTCACGGCCGGGGCACAGGACGCCGCCGGGCCGTGCGTGGTGGGCCGGTCGGGCCGGCGGGCTGCTCGGGGGCGTGGGGCGGCGAAGCCCCGCGATCAGCGTGGATACCATTGTCCAGCCGGGCGGGCCGATCCGCTCGGCCGCCCGGCGGCACAGGGGCCGCGGGCGGAGTCCGGTGAGATCGGAGCGGTCGGGAAGGCCATGCTCAACAAATACGCGCGTGCCTTCTTCACACGTGTTCTGACGCCGTTCGCCGCGATGCTGCTGCGCTGGGGGATCAGCCCGGACGCCGTGACGCTGATCGGCACGGCCGGCTCGGTGGCGGGTGCGCTGGTGTTCTTCCCCCGCGGGGAGTTCTTCTGGGGCACGATCACCATCACCCTCTTCATCTTCTCCGACCTGGTCGACGGCAACATGGCCCGCCAGGCCGGGCGCTCCTCGAAGTGGGGCGCGTTCCTCGACTCGACGCTGGACCGGGTGGCGGACGCCGCCATCTTCGGCGGTCTGGCGCTCTGGTACGCGGGCACCGGGAACAACGACCTGCTCTGCGCCGTTGCGGTGTTCTGCCTGGCCAGCGGCCAGGTGGTGTCGTACACCAAGGCGCGCGGCGAGAGCCTGGGCTTCCCGGTGAACGTCAACGGCATGGTCGAGCGGGCCGAGCGGCTGGTGATCACCCTGGTTGCGGCCGGTGTCGCGGGCCTGCACACGTTCGGCCTGCCGTACGTGGAGTGGCTGCTTCCGTTCGCTCTGTGGGTGGTCGCGGCGGGCAGCCTGGTGACGGTGATGCAGCGCATCCTGACGGTGCGGCGGGAGGCCCAGGAGGCCGACCGGGAGACGGCGGGAGTCGAGGGGGCGGCGTGAAGGACCGATTGGTCTACTGGCTGTACGCGGCCGGCTGGGCGGTGGTGAAGCGGCTGCCCGAGCGGGTGGCGCGCGCCCTGTTCGAGCGGATCGCGGACCGGGTGTGGCGTGGCCGCGGCAAGGGCGTGCTGCAGTTGGAGGCCAACCTGCGGCGGGTCCACCCGGAGGCGGACGAGGCGCGGCTGCGCGAGCTGTCGCGGGCCGGGATGCGCTCCTACATGCGGTACTGGATGGAGTCCTTCCGACTGCCGGCCTGGAGCCTGCAGCGGATCGCCGACGCCATGCAGATCAAGGGCCTGGAGCAGCTGAACGAGGCGATGGCGGCCGGCCGCGGCGCGGTCCTCGCCCTGCCGCACATGGGCAACTGGGACCTGGCCGGTGCCTGGATCGCCTCGGCCGGCGGATACCCCTTCACCACCGTCGCCGAGCGGCTCAAGCCCGAGCAGTTGTTCGACCGGTTCGTGGCGTACCGCGAGGGCCTGGGCATGGAGGTGCTGCCGCTGACCGGCTCCGACGTGTCGGTGATCGGCACGCTCGCCCGGCGGCTGCGCCAGGGCAAGCTGGTGTGCCTGCTCGGCGACCGCGACCTGTCCGCGGCCGGCCTGCCGGTGGACTTCTTCGGCGAGCCGACCCGGATGCCGGCCGGCCCGGCGGTACTCGCGCTGCGCACCGGCGCCGCGCTCTTCCCGGTGACGCTCTGGTACGACGGCCCGGTGATGCGGGCCGAGATCCACCCGGAGATCCTGCCGCCCGCCGAGGGCGACCAGCGCGCGAGGACGGTCGCCATGGTGCAGGCCCTCGCCGACGTGTGGGCCCAGGGCATCCGGGAACACGCCGAGGACTGGCACATGCTGCAGAAGCTGTGGCTCGCCGACCTGGGCACCGACCGGGCGGTACAGGCTGAGCGGGGGGCACCGTGAGGATCGGCATCGTCTGTCCGTACGACTGGGACGTCCCCGGCGGCGTGCAGTTCCACATCCGCGACCTCGCGGAGCACCTGATCGCGCTGGGCCACGAGGTCTCGGTGCTGGCCCCGGCCGAGGACGAGTCGGCGCTGCCGCCGTACGTCGTCTCGGCGGGCCGGGCCGTCGCGGTGCCGTACAACGGCTCGGTGGCCCGGCTCAGCTTCGGCATCCTGTCGGCCGCCCGGGTGCGGCGCTGGCTGAACGACGGGCGCTTCGACATCCTGCACGTCCACGAGCCCTCCTCGCCGAGCCTGTCGATGCTGGCCGCCTGGTCCGCGTCCGGGCCGATGGTGGGCACCTTCCACACCTCCAACCCGCGCTCCCGGGCGATGATCGCGGCCTCGCCGATCCTGCAGCCGGGCCTGGAGAAGATGTCCGCCCGGATCGCGGTCAGCGAGTACGCCCGGCGCACCCTGGTCGAGCACCTGGGCGGCGACGCGGTGGTCATCCCGAACGGCGTGGACGTCCGCTTCTTCGCCGACGCCGAACCGGATCCGCGCTGGCAGGGCGGGGTGCTCGGCGGCGCCGAAGGGCCCGCCGGTGCCGAAAGGGCGGCGCGGAGCGACAACACCACGGACGCCCCGGCGACGATCGGCTTCATCGGCCGCATCAACGAGCCCCGCAAGGGCCTGCCGACCCTGCTCGCCGCGCTGCCGCGGATCCTCGAGGAGCGGCCGGGCACCCGGCTGCTGGTGGCCGGCAAGGGCGACCGCGAGGAGGCCGTCGAGGGCCTGGCCCCCGAGGTGCGGGCGCAGGTCGAGTTCCTCGGCATGGTGAGCGACGAGGAGAAGGCCCGGCTGCTGCGCAGCGTCGACCTCTACGTCGCCCCGAACACCGGCGGCGAGAGCTTCGGCATCATCCTGGTCGAGGCGATGTCGGCCGGGGCCCCGGTGCTGGCCAGCGACCTCGACGCGTTCCGGCAGGTGCTGGACGGCGGCGCGGCCGGCGAGCTGTTCCCGGTGGAGGACGCCGAGGGGCTGGCCGCGGCCGCGGTGAAGCTGCTCGGCGACCCGGCCCGGCTGCGCGAGCTGCGCGCGGCGGCGTCCCGGCACGTCCGGCGGTTCGACTGGGAGACGGTCGGCGCCGAAATCCTGTCGGTGTACGAGACGGTCACCGACGGCATGCCGCCGGTGGCCGAGGACGAACGGGTGGGCTGGCGGGAGCGCTTCGGCCTCGCCGCCCGCGACTGACGCGGACGACCGGGACCGACACAGACCACTCGTCCGACACAGAACTCCGACACAGAACAAGGGGGCACCGTGCCGCAGATCTCCGTCGACTACTCCCCGCGCCTCGGCTTCGACCGCCGGGCCTTCGCCGCCGAGCTGCACCCGCTGGTGGCGGCCGCGATCGACACCACGGTGGAGTCGTGCAAGACCCGCTTCCGCCCGGTCGAGGACACCTTCCTCGGCGACGGCGACCCGGAGCGGGCCATGGTCTACCTGGAGCTGAAGATCCTCACCGGGCGCGCCCCGGAGACCCGGACGGCGCTGAGCGAGGCCGTGCTGGACCTGCTCAAGCGGCACGTCGGCGGCGAGCGGGTGCACCTCGCGGTGAACGTGGTGGAGCTCGACCGCGACGTCTACCGGGCGGCGGCCCTGTAGCCTGACCGGCCGTGACTACCTGGATCTGGGCCGCAGCGGCGGTCGTGCTGTTCGCGATGTACCTCAGCTGGACGGCCGGCCGGCTGGACCGGCTGCACGCCCGGATCGACGCCGCCCGCGCCTCGCTCGACGCCCAGCTGGTCCGTCGAGCCTCGGTCGCCCAGGAGCTGGCCACCTCCTCGCTGCTCGACCCCGCCGCATCGCTGCTGCTGTACGAGGCCTCGCACGCCGCCCGGCAGGCCGAGGACGAGCACCGCGAGGTCGCGGAGAGCGAGCTGAGCCTGGCGCTGCGCGCGGTCTTCGCCGAGCCGGAGCAGCTCGCGGTGCTGCTGGAGGCACCGGGCGGCAAGGAGGCCGTGACGGATCTCACGGCCGCGGTGCGCCGGGTGCCGATGGCCCGGCGGTTCCACAACGACGCGGTGCGGGCGGCCCGCGCGGTGCGCGAGCACCGCCTGGTGCGCTACTTCCGGCTGGCGGGGCGGGCGCCGTTCCCGATGGCGTTCGAGATGGACGACGAGCCCCCGGCGGCACTCACCCCCGAAGGGGCCCCGGCCTGAACGGCTACTGTTTGTCGTACCCGGACGGCCTGGCTGGACTGTATGGCGCATCGGTAAGGGGCGTTCCGGGCCTACGATAAGTCGATAGCACTGGTTCATTCTTCGAGTGAGGTCTTACGTGTCCACCACCCCCATCACCGCAGACCAGCCGCAGATCGGCACCGCCCGGGTCAAGCGCGGCATGGCCGAGCAGCTCAAGGGCGGTGTGATCATGGATGTGGTCAACGCCGAGCAGGCGAAGATCGCCGAGGACGCCGGTGCTGTCGCCGTCATGGCACTGGAGCGGGTCCCCGCGGACATCCGCAAGGACGGCGGCGTGGCCCGCATGTCCGACCCGAACATGATCGAGGAGATCATCGCCGCGGTCTCCATCCCGGTCATGGCCAAGTCCCGGATCGGCCACTTCGTCGAGGCCCAGGTCCTCCAGTCGCTCGGCGTCGACTACATCGACGAGTCCGAGGTCCTCACCCCGGCCGACGAGGTCAACCACTCCGACAAGTGGGCCTTCACCACCCCCTTCGTCTGCGGCGCCACCAACCTCGGCGAGGCCCTGCGCCGCATCGCCGAGGGCGCGGCCATGATCCGCTCCAAGGGCGAGGCCGGCACCGGCAACGTGGTCGAGGCCGTCCGCCACCTGCGCCAGATCAAGAACGAGATCGCCAAGCTGCGCGGCTTCGACAACAACGAGCTGTACGCCGCGGCCAAGGAGCTGCGCGCCCCCTACGAGCTGGTCAAGGAGGTCGCCGAGCTCGGCAAGCTGCCGGTCGTGCTGTTCTCCGCCGGCGGTGTGGCCACCCCGGCCGACGCCGCGCTGATGCGCCAGCTCGGCGCCGAGGGCGTCTTCGTGGGCTCCGGCATCTTCAAGTCCGGCGACCCGGCCAAGCGCGCCGCCGCGATCGTCAAGGCCACCACCTTCTTCGACGACCCGAAGATCATCGCGGACGCCTCCCGCAACCTCGGCGAGGCCATGGTCGGCATCAACTGCGACACCCTGCCCGAGAGCGAGCGCTACGCCAACCGCGGCTGGTAAGCACCCGCGCCACGTCGGCCCGTCGCGCGGCCCCTCGCGCGGCGGGCCGGTGCACGTCCCCCCGCCACGACCGAAGAGGTAGACACCGTGTCCAGCAGCACCCCGACCATCGGCGTCCTCGCCCTGCAGGGCGACGTCCGCGAGCATCTCGTCGCGCTGGCCGCCGCCGACGCGGTCGCCCGCCCGGTGCGCCGCGCCGAGGAGCTGGCCGAGGTGGACGCGCTGGTGATCCCCGGCGGAGAGTCCACCACCATGTCCAAGCTGGCCCTGCTGTTCGGCGTCATGGACCCGCTGCGGGCCCGGGTGGCCGACGGCATGCCGGTCTACGGCACCTGCGCCGGCATGATCATGCTGGCCGACAAGATCCTCGACGGCCGGGACGACCAGGAGACCGTCGGTGGCATCGACATGACGGTGCGCCGCAACGCCTTCGGTCGGCAGAACGAGTCCTTCGAGTCGGCGGTCGCCTTCACGGGCCTGACGGGCGAGCCCGTCAACGGCGTGTTCATCCGCGCCCCCTGGGTCGAGTCGGTCGGCGCGGGCGTCGAGGTGCTGGCCGAGGTGCCGGCCGCCGACGGCCCGGACAGCCGCATCGTGGCCGTCCGGCAGGGCCGCCTGCTGGCGACCTCCTTCCACCCCGAACTGACCGGAGACCACCGCGTGCACGAGTACTTCGTGCGCATGGTCGAGGACGCCCTGCGCTGAGCCCGCCGGGCGGCGCGCTGACCGTGTGCCACCCTCCGGTGACGACACCGGTAAGATCTCCTCTGTTCATTTCCCTTTGGCGACGTAAAGGAGCTGGCGATGTCCGGCCACTCTAAGTGGGCTACCACCAAGCACAAGAAGGCCGTGATCGACGCCAAGCGCGGCAAGCTCTTCGCCAAGATGATCAAGAACATCGAGGTGGCGGCGCGCACCGGCGGCGGCGACCCGGCCGGCAACCCCACGCTCTACGACGCCATCCAGAAGGCGAAGAAGAGCTCCGTCCCGATCGACAACATCAACCGCGCCGTCAAGCGCGGCTCCGGTGCCGAGGCCGGTGGCGCGGACTACTCGACCATCATGTACGAGGGCTACGGCCCGAACGGCGTCGCCGTCCTCATCGAGTGCCTCACCGACAACCGCAACCGCGCCGCCTCCGACGTGCGCGTGGCGATGACCCGCAACGGCGGCTCGATGGCCGACCCGGGCTCGGTCTCGTACATGTTCACCCGCAAGGGCGTGGTGATCGTCCCCAAGGCCGACGGCGTGGACGAGGACAAGCTCTTCGAGGTCGTGCTGGACCACGGCGCCGAGGAGGTCAACGACCTCGGTGAGTCCTACGAGATCATCTCCGAGGCCACCGACCTGGTCGCCGTCCGCACCTCGCTGGTCGACGCCGGCATCGACTACGACTCGGCCGACGCCAACTTCGTGCCCAGCGTCCAGGTCGAGCTGGACGTCGACGGTGCCCGCAAGATCCTCAAGCTGATCGACGCCCTGGAGGACAGCGACGACGTGCAGAACGTCTTCGCCAACTTCGACATCAGCGACGAGGTCGGGGCCCAGCTCGACGCCGACTGAGCCGACCTCCCCTCCGGCCCGGCGGTCCCCCGGCGGCGCCGCGCCGGGCGGGGGGGGCCGGCCGGCGGGGGGGGTGGGGCCGGCCGCCGGGCCCAC
>NZ_JBFBJZ010000126.1:0-11300 GCF_040686255.1 Kitasatospora sp. NPDC085879 | reverse complement strand
TCATCATGCACACGACACTGGAGTCAGCCTGAACGACTCCGTACCCACGAACGGGCGACACCAGATCATCCAGAAACGGACTTAACGTCCTCTGAGAACGCGTCAAGCGGTCCGACCCGCTCGTACGCCTCCTCGGTCCGCGGGTGGTCGCGGCGGGCGAGTGCCCAGGCTGCCTCCAGACGCAGGTCCTGGTCCTCCTCGTCGAGAAGTGCGAGGAAAGCATCCAGGGTGGGCGTGGTCCGATCGTCAGAGCTGGAGAGGGACTGTGTGGCGTGGCGCCGTACCCAGAGGGTGCCGTCGCGAACCAGCACGAGCAGCGCGTCCCGAATCGCCGGCTCGAGTCGGTTGTCGGGAGTGAACCGCGGGGCGAACGCCTGGGCGACGGAGGCCCGGACCTCAGGCTCGGGATCGTGGACGAGGCCGAGCAGTGCCGATGTGGCCGCGTTGCTGCGGGCGGTCCGCTCCCGGCTCACGCAGAACACGGCCTCGCTGCGTACGCTCGGGTCCGGATGGCCGATGTACCGCAGGCCGATGGCCTCCTGCTCCGGGTGATCCCTGCCGGTGTAGACCTCCAGGACCGCGGCGAGTACCTGCCCGTCGGGCTCCTCCTGTGCCCAGGTGGCCAGGAAGTCGGCATCCTGGGCGACATCTGGTGCACGGTCCACCGTCACGCAAAAGTTCCGGTGCCATATGACCTGCGCGAGGAAGCGGCGGTATAGGGGATCGGGGTGCTGCTGCAGCGTGGCGAGCTCGGACCAGATGCGTGGGCCGCGGCGCTGGCCCAAGAAGAAGGCCACGGCGAACCAGTTGCTGTCCCCCTCCTGCGAGTGCGGGACGGCGCGTGCCATCACTTCGGCGAGAGGCGGGAACACACCGAACTCCCACTCGAGGCGGGTGAGGATGGCCCCGTGGCCATCCCGCACGGTACGCCCGCCGAGGGAGAACTCGTCGATCGTGTCACCGTGAGGGTCGTCGACCTGGCGCTTGACAGCCGGTTCTGCGGCTCCGGTCCGACGGCGCAGTTCTTCGACCACACCCGTCTCGTGCCAGTACCGGGCCAGGTCGAGCAGTTCTCGCCGGGAAGCCTCGGACAGACGAAGCCGAGGGGCGTTCCCGAGCACCGCGGAGACCAGCGTGGGGGAGCCCGTATCGACCGCCTGCCGCAAGGGAGTACCGCCGTCCGGAAGCTCGCGGTCCTGGTCGGCGCCCCCATCGACCAGAACCGCAGCAGTGAGGTGATCGAACCTGGCCACGGCGGTACAGAGCAAAGGCAGTCCATCAGAACCCAAGGTGTCCGGTGCTGCACCCTCTTCCAGACAGGTCCGCACCGTGTCGGTGTCCCCGGCGATCACGGCACTGACCAACCGCCCAGCCAGGTCCAACGACGAATCCGTCAACTCTCCCCCTGATGGTGTGTTCGAAGTGAGCAACGTACCCGAAGCAGCGAGACGATGCCGAGTCCACCCGTTAGCGACGAAGCGCTCGGCTAAGCGCTGCAGGAGACGGCGCCAGTGGAACTCGCTTGTCAGTCCACACCTGTGCAGCCTCAGCGTGTGAGTTCCAGCTGATGGCTGGCTAACCGAGAATCCGCGAACCTGCGCGCTTCGGTCGAAGGCCGACAGGGACATCGCTGAATGGCTGCCGCCCGCAGCTGGCTACCGCTGCACCTACCTGGGCGACTGGACCGCGATCAAGACTCGCTGGGGCCTGACCGTGGACCAGCGCGAGGCCGACGCACTGCACGAGCTCGCCGCCGGATGCCAGGACGAGGAGCTGACAGTCGCGCTGGCACGCTGACCCGTCGCGCCGGGCCCGCCGGAACCGTCGACCGGGCCCGGTAGTCAAGATCAGCAGCGTCGACAGCCATGCACCGCAGAGCCCGCCCCTGACCGATACCCCGAGCAGGGTCGAATTCGGCACAGTTGGATGATGCCCCCGCCAGTCGAGCAGGTGGGAAATCTGTTCGACGGCGCCGACTCGTCACGGCAGACTCGCGCGGATGGACCTCAACGCGCTGACCCTCGCGCTCACCGACGGCAACGAGTCCGAATTCGCACGGCTCCTCGACCGTGTCCCGGACGAGGTGTTGGCGGGGCCGGGGGTATCGCGTTGCTGGAGGCCGCTGCCCGGTCGGGTCGTGCCGACGCGGTGTGGGAGCTGGTCAACCTGCGGGGCGTCGATGCCTCGCGGCCGTGGACGGGCGGCGTCGACCCGGTCGGTTGGGCCGCCGAACGGGGCCTGGTCGACGTCCTACGCAACCTGCTCGGCGGGACGGGCAAGGACCTCGTGCTGCACCGGCGTGCGCGTCGCCAAGGCGGCCCTCGCCGCCGACCCGACCGGGCCGGAGGCCCGCCGGGGCGTGGTGAGCATGCTGGAGTTCGACCTGGGCCTGTACCGTGCGCCGGACACACTGATGGCCCGCGCCCTGGTGCACGCGGATCCGGACCACGCGGACTGGGAGGAGCCGCTCTTGGCGCTCGCCCGCCGCGCCGACCGCGAGCTCGTCGACTGGGCATGCGCCCGCGTCCAGGACGCACCGTCACTCGCCGCGCGCCGCTTCGCTCTCGACGCCCTCCACTACCTCGGCTTCGGCATCAACTTCCTGGACGGCAGCGACGGTGAGGACGGCGAGCCCGAGTTCGGGGACATCGCCGTCGCGTTCCTGCGGCCGCTGCTCGACACCGAGCAGGACCCGTACGCGCTGAGAGCCGTGCTGTGCGCCCTGTACATGCACGGCTGGCAGGACCACCGGGCCGCCCTGCCGCACCTCGGGCACGCGGACGCGGTAGTACGAAGAGCGGCCGTAGTCGCGGCGGCGGGCGCCCTGGCCCGCCCCGTCGCGGAGCTGGACCGGAACCTCGTAGCGGCGTTGCTCTGTTGCGCCGCGGACCCGGATCCGGCAGTGCGCCGAGCGACCGCGGGTGCATTCGTCAGCGCCCTCGCGCACCGCGCCGCCGACGTCGACCCGCAGATCCTGACTGCCGCGCTGCACCTGGCCGATGACCCGGCGCCGACTGTCCGGGCCGCCGCGACCTACGCGCTGTATCGCTCCCGACTGGACACACCAGCCCTGCGGGCCGCACTCACAGACCGCCTCGACGACGCCGAGGTCGACATCGACGTGTTGATCCAGGCGGCCGGTGCACTGGCCGCACGCGGGGACCTGCGCGGCCGTGCCGTTCTCGACGAGATCAGCCGAGGCCTCACCGGCTACCGCAGTCCGGGCCACGGAACGATGGGCGACGTCCGGCACATGCTGCGCGCCTCGCCTGAGTCCGGGTGGTGATCCCACCGTGTGCTGTCTCTGCGTTCCCGCCGGGATCCGAGGCTCAGATCCCGCGCCAGGTCGTGGTGGCTTCGCCGGTGAGCCGGCCGGTCAGTGCCCTGTGACGTCGCGACGGCGTGGGCGTTGGCCAGTCGGCAGGCCTCGTGCCTGGGGTACCAGGGTCTGGAATACAGCACGGTTGGAAGGACGCTCCCCGCCAGTCGGTGCGTCGGGGTGGACCAGCGCGAAGCGCCAGCAGTTCGCCAATGACCTCCCCGCCCGCAGTTGATCGCGGTCACCGGCGACGTCAACCAGGGCAAGGGCGACAAGGATCCGGCCGAGTGGATGCCGCCCGTCGCCAGCTACCGCTGCACCTACGTCCGCGCCTGGGTGCAGGTGAAGTACTACTACGGCCTCGCCGTCGACACCGCCGAGAAGAGTGCCCTGACCGGCATCCTCAACGGCTGCTGAGAGTTGAAGTGCGGAGGGCTCCTGCGGCAGGAGCCCCCCGCGGCACCCGCCGCCGCCGACCGGCTGCGGATGCCTGGGCGGTCAGCTGGGCTGGTCGAACGGCTGGAAGGTGTGCGGGTCGGTAGGGAAGTCGTCGGTGAGGATTTCGGCGCGGAGTGTTTCGGTGAGCGCGCCGAGGAGGAACGGGGCGAAGCCGAGGTCGAAGCGCTCCCACCACTCGCCGCGGGCCTCGTTGACCATGACGGCCCACTTGTCCGGTGACTGTCCAGGGCGGACCGGCCAATAGAGGAACTCGCCATTGTCGGTGGAGGCGAACGGGATTAGGCGAGCGCCGTCCTCGTTGAGCTCAGCGGGCGGCTCTTCCGAGCTGCCCCAGAGGTGCTCGAAGGCCTCAGTGCGTTCCTCGGTGTTGGCGGCGAGGTCGTGGTACTCGTTGGGGCAATCGGGTTCCATGATGTACATGTAGCGGTCGAGGTAGCCGCCGCCGACTGCCTCGACGAACTCCTTGTAATCGCCCGGAAGTTCCGTCCCGAGCGTGCTTTCGATCGCGTCCCAGTTCTTGGCCCGGCCCCGGTGGGGACCGGGGAGGAGCTGGGCGAGCTGCTCGACGGCTTCGTGCATGGCCGTGTCCTACTTCCTCTTCTTGTTGCAGATGCTCAGAACATTGGTGCCGCCCACCGAGCCCTTGGGCGGGAACTTGAAGCCCTTGTTGCCGAATGCCTCGAGCGTCACACCCTGCGGCAGAAGACGCTGCCACTGTAGGCGGGCGTCGCCCGGTACCTGATGATCTCGCCGGCGTCGACGGCCTTGCGGACCTGGGTCTCGAAGTCCCGCATGGCCGGTGTGTTGGCGTACTGGTGCATCGTCACGAAGTTCCGCGGGTCCTTGTTCGACCCGCCGAGCTGCGCGCCGAGGAGGTGAACGTCTCGATTGCGCCGCCCGGAGCCTGGCGGGCGGTCAGGTTGCCCTCGGTGTCCCAGGTGTAGCGGGTGACGGCGCCGAGCGGATCGGTCTCGGCGGTGACCCTGCCGAACGCGTCACGTTCGTACTGGGTGACCCCGCGCCCGTGGCATCCGTCAGCCGCGTTGTTGGGCAGGTCGCGACGGACGACCCTACTGCTCGCCCGCGGGGGTGTCCGGGCGCGGCTGCGGTCCGGCCCTACCGACCGTCCGATGTGTGCCTGGCGGGCCTCCACCGGGTCGCGCCACTGGGTGCGGACCGTGTCCTCGCCGTCGATCCACCGGGCGGTGGATGGGGTGGCGGGGGTGAGGCCGACCATGTGGTGGGCGATGTCGGTGTGGTGTGCGTAGTTGCCGTCGCGGGCAAGGGGGCGCAGACGCGCGATGGCGTCGGCGACGGCCTGGTCGAGGCCGGGACCAAGTGGGCCTGATCCGCTTTGCCTGGCAGGCCATCGACGTCGGCCATGCCTACCTGGCGGAAGTGTCTGAGCTAGGACTCCGGGGACAGGTACCGGTGTTCACGCCCCGGCGCTCCTGCTGCCCCGCTCGACCGGGATCCACAGCTGGGAGTCGGTCTCCGCGCCGATCTCCACCGGCTGGGTCCGCAGGAGCTCCGGACCTGGCCGGCTCATGTACGGGTTCGAGGGGAACCACTGCGTGAACACGTCTCGCCACAGCTCCTGGAGGGCGCTCGGATAGGGCCCGTGGTTGTCGAACACCGCCCAGGTCCCGGCCGGCACGTCGAGGGCGTCGAGCTCCTCGGCGGCCGCCTCGGGACCGGTCACCACGCCGATCCAGTAGTCCGCCTCGGCGCCCTCTTCCCGGCTGTCGGTCAGGTACACCGCCGCCGACAGGATCCCCGGCGGCTCCCGGTCGGCAAGCTCCTTCATCCGTGCGATCGCCTGCTCGTCCAGGCTTTCTACGTGCGCCGCGGCGGCCGCGTTGACCCCCTCGTGCACCAGCGGGACCCGGGCCTTCCGGCCGACGACCCGAAACGGCTCCTTCTCCACGATCCGGTACCGCATGGCCGCACTCCCTTCGACGACCACACGGAAGGACATGCGTGGCTGTGCCGTGAGCACCGCACCCGTGCGCCGGGCCTCGCCCGGCCCGATGCCGTGCACCGACCGGAATGCCCGGGCGAACGCCTCGCCCGAGCCGTACCCGTATCGCACCGCGACATCGAGCAGCGTGAGCTCCCCGGCCAGCACATCGGCGCCGGCGAGGGTCATCCGTCGGCGCCGCACGTAGACCGGGAGGGGCATCCCGGCGAGCGTGGAGAACAGCCGCCGGAAGTGGTACTCCGAGACCGCGGCGATCCGGGCCACCTCGGCCATGTCGACCTCCCGGTCGAGGCAGGCCTCCAAGTGGTCCAGCGCCTGATTCAGCCGCTCCAGCACGCGTATCCGTCCTTCCTTACGTGTGCCTCCACCATTGGAACGCCCACCCTGCCAACCAGCCGCAGCGGCCGATACCCGAGCCCAAGCCGGAGTCGCTCACCGCGCGCGGCGCCCTGGCGGTCGTCGGCGCTGCGATCTCGGGCGCCGGCCGGGCCATCGGCCGACCGCGGGGCGGAGACACAAGCGGTCGACTGAGGGGGCCGTCAGGCCGCCTTGCCGGAGTAGAGAGGATTTGATCGCGCCCCGCCCGACAAAACCAGTGCGGGAATTGTCGGGCAGGAAGCCCTGGCGTTACCCGAGGCTTACGCCCATGGCTGATGTTAAGGGATTTTGCGAGCCGCGGTTTGACGCAGTCCGGGCGGCCCTAGCAGCTTTGCTCGGCAAGGACGACGTGGGTGCCTCGGCAGCCGTCTACATCGACGGCGAGCAGGTGGTCGATATCTGGGGCGGGTACGCCGATGCGGACCGCTCCGTCAGCTGGGAGCGCGACACCCTCACCGCCGTGAACTCGACGACCAAGAACATGACCGCCCTGTGCGCGCTGATTCTGGCCGACCGGGGCGAGCTCGATCTCTCTGCGCCGGTCGCCGCCTACTGGCCCGAGTTCGCCGCGGCCGGTAAGGAGAACGTGCTGGTGCGGCACGTGCTGTCGCACACCGCGGGGCTGCCGGACCTGTCCGGGCTGACGGCGGTCGACGACCTCTACGACTGGGAGAGCGTGACGGCAGGGCTGACCGCGCAGGCGCCCGCATGGGAGCCAGGAACGGCCGCCGGCTATCACGCGCTCACCTTCGGCTTTCTTGTGGGTGAGATCGTCCGCCGCATCACCGGCCGCAGTCTTGGCGAGTTCTTCGCCGAAGAGGTGGCCGAACCGCTGGGCGCGGACTTCCACATCGGGCTCTCCGCCGAGCATGACCACCGCGTCGCACCGCTCATCCCGCCGCCGTCACTGAGCGACGAGTACGCCGCCAGCGCACCGCCAGGACCGGATGGCACACGCCGGGAGAACACCGGTGCCGCGATCCGGGTCAAGGACGTCAACTCCATGGCCTGGCGCCGTGCGCAGGTCCCTGCTGTGAACGGTTTCGGCAACGCTCGCTCTGTCGCCCTTGTGCAATCGGTATTGGCGAACCAGGGCTCGGCAGGCGGCGTGCGACTGCTGTCCCCCCAGGGTTGCGAGCCCGCGTGGCAGGAGGTGTTCCGCGGTGACGACCGCGTACTGGGGATGCCGATGTCCTGGACGGTGGGCTTCGGTAAGTTCGGCAACACCTTCGGCTGGGGCGGGTGGGGCGGCTCGCTGGTCGTGAGCGATCCCGGTTCACGCATGACGGTGGCCTATGTCATGAACCAGATGATCGACCGGGATCGGCAGGAGGACAACCGCGGCATGGAGATCGTGATGGCCGCCTGCAGTGGCCTGCACTGATAGCGCGACGAGGGGGCGGTCTGGGCCCCCACAGGCTGCCGGCAGGCGATGACACAAGCCCCGGGCCGTGCAGATCTTCTCCTCCAGGTCCGCGCTTACCTCCCCCGAGGCGCGTGTCGGCGCGACGTGTTGCCGCCTGACTTCCGCCGCCCAGGAGAAGGGCAACAACAAGCAGCAGTGGGCGATGGGCGCCGCCCACCCCGCTGCCGGACGGACAAATCCGGTCTCCTGAACAGAGCCAACAGGCCCACGTCCGCACCGTTGCGGCGAAGTCCACCAGGCGCCCCGGGCTATGCGATCGAGTGCGTCACCGTTCCGGTGTAGGCGCCGTTCACCGCACCGCTGGGGATCACGACAATCAGCGTAGGGTTCCAGGTCGCCGAGTTGTTGCCGACGCCCGAGGTGAGGGTGTAGGCGGTACGGCTGGCGCTGAGGGACTGGGCCTGGCCCACCGTGGCCTGGCCGGGAGTGAAGGTGCCCTGCCCGCTGGTGGAGGTGGCGGTTCCGGACCAGTAGGAGACCGCACTGGCCGGGATCGTCTCGGGGGCGGTGCCGGCACCGGTCGTGAAGCTGGTGGAGACCACAGAAGCGGTCCAGGAGGCCGTGAGCAGAGCGCGGCTGTCGGTCACCGTGACATTGCCCAATTGACCGCTGACCGAGTTCCCGGGCAGGACGCTCCCCAGACCCGCCGAGCCGGGCACAGTGATCGACAACGCACCACCGGACACAGAGAACGTCACCGCCGTGTCACCGGGCGCGGCACTGGCCACTCCGGCGATGGCGACTACCATCGCGGACCCTGCGGCCACGGAGTATCGGATACGCATGGGCTCTCTCTCATCCTCCAGGGGCCGGAAAGCGGGGCCGGCTCCTCCCCAACGGGCACTCATGTATTTATCCGTATCCACACGGTGACCAAGTGTCATGTCCTCCGTCCAGCCGGACCCGGACCGACTTCGGCCTAGTCGCGCAGGTCACAATCCGCAGGGTGTGACATCGGCGCGGCCCGCGACGCTGAACGACACGAGACGAACACCAACCGGTCCGCCGAATCGACCGCGCTCCCGAGCAACTGCTCAACGGCGCCGGGGTCGGCACGTCGGCCGGTAAAGCCCTTCTCGCTGTATGACTCCGGACGGACGGTGGACGAATTCCCCCGGGTCCACCGTCCGTCCGGTGACTTCAGCAGAGCCATATGGACAACTCTCGAAGCTCCGGGCGGCCGGTGGGACTTCCTCCACCGGTACAGTCCGGTGTCGCCACCGGCAGTCGGCGCATTTCCCCGAGACCATGCCAGCCTTCTTCTACCTCCCCGCCCGCCGCCCACGCCTGCCGCGTTCTTGGCGCCGAGCCATCCGCGCACTCCGGCGCCGCTTCCCCGCCTCACAGCTGTAGCCCCGACACCCCCAACTCCCCCGGCACGTGTTGCGGTGCGGCTCTGCCTACACGGCAGGTCCTGGGCAACGGCACCGTCCTCGAGTCCACCGTCCATACCACCCGCTGCACCGTGTGGCGCCTCGACCGGCCCGCCTCCGGCGGGGCCGAACCCACGCAGCCGCCGGGCGACACCGATCCTCGGTGGAGGCGTTGGCGAGGGTGGTCGTCATGGATGCCAGGAGCACGGTGACGAAGGTGGTGTTGATCACGACCTGTTCCGCTGCCGCGCGGCGCCGCCTTGGCCAGCTGCTCGGAGAGCTCCTGGAACGTGTGCTGGGCGACCGTATCGTTCAGCACCGCATCCTCGCGCAGTTCGGCAAGGTCGAACCGGAGTCGGCGGATAATCTCGTCCCTGGTACGGAGTTCTTCGCCCTGACGGGCGATGAGCTGCTCCTCGACCGTCGCAGGCAGGCCGGGCCGTCTCCAGGTGGGGGGTCAGGCGACGGAGTGGGTGATGGTACTGGTGTAGGTGCCGGCCACCGCGGCAGCGGGGATCGTGATCACCACCGTGGGGTTCCAGCTGGCGGAGCTGTTCCCGTTGCCGCTGGAGCTGAAGGCGGGTCTCGAGCTGTTGAGTGACTGTTTGGCGGAGGCGTCGTTCTGGCCCGGCGTGGTCGTCACGGTGCCGTTCGCGCTGGTCGCGGGCCCGGACCAGTAGGAGACGTTGGCGGTGGTGATCGTCTGGGCGGGCGTGCCGGTGCCGGTGGTGAAGTTCGTGGCGGACACCGTCGCCGTCCACGTGCTGGTGGCCAGTCCCCGCCCGTCCGAGACGGTCACCTGGCCGAGGGCCGTACTGATGGTGCCGCCGGGTGCCGCGCTGCCGAGGGCGGCGGTGGTGGGCAGGCTGATCGACAGGGTGCCGGTGTTGGGGATGACGCTGATCTGGGTGCTGTTGCTGCCGCTGGTCTCGACGCTGTCCACGACCGCTCGGGTGAAGCTGGCCTTGCCGCCCGATGTGGCGGTCAGCTTCCCCGAGGCGGTGTAGATCGCGCCGCCGCCGGTGATCCAGGTACCGTTCCCGGAGACCGAGACCCCTGCGGTGTTGTTGCGGTCAGCGATGATCGAGAAACCGGCGAACGCCCCGGTGGTCGGTGCGCTGAGGGTGGTCTTGCCTCCGGTCTGGTCGGCGAAGAACGCGCCGGCGGTGAGCGTGCCGCAGGCCGTCGGGTAGGTCGGGCAGGCGAGGTAGATCGTCACGCCGGTGCCGTTCAGCTTCCCGCCAGAGATCGTGATGCCGGTGGTGACGACGTAGGTGCCGGGGTTGAGCGTGAGGGTGCCGCCCAGGTTCGCGATGCTGGTGTAGACCCCCGGGTTGATCGTCTGGTTCCCGGAAATGTGGTTGACGCTGGGGTAGGGCGCGGCCGGTGTCGTGGGGCAGGCGGTGGCGGCCGGGCACTGGGCCAGGGCGGCGTAGGGGTCGGTGGCGGCAGCCTGGTTGGTCGGGGCCGGGCTGTAGGAGCCGCCGCCGGAGGTGGCGAAGCCGGCCGGGGCGGCCGGGCCGCCGATGGTGCCCCCGGTCGTGGTGACCGTGGCGGTGCCGCTGACCAGCGCGGCCTGACTGTTCGTCGAGTTCACCAGGATGCTGCCGGTGACATGCACACTGCCGGGGTGGACGTACAGGGCGTTCGCTGCGCTCGCACTCAGGACGCACAAACTCGCCGTACACTCGCCCGCAGCCCGGGCGACGGGCAACGGACCGGCCGCCACCCAAAACAGCCACGCAGAGGCGAGAAGCACGGCGCAGACCGCGCGTGAAATGCGGTACCCCGCACAAGAGCGGCTGCACCCACCCACGCCCGGACAACCAGGACCAAGAACCCGGGGCCCGTCAGGGCGGTGTACCGGCGCACCGGCCGGTCCCTGACCGCCGCCGCCCCGCCAACCACCGCCCACCCGAGCGGTGGCCCGCCCCCCGGGGGCAAATCCGACCGCCGCTCCCGTCATCCTCAGCATGCCCCAAAAAGTACCAACTGCCGCACATGAGAAAAATGCCTTGGCTCAGATGACGCCCCTTCAGCGTGTCGGGCTCCCCCGGCCGAACATGCCGCCAGTCTTCGCGGCCCGGCTCGCCACCACAACCTCCCCCGTGTGCGCCCCGCCCTGTCGCCGCCCGGACATCAGCGGGGACTCACCGTCAGCTTGTCGTTTAACGTCTGGCTTTGGGCGGACCCGGGGCCGCCTGGTGCTCACCGTCGATGTCTCCCCGTGGCAGGGCTCTGCCCGGACCGCTCGTGCCGCCACACCTACGGCCTAGGGCCTGTGTGAGGTTGTGATCAATCTTCCGGGTTCTGCCCCGTTCCGGGGCGGAACCCGGTAGAACTGCTGGGTGTGACGCGCAGGCA
>NZ_JBFBJZ010000125.1:0-11751 GCF_040686255.1 Kitasatospora sp. NPDC085879 | reverse complement strand
GAAGCGGCCCTGCTCGTCGACCTCGGCCGCGAACGGGGCGATCTTCGCCTCGGCCAGCGACCGCACCGCGTCACGGAGCATGTCGTGCTCCTCGGTCGTACGGAAGAGATCGAAGGAGTTGCTCATGGTTCGGGTGCTCCAGTCCGTCCCGCGCAGCCGTTGGCGGAACACGATCCACAGAGAGGGAACTCAGTTCCCCTAATAGAACACACTCTGTGCCATCAACGCCAGCCCGGCCCGCCGGGACATGCGGAAGGGGACCGCCGGAGTACGGGGCGGCCCCCTTCGGGCGGTCTCCGCGTAGTAGTACGGGTCGAGCAGCGAGGTGGCGGTGGTGAACGGGATCACCGGCTGCCGCACGACGGTGTGGATCAGCCCGTCGGCGGTGGAGAGCCGCGGCACGGCGGCCGACCGGGTCCGGTCGTCCCACAGCAGGTCGCAGCCGGAGCTGTCCGCCCGGACGTCGACCCGGGAGAGACCAGGGAGACCCCGGTCACCGCGTCGCCCGCAGGGACGGCGCCGGCCGGGGAGTCGGTCCGGTGGGCCCGCGGTCAGTCGGACGGGTGATAGCCCGCCGAGCACGCGTACGCCAGGTCGACAACACAGGTCCGCACCAGTCGGGTCGGTGCCCGGCCCGGGCGCCAACCCGGCGTCAGTCCGTGGGCTCCACCGGCACGGCGGCCGCCACCCGGCCCGCGCCGAGGAAGACCAGCCGGTCCAGGCGGGCCCGGTACGGCCAGTCGTCGGCCCGGTGGAAGCAGAGGTCGCCGGGCGCGGGCGCGGCCCGCAGGTCGCCCGCGAAGCTGCCCGCGGGCAGGGCGGCCGCCTGCGCCGCCAGCGGATCGGCCGAGCCCGCCCAGTCGGCCACCGGCTCCGGCAGGATCCACGCCTCACCGGTGTTGGGGAAGAACCAGCCGGTCGCCGCCGCGGCGGCCCGCGCGAAGTCCGCCGCCCCGGCCGCCGCTCGGGCGACCCGGGCGACCGTCAGCAGCAGGTCCGCGAGCGACTCGCCGAGCAGCGTCAGCTCCGGGTACTCCTGCAGCGACCCCGCCTCGGCCGGCACCGACACCGCGTAGCCCCACTCGCCGCTGTCCGGGTCGATCCGGACCTGCGCCAGCGCCCGGTGCCGCCCGTACGCCACCTCGGCGATCGGCCAGTAGCTGCCGTCGCCGCCCAGCATCCGGTGCAGCTCCGGGTCGACCCCGGGCGCGCCGTCGCCGGGCAGCAGCCGCAGCGCCGGCAGCCCGGCCACCGCGACCGCGCCGATCTCCCGGAGCACCACCCGGACGTCCTCCGGCACCGGAACCGGCCAGGCGTCCAACTCGGCGTCGGCGCAGCCCGGTTCGAGGACGACGAAGGCCGGATGCTCCGCGGCGAGGGCGCGCAGCTCGGCGACCGCACGCCGCGGGGCGTCGGCCGGCACCGTGCGGCGGCGCACCGGCCGGCCCAGGAAGTCGCCGCTGACGATGCTGCGCACCAGCAGGGCGCGGCCGCCGCCCAGCATCTCGAACTGCAGCTCGCTGCTGCCGGTGTCGGCGGTGTTGTGGGCGAAGGTGTAGTACGGCTCGAAGTCGATCCGGCAGGGGAGGGCGGGCAGGCCGCGCAGGTCCGCGACGTCGGCGAGCGGCTCGCCGGCGCCCACCAGGGCGGCCAGTTCGGTGTCCGGGCCGTCGGCGGCGGCCGTGCTCGGCACCGCGGCGACCGTCGCCGCCGGCCGGCCGGGCGGGCCGTCCGCCTCGGGGTCGGCGAGCCGCACGGCCAGGGCGTGCAGCCAGTCGAGGTAGCAGGTGGCCTCCACCACGGCCTCCGGGTCGTCGAACTGGCGGACCGCCAGCACCGGCCCCCAGTCGGCCGCACCGGGGGCGCCGACGGCGACGTACACCGTGTGCTCGGTGGCCAGGTAGCTGCCGATCTCCCAGTGGCCCCCGGCGAACGAGGACGAGCTGAGCCGGCGCGGCCCGAACTCGTGCTCCTCGTCGTCCGCGCGGACCCCGCCGACCTCCCGGAGCACCGCCCGGACGGCCTCCGGCACCGGTACGGGCCAGCCGTCCATCTCCTCCTCGGAGAACCCGTCGAGGAGCTCGATGCCCTCCGCCCCGCGCAGCGCCAGCAGCGCGTCGCGCGCCGTTCCCCCGTCGGCAGCCATCCCGTTCCTTCCCGCCCGCCCGTGTCGATCACCGGGCAGCCTAGTGTGCCCGGGCGACAGAGCCCTGCCCGTCGCCCGCCGGGGCCCGCCGGCGGCCCGGGGTGGGCAGAGCTCGGTGGAGCTCCCGTGCCTCTGCAGTCCCAGTACGGCGTCCTGCAGGCGCACGGCCTCGGTGGCTTCGGCTCCGCGCCCTCCGAGAGCGAACAGAGGACGGCGCACGGGGGTGATGCGGGTCGGCTCGCCGGGCAGCCGTCAGGAGGTGCTGGTCCCCTCCGTCCGGGGCAGCAGGGCACGCAGCTGCGCCGCGAACGCCCGGGGGTGGGTGAGGTTGCCGTTGTGCCCGCCGGGGAACTCCACGGGCGTCGCACCCAGGCCGTCGGCGAGGATCGCGGCGCAGCGGCGGTCGAAGACCTGGTGCGGGGTGGTGCGGCCGACGGCGGGGACGATCCGGGTCGGGCCGCCGCGCAGGGCGTCGAGGTCGGCGGCGTCGAGACCGCCGGCGAGGATGGTGTCGATGTCCCGGGTCAGGAAGCCGGCGAAGTTCGCCGCGCGGGCCTCGGTGATCGGCTCGGCGGTGATGTCCGGCTCGGTCTCCTGGTGGTGCGGGTCGATGCCGAGCACGGCCGTCACCCGGCGGACGGCGGCGAGCCAGCCGTCCTCCCGGTAGGTGCGGGTGACGGCGCGCAGCTCCTGCTCGGTGCGGTCGCGTTCCGCGGTGGGCAGCAGCTCGGGGACGGCCGGCTCGTGGGCGATCAGGGTGTGCAGGGCTCCGGGGCGGCGGGCCGCCAGATGGAGGCCGATCGCGGCGCCGAAGCTGCAGCCCAGCATCAGTGCGGGCCGGTCGGTGAGCGCGGTGAGCAGGCGGTGGGCGTCGTCGGCGTGGGTGGCCATCGGCACGGGCTGTGACGGGTCGTCGGGCACGCTGCGGGACAGGCCCCGGCGGTCGTAGGTGACGACGGTGAAGTCCGCCGCGAGGTGGTCGACCAGGTCGCGGCCGCGCTCGGCGTCGCCCTCGCCGCTCTGTGCGACGAGGAGCAGCGGACCGCTGCCGCGGATCTGGTGGTGGATGCGGGCGCCGGGCACGGGGAGCAGATCGGTGGAGGTCATGGGCATCACCGTAAAGCATCAGAAGAGATGTATCAAGAGAGATGTATCTGATCAGATGTACTCCGCTGTAGGCTGGAGCCGTGAACGGACTGGAACTCTTCCTCCTCGGCCGCACCCTCATGAAGATCGGCGAGCAGACCATCCCCACCGCCGGGATCGGCCCGCAGCCCACCGGCACCCGCGCCGTCCTCGTCGTCCTCAGCGACGTCGTCGAGCACCCGGGCAGCGCCGTCGGCGAGATCGCCGCCCGCACCGGCCTGCCGCAGAGCCAGGTTTCCGGCTGCGTCGCCCGCCTCCGCGAGGCCGGCTCGGTCGTCACCGAGACCGACCCCGCCGACCGCCGGCGCTCCCTCGTCCGCAAGGCCCCCGAGATCTCCGACCGCTCCGCCAGGGCCGCCGCCGCACCCGTCGCCCCGGCCGTCGCCGCCGCGCTCGGCACCGACGACCCCGCCGCCCTCGCCGAGGTCCTCGCCGCCCTCGACGTCCTCGGCCGACACCTCACCCCCGAATCCGTCAGCCGCCTGCGCGACGCCGCCGCACCCCCGCCCCCCACTGACCCCGGGTGCGCGATCGCCGCCCCCTGAAGGCCCCGGCGTTGCACTCCGGAGCGCGCCGCGCCCCGGTCTAGGCTCGGCCCGTGGACCAGTCCGAGCAGCCCCGCCGGCCCGAGCCGCAGCCCGAGCAGCCCGAGCAGCCCGAGCAGCACGGGCAGCGGGCCGCGCTGCGCGCCGAGGGTGCCGGACCGTTCACCACCCGGGTCAGCTGGGGCCTCCCCGGCGGCGGCACTGCCGTCTGGGAGTCACGGCTCGCGCGGCGCCGCGGCCTGCTCGCCGTCCGCCCGCCCGGCGCCGAACACAGCCGGCACGCCCGCGCGGACGACACCGCCCTCGCCCGGCTGCGCCGACTCAACACCGTCGCGGCCCTCGCCTTCGTCCTCGGCGGAGCCCTCTTCGCGGCCGGCGCCGCCGTCGCCCAGGTCGGCTCCGGCGACGCCACCGAGAGCGCGTCGATCTACTTCGCCGGCGGCCTGTGCTTCAACACCGGCGGCTACGTCACCCTGCTCCAGACGATCAACGCCCCCCGCCACGTCCCCGGCGGCGCCGGCGAGCTGGTCACCCGTCGCTGGCGCTGGTGGAGCTACGAGCCGATGCGGGTGGACTGGCTGAGCGCCTTCGTCCTGTTCGCCGGCACCCTGGTGTTCGCCGTCGACCTGCTGGACTCCTTCCTGCAGGGCCTCAGCATCCAGCAGGTGAACCGGCTGATCTGGGCACCCGATCTCATCGGCTGCATGCTCTTCCTCGTCTCCGGGCACCTCGGGTTCGTCGAGGTCTGCCACGGCCGGCCCCGCCTGATGCCGCGCGACCTCGGCTGGTGGATCGTCGCGGTGAACCAGCTCGGCTCGGCGCTGTTCATGGTCTCCGCGATCGCCGCCTTCACCCGGACCAGCGGCAGCGAGATCAGCGCGGGCATCGCCAACTGGGGCACCCTCACCGGCGCCCTCTGCTTCTCCGTCGGCGGCGTACTCCAGCTCTTCGAACGCCCGTGAGCCGTCCGTCCTGCCCGCCGGAGGACCGGCCGGGCCGCCGGCCCGCGGATACCATCGACAGGTCGGGGGGCCTCCACACCCAGGGCGGGACACCGTGGCCAGACTGATCTCCGTCAACGTCGGCCTGCCGAAGGACGTCCGCTGGCAGGGCCGCACGGTGCACACCGGCATCTGGAAGCACCCCGTCACCGGCCCCTGCACCGCCCGCCGGCTGAACCTCGACGGCGACGGCCAGGGCGACCTCGGAGGCCACGGCGGAGAGATGCGCGCCGTGATGGTCTACCAGCTCGACTCCTACCGGCACTGGCAGCAGGTCCTCGGCCGCGACGACCTCACCCACGGTGGGTTCGGCGAGAACTTCACCGTCGACGGCCTGCCCGACGACGAGGTCTGCATCGGCGACCGCTACCGGATCGGCGAGGCCGTCTTCGAGGTGACCCAGCCGCGGGTCACCTGCTACCGGGTCGGCCTGCGACTGGACGAGCCCCGGATGCCCGCCCTGCTGGTCACCCACCGCCGCCCCGGCTTCTACCTGCGCGTCCTCACCGAGGGCGCCGTCGAGGCCGGACAGGAGATCGTCAAGATCGCCGAAGGCCCGGAACGGATGACGGTCGCCGAGGCCGACGGCCTGCTCTACCTCCCCGACCGGTCCCGCGAGCGGATCGCCGCGGCGCTGCGCATCCCCGCCCTCAGCCCCGGCTGGCAGGGCTCCTTCCGGGCCCTGCTCCGGCAGGCCGACACCGCCCCCGACGGAGCCGGCAACCCCGGCCTCAACCCCGACGGCGCCGACCCCCGGCCCGCCTGGGACGGCTTCCGCCCGCTCACCGTCGCCGCCACCGCCATCGAGAGCCGCTCCACCCTCTCGCTCTGGCTCGCCGACCCCGACCGCGCACCGCTGCCCGCCGCCGGCCCCGGCCAGTACCTCACCGTGAAACTCGCCACCGACACGGACCGTCCCGCCCTGCTGCGCAGCTACTCGCTCTCCGGCCCGCCCGGCGCCCAGCGCTACCGGATCAGCGTCAAACGGGAGTCCCACGGCGTCGCCAGCGCCTGGATCCACCGCAGCCTGCGGATCGGCGACACCCTGCCGACTGCCGCCCCGCGCGGCGCCTTCACCCTCGCAGCCGGTGACGCCCCGGTCGTGCTCGCCTCGGCGGGCGTCGGCGTCACCCCCGTCCTCGCCATGCTGCACGCCCTCGCCGACGGCCGGCCGACCCGGGAGGTCTGGTGGCTGCACGGCGCCCGCGACGGCGCCGAACACCCCTTCGCCGCCGAGGCCCGCCACCTGCTGCAACGGCTGCCCCGCTCGCACACCCGGATCTGCTACAGCCGGCCCCGCCCGCAGGACCACCGGGGCACCCACTACACCGACCGAGGCCGACTCGGCGCCGAACTCGTCGCCGGCCTAGGCCTGCCCGCCGACGCCGACGCGTACCTCTGCGGACCGGCCGCCTTCATGGCCGACCTCGGCACGGCCCTCACCGCAGTGGGCCTCGCACCCGAGCGGATCCACACCGAGCTCTTCGCCCCCGGCACCGCCCTCACCCCCGGCATCGCCGCCACCGGCGAGGCCCGGACCCCGCACCCGCCGGACGGCACCCCCGGGGACGGCCCCGCCGTGGCCTTCACCCGCAGCGGCATCACCGTCCCCTGGAACCCTGCGTACGGCACCCTGCTGGAGCTCGCCGAGGCCTGCGACGTCGCCGTCCGCTGGTCCTGCCGGACCGGTGTCTGCCGGACCTGCGAGACCCGCCTCCTCGAAGGCGCCGTCACCCACCGGCCCGAGCCGGTCGAGGCCCCCGCCCCGGGCAACGCGCTGATCTGCTGTGCCCGGCCCGACCGCGACATCGTCCTCGACCTCTGAACCCGGCCCGGACCTTGCCCGAACCCGGCCCGAGCTCCTGGAGGAGCTGCGGCCCGCGGCGGCTCAGTGGCCCAGCAGCCCGGCGAAGTCGTAGCCGAGCAGCCCCAGCTTGGTGAGGTCGCCGACGTCCGTGATGCCCGCCACCGGCACGGTGTACAGGTGCTCCTGCTTCGAGGGCTCGGGGTAGGCGGTGCTGCCGGCGGCCACCGCCGCCGGGCCGGTCAGCGCGCTCGCGCCCAGCAGGGCGGCGACGACGGCGGTCCGGACGTACTGTCGCATGGATCTCCTCCTTGTACGGCGTTGCACGGCGTTCTGTGCGGCCAACGGTGAGACGCCCGGACGGTCACGGGCACTGCTCCCTCCGGGGAGCGGGATCCGCCGTCCGGTGGAACACCGCCGCCCTGCGGCCGCGGTCCGACCGGTGTCAGGATGGAGGGACGGGAGAGACACCGGGCGGATACCACCGGGAGGCGGACATGAGCCGCGACTACCACTTCCACTGCGAGTACGCCGGCTGCTCGGTCACCGCGGGCGTCCGCCTCGGCGGGATCCGGGAGCTGGAAGTACTGGTGGACGGCCACGAGGTGGCGTTCGAACGCGTCCACGGCCACCACCCCGAGGAGCGCACGCTGATCGCCGTGCTGCCCACCAGCCCGGCGCGGCACGTGGAGGTGCGGGTCGCCCTGCCGGGCGCGTTCACCGGTATCCCGTCCTGCACGCTGGTCGCGGGCGACGTCCGGCTGCCGATGCCCGAGCGGGAGGTGCCCCGGCGGGCCAGGCTCACCGAGGCGTCCTGGTACGGCTGAGCCGCCCGGAGCGGCCGTCGCGAAGGCCAACCCGGGCTGTGATGTGATGATCTGACGGACAGTCGCGTCCGCCGAACTGTCGGTCGCCGGTGCCATGATGCCCGTGCGGTCGGAGACCATCCCCGGCCGCGCCCCGGAGCAAGGCGGAGGAGCGAGTCCCGTGCGCATTGTGGTCAGCGAGTTCATGAGCCTCGACGGCGTCGTGCAGGCGCCCGGCGGCCCCAAGGAGGACACCGACGGCGGCTTCGCCCACGGCGGCTGGTCGCACCCCTTCTTCGACCCCGAGGTGGTGGGCGGCGCCTTCGACGGGGCGCTCGGCGCCGCGGACGCGCTGCTCTTCGGCCGCCGCACCTGGCAGACCATGGCCGCCGCCTGGCCCGCCCGGGCGGGCGACCCGTTCGCCGACCGGATGAACAGCATCCCCAAGTACGTGGTCAGCGGCACCCTCGGCGACTCCGACCTGACGTGGGCCAACACCACGCGCATCCCCGGCGACGAGGCCGTCGCCCGGATCGCCGAGCTGCACAAGGCCGAGGGCGGCGACCTGCTGATCATGGGCAGCCCCACCCTCGCCCGCACCCTGCTCTCCGAGGGCCTGGTGGACGAACTCAAGCTCATCGTCATGCCGGTCCTGCTGGGCGGCGGCAAGTCGATCTTCCCGGCCGACGGCGGCAAGCGCACCCTCGAACTGGTCTCCACCATCACCAGCGGCACCGGGGTCAACGTCTGCACCTACCGCCCGGCCACCGCCTGACAGCTCTCGGCCGCCGGCCGGGGCCGACGCCCCCGCCGGGTGACCCGAGCCCACCGGCGTGTCGGCGCCACCGTGTTCAATGCACCCATGGACGATCTCGCACGCCGCCTCCCCGACATCGCCACCGTCCGTGACCGGTGCCGGGCGATGGCCGTTCTCGACGCCGTACTCAGCCCGGAGTGGGAGTCGCGGTACCACTCCTTCGACGCCCACTGGGACGAGGGCGAGGAGACGGCCTCCGCGCGTGACGGCTCCGGCTCCGACTGGTTCATGGTGTTCTCGGCGGCCGGCGCGTACGCGCGCGGATTCGACCACACCGTGCCCAACGCGCCGGACATCCTGGCCGAGGTGCCCGAGGCCTTCCGTTTCGCGGTCGAGGAGCCGGCCTTCAGAAGCCACGACGGTTCGCCGATCGCCACGGTCTGCCTGTGGCGGCAGCCCGACGACGCGGCCTGGCAGGCCGCGGCGGCACCGGCCGGCGGCGAGGAGCTGTTCGAGCTGCTGGCCGAGGGCACACCGGAGGCCTACCGGGCCTGGGCCGAGGAGTACTTCGGGACCGAGGTCGACCTGGCGGCCGTCCGGCACGTCTTCGCGCACCGGCCGCTCACCCAGACCGTGGTGGACGCCCTCAATTCGGAGGTCGACCTGGCGGACCTGCGGGAGGATCTGGCGGAGATCGGCTACCCGGGGGGACACGGTGCGACGTGAGCTGACTCCGGAAGGGCCGGCGCACCGGATGACGGACACCGCGCTGCTCCGGATGCATCTGGAGGGTCGGGCCGTCCTGCTGACGGACGGAACGATGGTGGCCACGGGCCGGCCGGTCGGGCCGATCGAGGAGGCCGTGGTGGCGATCCCCGCGGTCGAGAACCCGTGTCCATCGGGTACCTCCGGATCATGATGCGGTCGGATCCGGCGACTCCGCCGTCGTCGACCACCTGGTGGCCCTGCGTCTGGGTGCCGCCACCCGGAGGGGTGCGGCTGCAGTCCGGCCGCGCTGCTGTTCCTCGTCCTCCCGCTGCTCGCCATCGCCTCCGTTGTGACCGCCGTCCTCGCACCGCTGCCGCCGTTCGACCTCGACGACCACGAGGACGAACCTGACGACGGGGCCGAGCCTGACAACGCGGGCCACGACGAGCCCCACGACGAGCCCCAGGACGACGGGAAGCCCGAGCCCGCGGTCTGACGGACCGGCGGCGGCCGCCGTCCTGCACTGTGGGAGGGCGGTCGGCGAGGCGTTAAAGATCCGTCAAGATTCGTCCGGCCGGTGCCGCCGGCTCGGACTCGGGCCCGTCCGTCGGCCGTCGGTCGCGGGGGCCCCGGCTCCGCCCGGACCGAGCGGCCCGGCCGGGGCGGAACCGATCGCCGGCGGTACTGCCCCGAGCCGTCCAGGACGGCTCCGACCTGCGGTGATGTGTCGATTCGCCGGGCATCGGGGGCTCGGTCGGCCGGTTCTCGCACGTGCCCCGCGGCACCGGACGGTGCGTTCTCGAGCGCAGTCGAACCGTTGGGCGACACAACCGGTAGTGCCAGGACGGGGTGCCGATGTTGTACGTGATGGCGAAAGAGGCCGATGAGTCGCCTGTCTAGTCTGGCGAGGCCGCCGACCGGGCGGCTTGATCGTTTGTCCTCTCGACGGAGTCCCCAGTGTCCACAACATCCCCGCCGGCCCCTCCCTCACCTGCGGCACCGAGCCGACTGCGGGCGTGGCTGCTGGAGGGACTGGCGGACCGGGCCAAGCAGCACCCCGGCCCGCACGCCCAGGCACCCCAGGAGCACGGCCGGCGCTGGTGGCGGGTGATGTGCCTGACCGGCCTGGACTACTTCTCCACCCTCGGCTACCAGCCCGGCATCGCCGCCCTCGCGGCCGGCCTGCTGTCGCCGGTGGCGACCATCGTGCTCGTCGTGGTCACCCTCTGCGGGGCGCTCCCGGTGTACCGGCGGGTCGCGAAGGAGAGCCCGCACGGCGAGGGTTCGATCGCGATGCTGGAGCGGCTGCTGAGCTTCTGGCAGGGCAAGCTCTTCGTGCTGATGCTGCTCGGCTTCGCCGCCACCGACTTCCTCATCACCATCACGCTGTCGGCGGCCGACGCCACCGCCCACCTGGTGGAGAACCCGCACCTGACGAGCGCGCTGCACGGCCGCCAGGTGCTGATCACGCTGTTCCTGATCGCGCTGCTCGGCGCCGTCTTCCTCAAGGGCTTCAGCGAGGCGATCGGCCTGGCCGTGGGCCTGGTCGCCATCTACCTGGCGCTGAACGTGGTGGTCGTGGCGACCGGCCTGTGGCACGTGCTGACCGCCCCGCACGTGATCACCGACTGGTCGCACGCACTGACCGCCGACCACGGCAGTGTCATCGCGATGATCGGCGTGTCCCTGTTGGTGTTCCCGAAGCTCGCGCTCGGCCTGTCCGGCTTCGAGACCGGCGTCGCCGTCATGCCGCACGTCGCGGGCGAGCCCGGCGACACCGAGCAGAAGCCGGTCGGCCGGATCCGCGGCACCCACAAGCTGCTCACCACCGCGGCCGTGATCATGAGCGTCTTCCTGATCACGACCAGCTTCATCACCACCCTGCTGATCCCGGCCGACCAGTTCCAGCCCGGCGGCGAGGCCAACGGCCGCGCGCTCGCCTTCCTCGCCCACGAGTACCTGGGCAGCGCCTTCGGCACGGTCTACGACGTCTCGACCATCGCCATCCTCTGGTTCGCCGGTGCCTCCGCCATGGCCGGCATGCTCAACCTGCTGCCGCGCTACCTGCCGCGGTACGGCATGGCCCCGCACTGGGCGCGGGCCGTCCGGCCGACCGTGCTGGTGCTGACCGCGGTCGCCTTCCTGGTCACCTGGATCTTCGACGCCGATGTCGACAAGCAGGGCGGCGCGTACGCCACCGGCGTCCTGGTGCTGATCAGCTCGGCCGCGATCGCGGTGACCATCGCCGCCCGCCGGGCCCGCCAGCGCGGCTGGACGATCGGCTTCGCGGTGATCTCCGCGGTCTTCCTCTACACCACCGCGCTCAACATCGCCGAGCGCCCGGACGGTGTGAAGATCGGCGCCTGCTTCATCGCCGGCATCATCCTGATCTCGCTCGCCTCGCGGCTCGCCCGCTCCTTCGAGCTCCGGGTCACCGATGTCGTGCTGGACCCGGTCGCCGAGCGGTTCGTCCGGGACTGCGCGCACCGCTCGATCCGGATCATCGCGAACGAGCCCAGCAACCGGGACCTCGCGGAGTACCGCGACAAGGCCACTCAGATCCGGACCGACAACGGCATCCCGCCGGAGGACGACCTGGTCTTCGTCGAGGTGACCGTCCGGGACCCCTCGGACTTCGAGGCGGAGCTGCGGGTGCGCGGCGAGGTCCTGCACGACCGCTACCGCCTCCTGTCGCTGGAGCACTCCTCCATCCCGAACGCGCTGGCCGCGCTGCTGTTGCACGTCCGGGACGCGACCGGACAGCAGCCGCACATCTACTTCGAGTGGACCGAGGGCAACCCGTTCGCCCAGTTCCTGCGGTTCTTCCTGTTCGGCCAG
>NZ_JBFBJZ010000124.1:0-12001 GCF_040686255.1 Kitasatospora sp. NPDC085879 | reverse complement strand
CGGTGTGCGGGCGTCTGCTGGGTTTTTTGTGAACGGGGTTTGTGGCAGGGGTGCTTGGTTTTCCGGCCCCAAAAGGGCCGGTAAACCGAGGGTGCGGCCGGTGTGCGGTCAGATGCGGCCGTGGTGCTTCAGGGCGCGCCTGGTCTGGGCGAACAGCATGCCGACGTTGACGGACTTGCGGCAGACCACGACGGCGACCACGTCCTCCTCACCTTCCATCCGCAGGAAGAGGTGGGTCAGGTTGTCGCTGTTGACGAGGATCTCCTGGAAGTAGTGCCGGTCGGACACCACGCCGCGGCGTTCCTTGAAGATGCCCTCGATCATCGCCACGTTGCGGCCCTGGAACAGGTCGAGCGTGGCGGCTGCGAGCAGGTCGAGCACCTCCGACGGGTGCGAGTCGACGGTTTCCACGGCCAGCAGCATGCCGGTGGTCATGTCGATGACGCCCGAGGCCACGCAGTCGGGCACGTCCGATCGAAGGATCTTGACGAGTCCCGACACCCGGTCGGACATGCTGGTTCCCTGTGTGTTCACTGCGCTCCTCTTCTCGGGCCCGGGCGTGCGCCGTCCGGGCCGGTGGTGGTCCTCAGCGGTGTGCGGCTGGTGTGCGCGGGGCGGTGAGCAGGCGGTCGATCCGCCGGACGGCCTGCTCGCACTGGCCCTCCAGCCGGGCCAGGTCCATGTCCTTGCCGCCCAGCAGGGTCAGTACGCCCATGTCGCCGACCGGGCGCACCACGAGGTAGCCGTCGCCGTAGCGGGCGGCGCTCCACCGCAGGGCGTCCCTCCCGGTCGCTGCCCCGGCTCGGTGCGCCAGGCCGAGTACGGCCGCCGCCAGGGCGGACAGGCACTCCCCGTCGACCCTGTCGCCGGTGTCCGCGGCGACGAGAAGGCCGTCCACCGCCGAGACCACGACCCCGGTGACACCGGTGCCGTTGTCGCGCAGTTCCCCTATCTCGGCGATCAGATCATTGCTCGTGTCGGTCACAACTCTCCTGTCGATCGAAGAACGTTCACCTCGCCGGTCCTCGGCCGGCGAGGTGGGATCCCGTGCAGCCGCGACACTGCGGCCCGGGTGGAGCGGATGCCTGCAGTCCCGCTACGGCGCCCGGTCGGCCGGCCGGGCGTGACGGGCGGAGACGGGTCGCAGCGGGAGGACGTCGTTGATCCCGCTGGCACCTCGGCGGCGCAGGGGAAGGTGGCCCAGCGCCCTGGTCGATGGCGGCTGCAGGTCCGTCGGGACACCGCCGCGTCTGTCCGGTGGCGGATCGGATGCCACCACCTCGACCAGTCCCTCGCCGGCCATGCGGGACAGTTCGGTGGTCACGGCGAACAGGCCGCGCCCGAGCAGGAGGGCGATGTCGCGTGCACTGCGGTGCCCGTCGGCGTGCTGGAGGATGTCGCGCCTGGCGCCGGACAGGTCGGGCGCACGAGCGGCGGGTGCGGCACGCACCCGGTCGGTGAACGGCGACAGCGGAGTCCGTAGGGACACGAGGGCGGCCAGGCGCCGCTCGGTCTCCCGCAGCAGCCAGTCGGAGTCGACGCCCTGCGGGGCGGACAGCAGGGGAGGCGGGCAGTCGGGGGCCGGGGCACTGCCCTCGATGCGGCCGGCGGCCATCGCGAAGGCGGCATCCGCCGCGGACATCATGCACATGACCTGGAGCTCCTGCGGGCCCACGAGCGAACGGGACAGCAGGGCCGGACCGAGCCCCCCGGCGGCCTCGTGCCGCAGCGCCGACACGTCGTTCTCGCTCACCCGGCCGGACGCCAACAGCACCCGGACGGCATCCGGCGCCCCCGGCGACACCACCGCTGCGACCGCCCCGCAGGACAGGTGGACGACTCCACCCGGATCACCCGCCACGACCAGCGCACAGTGCCGCGGCGCCCCCGACGCCGGCGCCAAGGCCCTGGCAAGTCCGCCTACCCCGCCGGCCGGCGCGACGGCAGGCAGTCGGGAACCTCTCGTGGGCCCCTCACCCGTCACCCGCACACCCTCCCCACGTCGCGATCCATTCGAAAACAACCAGGCAGAATGCCTGAGGCCGTGCCAGGTGCAGGTCTCGACCGAAATCGCAGAAATGCTGGGCCGTCCAATTGCTGGCCTATGCAATCGTAGAATTGTGCAACAGTCAAACTAGTCACATTACGTGAAGGTGCTGTCATATTATTTCACGGCCGGTCGGAAAGGGATCGAAATTATTGTGGCGCGATAGGGGGCCTTCGAGGAGTGCCGCGGCGGGCGCCGCGCGGTCGGCGATGGAGCCCCCGACAGGCCGCGGATGCCGACCCGCTGCGGGTGTGCCGCTCGCTGGTGCGGTGTGGAATGCGAGGGCCGGCACCGGGCGATCCGGTCCGGAACGGGGTGAGGGGCTCCGGCGTCGTCCGTCTCCGCCGTCAAGGTCGCCGACCCTGCGGCAGGGATATCGGTGGCCGCGGCAGCGTCGAGACAGGCGTAGAAATGAAAGAATTGCATGCCGGGATGGTTGGGGCTGCTGAAATTAGTTCAATAATGGGCGCGCATTGGTCCAGTTTTTGGCGAGGCGGTCGGCTCCGGAACGGACTGCGCCCGTCTGCGCTTCGAGGTGCAGGCCGGGGTCGGATCGGATCAGCCAGAGCCGCGCCCTGCCGCCGTCCGGACCTGGACCTACCGCGGCAGCGCACGTGAGCGCAGTTGCCCGCAGGGAGGTGCCATGGCGCCGGCCACCGGCAGCATCCGAGGGCGAGGGCCGGTACGTCGTGAGCCCCGCCTCGCTCGGGTCCGAGGCGAGGCCGCGTGGTCCCGGACTGCGCGCAGCCATCGTCTGCGCGTGAAGCACAGCCGGTCAGGGGCGGTGCCCGGCTGTGCTTCACCCACTGTGTCTACCGGCGGCCGGACTGCAGGTGTCGTGGTCCCGGTCAGTCGGGCATCATGCCCATTTGGCGCATCATGGCGACGGCGTCCCAGCTCCACCAGCCTTCCATGGCCTTGCCGTCCTCGAACCGCCAGATCGTCATGCCGGACGACTCGATGGTCTTGTTGCTGGCCGGGATGCCCATGTACTCACCGATGTGGGTGCCGCGCCACATCCAGCGGGTGGCGACCTGATCGCCCTCGGCGACCTGGCTCTGGATCTCGAAGGTGAAGTCGAACGCGCGGCGGTAGCCCTCGATCATCTCCTTGACGGCCGCCGGGCCGACGGTGTCGCCGTCCATGGACGGGTCGTGGTCCCGGTAGCCCGGTGCCACCAATTCGTCGATGGCGGACATGTCCCCGGTCGCGGGTTCCACCAGCAATCGGCGGGCCGCGTCCTTGAGGAGCTGCTCGTTGCGGACCAGGTCCAGGTTGGTGAAGGTCGGCGGCTCCTGGCACAGGGCCACCATCTCCCGGAAGATCCGGTCGGTCTCCGGCAGACCGGAGTTGCGCATCGCCGCCTCGTACGAGGGAAACTCGACGATCTCCACGATGTGCTGGGCGTCCTCGCGGTCCGACCCGACCATGGTGTGAGTGGCGGTGCGCTTGCCCTGGGTCTGCTCGATCCAGGTGTCCATCAGCTGGTTGAGCTCGTCCGGCCGCTCCGTGCGGCACTCGACGATCTGCACAAACGTCATCGTGAACCTCCCGATTCCGTGCCCCCTCGGATGCCCCGCCGCTTGGATGTGCTGACTCCACTGTGCCCCGGGCGGTGGCGGGCCGCGCTTCGGTGCAGAGCCGATGCGGCTGCCGTGCGTGCCGTCGCCGGCCCGGCGCGCGGTGGCGGTCCGCACTGGCGGCTCCGCGGCGGCGCCCGCCGACCGGCAGGGCGTCGGGGTCGGGGCGGACAGCGCGGGTTGCCGCGGTGAGCAGGGCCGGCAGCATCGGCGTCCTGTGCCGGCTCCTCACCGCGGCGGGCCTCGATCCGAAACGAGTCTCAAGACCGGTCAGGATTCGAGAAGCCTCGGCGGCCGTGCACCTCCTAGCGTGATGGTCATGGCAACCACCACTTCCACCACAGTCGACACGTCCCTCGCGTCCGTCACCGTCGAGGTGACCGACCTTGAGGCTGCCCGCCGCTTCTACAGTGACTTCGGCGTGGACACGTACATCAGCCTGCGGGCGTCCGAGGCGCACTCGACCGGATTCCGCGGCTTCACCCTGGCGCTCACCGTGTCCGGGCCGGCCACCGTCGACGGCTTCGTCGGCGCCGCCGTGGACGCCGGCGCCACGGTGCTGAAGCCCGCCGCGAAGTCGCTGTGGGGCTACGGTGGCGTCGTCCAGGCCCCTGACGGGACGATCTGGAAGATCGCGACCTCGGCGAAGAAGGACACCGGCCCCGCGACCCGCGTGATCGACGAGGTCGTCCTGCTGCTCGGCGTCGAGGACGTGAAGGCCACCAAGCAGTTCTACGTCGGCCGGGGCCTGACCGTGGCCAAGAGCTTCGGCGGCAAGTACACCGAGTTCGCCCCCGGGCAGGCCAACCCCGTCAAGCTGGCGCTGTACAAGCGCCGGGCCCTTGCCAAGGACCTCGGCGTCCCCGCCGACGGCACCGGCTCGCACCGCATCGTCCTCGGGAGCACCGCCGACACCTTCACCGACCCGGACGGGTTCGCCTGGGAGGCTGCCCCGACGCCGTCCTGACGACCGGCCCATCCCGATCCCAGCGGCCAGACGGCCGTACACACCCATGGGCCGCCCCAGGGCACCACCGGCGGTGGCCGGAGATCTCGGGAAAGGGGCATGGGGCGTTCGGGGGCGGGCCATCGGCCAGGCGGCGTTCGCGGCCACAGGGAGCGGCAGCGGGACCTGCAACCCGAAGGACGCCCTCCTGCACGGTGCGGGACGGTGTCGTCGGCGTCGTCGGTGTCGACCAGGTGCTGCCCGGGCCGGTTCCGCCGTCGGTCGGCCGGGTGAAGCAGGCCGGGGAGCCGGAGCGTGTCGGCGGCGTCCTGGGCGACGAGTGCCGGGGAGCCGACAGCCGTCGGCCAGCCGGGCGGCGGGGCACCCCGCACCGCCTCCGAGCGACTGCGCAGCGCCCGTCCGGTCCGGGGCAGGGACGCCGCAGCCGCCCCCGGCAGCCGGCTGTCAGGGGTGGCTGTTCCCGGTGCTGGTGCCGGCTGGCCGGGAACGCTGGAGAGGTGCTAGAAATCCCTGGTGGACGTTCCCCCCGCGCCCTCGACCCTGCGCGTTTTCGTGGCGCTCGCTCCGCCCGACGACGCCAAGGACGAGCTGGCCCGGGCCCTGCAGCCCGCCTACGCCAGGTACCCACGGCTGCGGTGGAACCGGATCGAGGATTGGCACATCACCCTGGCCTTCCTCGGTGAACTGCCCTCCACGGCAGTGCCGTTGCTACGGTCGGTGCTGGCCGGCCGGGCCGCGTCGCACCCCGCCCTGCAGCTGGGCCTGCGTGGGGGCGGCCACTTCGACGAGCGACTGCTGTGGAGCGGGATCGACGGGGACCTGGAGGGACTGCATCTGCTCGCAGCCGACGTCCGGGACCTGGTCAGGTCCTGCGGGATCGAGTTCAGTGACCGCCCGTTGCGCCCCCATCTGACGCTGGCACGGTCCCGTCGCGACGATCCCACCAGCGTGCCGCAGGCTGCGGCCGGGCTCACCGGGTTCGTGGGCCGACCGTGGCGGACCGAGCGTCTCCACCTGGTCGGCAGCAACATAGGCCGTGGCCCCGGGCCGATCCGTTACCGCGACATCGAGGCGTGGCGATTCGGCGCCGAGGTCCGGGCCGGGGGCAACAGTACTCCCGCCGAGCCATAGCCGACGGGCGGGGCGCCTCCTCACGCCCGTGGCGTGCCCGCCGGTCGGCCGGGTGCGGCGGGCAAGGGAGCATCGGAGGCGCCCTGGCGGACGGCGTCCGGGTACGCCGACACCCGGATAGTGCCGGTCCCCGTCAGGTACGAGGCGGGGCCGGGTGTTCCTGTGCCTCCTGGCCGTGTGGGTGCTGCGCGGGCCGACCGTTGTCTTCCGGGGGCCTGTCACAACCGTCCAGGCGCTGTCCGGCACGGTCGCAGCCGCCGTCCCGGGACGCTGCAGCACGTCGTTCCCCGGCCCGCCCGTCGCTGCGCCCCTGTCTCGCTCTTCTGCAGCCCGATCCCGTCGGCACGCCCGAGCGCCATGGCGGACGCCACCTCGGTGACGGCCTCGTCGCTGATCCGCCGCAGTTCGGCGGCGAAGGCTTCAGCGTGGCTTCCGGTTCCCGTTCAGCGGGTTCCGGTCGAGGATTTCGAACGGCCGCTTCGCGGCGTTTGTCGTCGCTGTGGAACACGGCCACGACGACGGCCAGCAGGTAGGTGATGATGCAGACGGCCACCACGCGACGGCGATGCCGTGTCAGGCACAGTGCTGTCCAGGATGACGGAACAGGCACCGCTGCCGGTGGCCGCCATCCACAACCCACAACGGGCCCCGCCGCTCGACCCGCACACGGCTGCAGCAGGCCGCGCGGAGCCGGCGGGAGCCGGACGCGGGCCGCTGCGGGCGGAACTGACACCACGTCGGACGAGCGACGCCTTCAGGGCCCGGGCGCCACGCGAGCCGGCGACTCGCGCAGGACGGGTCAGGACCGGACGAATGCCAGATCGCCCGGCCGTACCCACTCGCGCGGCCCCGCCGCCCGCAGCACCACGTCCAACACCCGCCCCGGATCCGCGGCATACGCGTGCGAGAACCACGCCATGTTGGCCTCCACCACCGCCCAGCGATGCCCCGCACGGTACGGGTCGAGCAGTTGTCCGACGTCCAGGACGACGGCGCTCGGCAGGGTGTGCCCGGCCACCGCGACCAACCGGCCGACGAACTCCGCGATCTCCGCACCCACGGCCCGGTCCGCGCGGTCCGTCCCGTCCGTGCGCAGCGGGCGCGCATCGAGCCGGCCGAACACCGCATACCGGCTCGCCGTGGCGATCCGCCCGTCCAACAGGAACAGCCGGTACTCGGCCGCGAACGTCACCACCTCCGAGAAAAGCGCCGGTGTTCCCGGGTCCAGCCCGGCAGGCAGCCGGGAGCCGTCGGCGTAGACGTCCGCCGGAAAGGACTTGTCGCGCGGCGGCTTGACGAACATCGGCCGATCGAGCGCCAACGCGTCCGCGACAGTCCCCACCCGGACCTGACGACCGGTGAACTCCTCCGGCAGCTCGGCAAGCCAGTCATCCACCGGTTCGAGCAGCGCAAAGCCGAGCCTGTCAGCCAGCTGCGCACCCGCGAGCGGCCCGCCGTACCAGTGCGCCGGACCCACCACCGGGCCGAGCTCCTCCGCCGCCCGGACCGCCATCCCACGCCCCGCCGCCTCGACGGCCAACAACTCCATCGTCGACGTCCGCCGCCCCGGCATGACCAACACCGCAACCTCCCCCAGTCCGCAAGACCGCCACGCTAGCCGCACTGCCACCGCCACCGCAGCCCGGTTGTCGGACGTCCGATCGGACGGTGGCCGAGGGTGGTCGGGGAGTAGTCGGGCACAGCATGACGACGACCGGCCGCCCGGCCGAACGGACGGCCCCGAGCGACGCCAGGTGCCGGCCGCCGGTCGCCGGAGCAGATCGACCCGTTCCGCCGACGGCCAGTACCTGCGCCTGGAGGCCGGCCACGGCGACTGCGCCCACGCCACCGACCGCATCCCCGCCCGGTCCGAAGGCCCCGCCTGCGGCCCGGACGGTGGCCCGCTCACCATCGCGTTCAACCGGTCTTCCTCGCCGACGCGCTGCGCGCCGTCGCCGCGTCCGAGGTCCGCATCGGCATCACCGAGCCGACCAAGCCCGTGGCGCTCGCCGGTGCCGGCGGCGACAGCACCAACCTGGAGTACCGCCACACCCTCATGCCGATCCGCCTCAACGGCTGACCCGGCCCGGGCCGGGCCGTCTGCGCATCACCGCGGGCGGCCGGCATCCCGCACACCTGTCACGTCCACGACCCTGACAGGGAGCCGTACCCCGTGAACCAGAACGCCCCCGGCCACGACACCAGCAGCGGCGCCACCGAGGCAGCTGCCCGCAGGTTCCGTGCCGTCACCGATCCCGGAGGCTGGCTCGGCCGGCGCCGCCGTAGACGACGGTCGGGCCCATGGCCTGCGGAGCCCGGAGCGGCTCCCGCAGCACTGGCCAGCCGGCCTTCCGGGGTCCGGCACAGCCCCGTTTCGGAGGGAAGCCTGTCGCCCACCGCGTACTCGTCGCGCTCAACGGCGCTGGGCAGGTGGCCGAACACCGCTTCCGTGGCGCTGACGTGCCGCGGGACGGTTCGGACCTGCGTTCGCGGTGGACGTCGCGGCAGCCACCAGGGCGTACACCACCGCCGAAGCGAACGCCATCTCGGGGTGCCACTGCACGCCCACGGCGAAGCGGTGCCGGGTGCTTTCGATCGCCTCGACGGTGCCGTCCTCCGCGCGGGCGGCCACGACCAGACCGGTCCCGAGGGAGTCCACCGCCTGATGATGGTGCGTGGCGACCTGACTGGTCGCCGGAAGAAGTGCGCCGATCCGCGTCCCCGGCACCGTGGTGACGGGATGGGAGAAGAAGTGGCCCTCGTGCGGGTTGTGGCCGTTGTGACCCAATGTGTCGGGCAGGTGCTGGATGAGGGTGCCGCCCGCGTGCACGTTCATCAACTGCATTCCCCGGCACACTCCAAGGACCGGCATGTCACGTGCGAGGGCGGCGGCCAGCACGGCTCGTTCCCACTGGTCGCGTTCGCGGACCGGCGGTCCCGTGCACGGGTGCGGCTGCGCTCCGTACAGCGCGGGATCCAGGTCCTCGCCGCCGGTCAGGACGATCGCGTCCAGACGCCCGACGACATCGGCCGCGGCCTCCGGCGCGTCCGGCGGCAGCAGGACGGCGCGCCCGCCCGCCGCCTGGAGACAGCTGGTGTACGCCGCGGGCAACAGTGCGGCGGGCAACTCCCACTCGCCCCACTGTGCGTCGGCGAGGTAAGTGGTGAGTCCGATGAGCGGCTTCGGCATACCACGTCCTTTCGGGACCTGGGAATAGATCGTCTGCGGCCGTCTCCTCCGCAGCCCACCCGCCCGACGGGCGCGTGTGCGTGCGGGCTCCGGAGGAGCGGGGCAGGGCCCCACGGCGCACAGGCGCGCCCGACGGCGGGAGAGAGGGTTGGCCAGGGCCCGGGAGCGGAGGCTTGCGCATCCGGGCCGTGAGCAAGAATCCTGCTGTCGTTCCTCCTTAAGCACAAGAAAAGACGTCTTCGCGACAGATAAGTGAGCCTTAACTCAGTGCAGAGACTCGACCCCCGACTCCTTGCCACCCTCGAAGCCGTTGTGCGCCACGGTTCCTTCAACGCCGCCGCACGAGAGCTGGGCTACAGCGCGCCCGCGGTCTCGCAGCAGATCGCCGAACTCGAGCGTCGCGCGGGACTCAGAGTGCTCGAGCGCCGCCCCGTGCGGGCCACCCCTGCCGGCGAGGTCCTGCTAGACGCCGAACAGGGGGTCCGGAGCGCTCTGGCAGCGGCAGCCGTGGAACTGGACGCGATGCGCGCGGGTACGGCCGGACGGATCCGGCTCGGCGCCTTCGCTTCCGCCGCCACCCGCATCGTCCCGCAAGCGCTGGCGCAGCTGCACACGACCTATCCCGACGTGCATGTCAGCCTCTCCCAACTGGAGCCCGAAGCCAGCTACAGCCGGCTCAAGCGGGGAGACATGGACCTGGCCCTCAGCTACGACTACGACTTCATTCCCCTCCCGCCGCCCCGGACACTGCGCCGGACCCTGCTCGCGCGGGATCCGGTCGTTGCGGTGGTCCCGGTCGACCACCACCTGGCCGACCGGGACGTCATCGATCTGGCCAGCCTCGCGTCGGAGACGTGGATCGCGGCTCCGGAGGCCGCACTACGACTGGAACTGCTCGCCCAGATGGCCAAGACGCCGGGCTTCCGAGCCCGCCTGGAGTACGAGGGTGACGACTTCAACACCGTGCTCGGCTTCGTGGCCGCCGGCCTGTGCGTTGCCGTCATGCCGCGGCTGGCACTCCCGCGCGGTAGCACCCAGGTAGTGGCGCGCCCCCTGGCCGAACCGGAGTTGACGCGCTTCATCTACGCTGTCCGCATCGACACCCGGCACGCCCCACGCGCCCTGGTCGCCCTGGAGCAGATGCTCACGATGCAGACGTTGGCCGCCCTCTCATGAGGTGTACGCGTGACGGGCTTGGTGTGGTGGCCGTATTCGATGGTGTGTGAGGTATGCGGACGGGGGCGGGCTGACCCGTTCGGGACGGCTATGCCGGGCGGGCGGCGTGCCGTAGCGGATGGCGTTGGTGGCGAGCTCGCTGAGGATCAGCTCGGTGGCGAAGACCAGGTCGTCGAGGTCCCACTTTTCCAGCACGGCTGCTGCCCAGGTGCGCAGGTCTGCGACGGCCTCCGGGGCGAACGGGATGTCGCGCTCGACGTTGTTCTCCGGCGCGCACACTGCGGGTCCTGCGCCTGCCACCCGTCCGCCACCGACAGGTTCCGCCGACGAGCCACCTGGTGGGATCCGGGCCCGGACGGATGCCGAGCGCGGGGTGTTCAAGACGCCCGCGAACCAGAGCGTGAAGGCCGCCGACGCGCTGCACACGCCGCTGACCTACGACGGGCAGGCCCGCTGAACGACGCCGGCATCAGCTGCCTGCGCGCGTTCCCGGGCCGCGGTGTGGTGGTGTGGGGCGCCCGGACGCTGTCCACCAGCCCCGACTGGCAGCACCTGAACGTCCGTCGCCTGGTCGGCTACCTCGCCGAATCCCTCCGCACCGGCACCGACTGGGCCGCTTACGAACCGAACGGCGAGCGGCCGCAGGCGAGGCTACGCGGCTCCGTCACTCGTTCCTGACGGACCAGTGGCGACGCGGCGCGCTCCTGGGCCAGGCCCCGGACCAGGCGTTCGACGTGATCTGCAGCCGTACCAACAACCCGCCCGACTCGACGGACGGCAAGGCGGTCATCGACATCGGCGTCGCCCCGGTACGCCCCGCCGAGTACATCGCCTTCACCATGACCCAGACCGGCATCGCATAGCCGGGGCCGGCGGCCGTCCGAGGAAGCCACAGGGGGCTGATGTCCAGAGATCGGCGACGGCCCAGCGCCTGCGCAGGGGGGGCTGTGGGCAAGGTTTGCCAGGAGGCCGTAGGCTGGGCGTCCCCATGCACATCCGAGGCGTGGACATCATGGCCGAGGAGAGCGATCGTGGCACAGGGACGTGGCGGCATCAGGGGCGCGCGGATCGGTTCAGGGCCGATGGGGGAGTCCGAGCGCGGCGATCTCGCCCCTCGTACAGCGGTGTCGTTCTGGTGCGGCAACGGCCATCAGACCCAGATCAGCTTCGCGATCGAGGCCGTGGTCCCGCAGGCGTGGGACTGCCGCAGCTGCGGTCTGCCCGCCGGCCCCGACCCCGACGACGTGCCTGTCGCCCAGGGCAACGCTCCGTACATGACGCACCTGGGCTACGTCCGGCAGCGCCGCAGCCAGGAAGACGGCGAGATCCTGCTCAACGAGGCACTGGCCAAGCTGCGCGGGACCATCTAACTCCCGGCACGGCACCGCGGGGTGAAGGCGGACGCGGCCGCGAAGGGCCCCGCCGACATCACCGTCACCGAGACCTCGGTGACCTTCCGCCGGCCGGACATCTCGGCCGAGGTGGCCTGGTCGTCCGTGTACGTCGTCGAGACCCCGGACTTCTTCCTGGCCGGCGAGGAGCACTACGTCGCGCTCGCGGTGGATGCGGGGGAGAACGGGCTCGTGTCCTTGGTGACGGACCGGCCGGTGACCACCGGCGTGGTCGAGGTCCGCGGGGGCCGGTTCGAGCGGTTGGTGCTGGTCGGCGGCCGGCAGGCCCGGGAGCCGCACCCGGCCGTCGTCCTGGCCGCCCAGCGCAACGAGCGCGCCCGCATCCGCAGCGAGCAAGGCATCCGCTGGGGCGGACGCCCCCGCGCCGCCTGATCAAGCAACCCGGCGAACCCATGCGGTCACAGCACTAGTGTCTTGCGCCGCAAATCACGAGGGTAAGTTGCTACCCTTTTCGAGTGTCACATCCTGGGCCTTCTGCCGTGTCGATCACGTTGTCCG
>NZ_JBFBJZ010000123.1:0-12275 GCF_040686255.1 Kitasatospora sp. NPDC085879 | reverse complement strand
AGCTGCAGTTGGTCCTCGCCACTTGGGCCGGCCACTGCCCGACCTGCCACCGCAACATACCCACACCCAAACGAACCTGACCAAGCCCTACTAGGTGGTCCAGCGCATCAGTGGGGTGGCCGGCAGTCGACTGGTATGAAGCTTCAGATACGAGGAGTCCGGGTGAGCCTGTCCGGCATCTCGACTGGCCGTTCGCTCTCGCGAGTAGGCCGCTCACGATGAGACCCGCGTGGCGTCATTGGCGAATTATTGTGTTTCTTGTCGCACCAGAGGGACGCTGCTCTCGCGGTTGCTGCGCCCGCTCCAAAGATAACCAAGAACAACGCCTCCCCGCCGGCTAGGTAAGCTGCATCTGGCGCCCCGCGCGCCCACCCCACCAATGAATCTACGAACCAGAACGTAAAAAGGTTGCAACACAGGAACAGCAGCCAAAAGACGAGACGCCATAGATTGGCAGGCACTCCATGAAGCGAGCGCAGCAGGAAGAGCCGACGTAGGAGGTTTTCCCGCTTCGGGGGTGCCACCTGCCGTTGGGCAGCTTCAACCGACGCGTAGCATCTGTCCAGCCACTCTTGGGCAGGACGGGAATCCTGGCCTAATGGTCCCAGCAGCTGGCGAGCCTGTATCCACGCGTGGATGAATTGCACCTCCGCCTGGCCCACTTCGACTTGGTGCCGCAGTTGATAATCTAGGCTCTTTCCGCTACGGCGATCTCTAATGACGAGACCCAAGGCGCCCACTGCGGCAGTCGTTAACGGCACCAAGAGCGGAATGATGGACTCAAGAATTTCTTTTCCGGTCATAGGCTTCATTCGCCCCGCTTGATGAATGCACCCCGCGGCAGCAACCCGGCGGTGGCAGGGTCTACACCGAGTGCGCCCCGCGGCCTGGCCGCGGATCTCAACCCGACGACCAATCCTTGCACCGCAGATGCGCGACCACCGGCGGCTGTGCCATAACACCAGGCTGCAACGCCCATGCCGCCCCCGCACCCCGGCGCGATCAAGATCCAGAGTGGATGTGATCGGCCATCAGGGTGGTGCCCCGGAGCCGACCCGCCCGATGGGCAGGTCGGCTCATGTCTTGTCGAGGCGGCGGCGGATTTCGGGCATGGCGCAGTCGGTCACTGCGGCGACGACGCCGTTGGCCGTCCAGTCGATGCGGTCGCGGGGCCGGTCGGTGGAGATGTTCCACCAGGTATCGCGGCCAGCCGCGAGCAGGTAGCCGATGCGGACCGGATCGAAGCGGCGGTCGTAGTGGACGACCGGGTTGGGCCTGGCCGGGAGTCCGGGCCGGTCGGCCCGGTAGGCCTCCCATGCCCGGCGGTCGATCACCGAGACGTTGACCGTGAAATCCAGGGAGTCCGCGGAGTTGAAGCGGGAACCCTGGAAGCCCAGCTGCACCCAGGCCTCCGCGTCCGGCAGCTCGAAGCGCTGCCCGGACAGCCGAGGACCCGTAGCCGCGGGGCGATGCTGTCGCGCAGCATCGCCCGGTACAGCTCCTGAGCCGTTACCGCCTCCTCGTCAGTCATCCGTCTTGGTCTTGGCGACGCCGATCGGGCACGAGGCGCCCCAGCCGGTGGACGGGTCACTAAGCGTCGCGCTCGTGCCGCCGAGGCCGCAGTAGCCGTTGGGGTTCTTGGCCTCGGAGAGGTACTGCTGGTGGTAGGGCTCGGCGGCGTAGAACGGGCCGGCGGGGGCGATCTCGGTGGTGATCGGGCCGAAGCCGAGGGTGGTGAGCTCGGGCTGGAAGGCGTCGCGGGAGGCTTCGGCGGCGGCCTGCTGGGCGGGGGAGTGGGTGTAGACCGCCGAGCGGTACTGGGTGCCGACGTCGTTGCCCTGGCGGAAGCCCTGGGTCGGGTCGTGGGCCTCCCAGAAGGTCTTCAGCAGCGTCTCGTAGGAGATCCGGGCCGGGTCGTAGACGACGCGGACGGCCTCGGTGTGCCCGGTGAGGCCGCTGCAGACCTCCTCGTAGGTCGGGTTCTCGGTGTGCCCGCCCTGGTAGCCGACCAGGGTCGTCCAGACACCCGGGAGCTGCCAGAAGGCGCGCTCCGCGCCCCAGAAGCAGCCGAGGCCGAAGTCGGCGGTCGCCAGGCCCTCCGGGTAGGGGCCGGCGAGCGGGGTGCCGAGGACGGTGTGCAGGTCGGTGAGGGTGAACGGCGGGGTGGTGCGGCCGGGCAGCGCCTGGTCGGCGGTGACGAGAGCGCTCTTGTGGCGGTTGAACAGCAAGGCCTGCTCCAGGTGTCCGGCGGGTCGGGTGTGCGGTGGGTTCAACGCGGGCCGGGGCCGTCGGATTCCGTCCGGGCCCAGGCCGTAAGGAGTTCGTCATCGCTGCGCCCGCCGAAGGTGGGGGCGAGGGCGGCGAGCAGCCGCGCGGCGTACTCCTCGGCGGTGCCGACCTGCGGGTGCTCCTTGCGGAACTCGTCCCACTCGACGCACTCCAGCGGCTCGGCGATGTCCTCGGCGACGACCGCCCGGGTGCCCCACCACTCGTCGCCCGTGCTGAGGAAGACGTCGCGGAGCAGCTCGTAGCGGAGCGGGACGGACTCGGCGAGCAGCACGGCGTCGTAGAGGTCCTTGCCCTGGGCGAAGCCGTCGGTGACCAGCCAGACGATCTTCCAGGCGAGCGAGAGTTCGCGGTCGGCGGTGCGCAGCTCGGCGGGTGCGCCGGTGCCGGCGAGCCGGGGGACGGCGGTGCGGACGGGCTCGGCGGGCAGCGGTTCGGTGAAGACGAAGTCGAGCTGGACGGTGCCCTCGGGCAGGCCGTCGGCCGTCCACGGCAGGACGAGGCGCCGTCCGGGGACGCGGTCGTACGTCCAGATCTCGTCGTGGACGGCCCGGTCGGCATGCAGCCGGACACCGCCGGAGAGCGACTCGGCGGCGGCCGCCAGCCCGGTGAGGAGGCCGTCGGTGCGCGGGTCTTCGAGCTCCCAGTCGGCGGGGGTGACGACGAAGTCGAGGTCGCCGGGCTCGCGGGCGGCCGCGCCGTACCAGGCGGTGAGCAGCACGGAGCCGCGCAGCACGAGGTGGTCCGCCCAGGGGGAGGCGGCGACGGCGGCGAGCACGGTGTCGAGGGCCTCGCGCCGGGCGGCGTACCAGCGGGCACCGGCGGCGGGGTCGGAAAACTCCGGGTCGCCGGCCCGCATCGCCTTGACGTAGCCGAGCAGCGAGGGGTCGAAGACCGGCCGCTGGACGACGCCCTCGCCGGCCACCGGCCGGATCGAGCGCGGGAGTTCGAGGCCGGCGAGTTCGGTGTCGGTGGGTGCCGCGTGGGGCAGGCTGAGCTGTTCGCTCCAGGGGCCGTAGCCGAGGTTCTGCCAGGATCCGGTCATCGGGTGGGCCTTTCGTCGGCGGCCGGGGCGGCCGGGGCGGCGGTCTCGGTGATCCAGCCGGCGTCCAGTGCCTCGGCGGTGTCGAGGACGGCGAACTCGCGCTCCACGGAGGCGATCCGGTGGCCGTCCAGGGCGGCGAGCAGGGCGTCGAGCCGGCGGCCGGCGGTGGCGCTGCCGACCAGGCGGCAGCGCTGGGTGACGAACCATTCGAGCTGCCCGTCGGGCCGGGCGCGGCGGGCGTTGCGGGAGAGGTGGGCGTCGTGCCGCTCGGCGAGGGCGGCCAGCGCGGGCCCGGGGTCCTCGTCCAGCAGCAGTTTGACGTGGTGTTCGAAGTAGAAGGCCGGGCCGAGCGCCCGGGCCTGCTCGTCGTCGGCGGGGACGCCGTCCGTCCAGGGCGCCGCCTCGATCTTGGTGCGCAGGACGTCGAACCCGGCGGCGCCCGCCGCCGAGGCCGTCCGGTCGGCGAGCAACCGGGCCTCGGCGAGGGTGCCGGCGGTGGTGAGGGTGAGCATCGGCTGCCGCGGGACGGCCCCGCGGGACAGCTCGATGTCGACGACCTTGAGGCCGTGCTCCGCGGCCCAGGCGGCGAGCGCCCGGGCCTGCGGCGGCGCGACGGTCAGATGGATCTCGAAGTCGCCCCGGAAGCCGGGGCGGACCTGGGTACGGGCGTTGGGCACCCGGGCATCCTGTCAGCCGCTGCCGACAGTGCCGCCGACCGCGCTGCCGGCGGCGCTCGCTGCGGCGGAGCGGTTCGGCGCGGTGGGGCGGCCGGCCTTCTCCCAGCCGACCAGGGCGCGGTTGCGGACCTCGCAGAACCGGGCGACCCGGTCGCTGCTGTAGGACCACGGCTGGCAGCCGATGTACCGGCCGGCCAGCCGGAACTGCTCGACGGCCTCGGCGTACCGCTCGTCGAAGGTGAGCGCGTAGGCGAGCAGGTGCCGCATCCGGGGGACGCGGTGGTCGTCGGCGGGCACCGTCTGCAGGGCGGCGAGCAGCCGGTCCGCGGCGGCCCGGGCCTCGGGCGTGCGCCAGGCCGCGTAGGTGTCCTGGGTGATCTCCAGCTCGTGCAGCGCGAGCAGCGGCAGGCCGGCGAGCAGGCTCTCCGGGGGCGCCGCGGCGGCGGCGCGCCCGGCGAAGTCCGTCATCAGCTCGTGCGAGCCGCGCCACTTGGCACACCAGTACTGCAGGGCGTTGAGGTGCGCGGTGAAGAGGTGCGGCGAGCGACGCACGACCTCCTGCCACACCGCGTCGAACCGCTCGTGGCTCCAGCCGAGGCCCATCGCGACCGGGATCCGTTCGGCCCACGGGGCCGGGTCCTCGGGGGCGAGTTCGGCGGCCCGGTCGAAGGCCTCCTCGGCCTCGCCCAGGATCCGGTGGAAGGAGGCGAACTGCTCGCGGCTGACCTCCGAGGCCCGCAGTGAGCTGCGGACGTTCCAGGCGAGGCCGACCAGGGCGGTGGCGTGGACGATCGCGGCGTCCGGGGAGTCCGGCTGCTCGGCGCGCCAGGCCCGCAGCCAGCCGTCCTCGTCGGCGGCGCGTTCGGCGAGGTCGCGGATGCGCAGGTGCCGCAGCTCGTGGTCGTCACCGGCCTCCGCGAGGTGGGCGGCGAACGGCCGCCAGTCCCCGGCCTCGGCGGCGGCCGCGGCGCGCTCGGCGGCCTCGTCCGATGCGTCCGGGGCGGTGCTGCGGGAGGCGTCGAGGTCGGCCCGGGCGGGCAGCCCGAAGGCGGTCGGGTCGAGGTGGGCGGCGCCGCTGCGGGCGTCGGCGATCTTCCGGTTCAGCTCGGCGGTGCGCCGGTTGGCGAACCAGGTGACCAGCTTGGCGAGGACGAAGATCAGTACGGGGATCAGCAGGATGAGGCGGGCCATGGGGCGGGGGCGGTCCTTGCGGTCGGATCGGCGGGGGCCACGGGCGGGGAGAGGAGGGCTACTTCCGCAGCGGGTCGGCGGAGGCGGCGGGCACGGACGGCGCCAGGCCGGCCCCGGCGAGCAGGGCGCGCAGCGGGCCGGTGTCCGGGGTGTCGGTGACGGCGGCGTCCAGCGCGGCGGGCAGCTCGTCCTCCCGGCCGCCGGGCAGCCGCAGTTCGGCCGGCTCGGACCAGGAGAACTCCCAGCGTGCGAGGCCGGCCTCGGCGAGGGCGGCCACGGCCGTCCGGGAGAGCGCGGTGCGCAGCACCGGGCGCAGGAACTCGCGGGCGGCCCGGCCCGTCGCGGCGGCGGGCTGCTCGCTGCGCGGCAGCCGGGCGGCGAGGTCGAAGCCGCGGCCCGCGTCGACGGCGTCGAGCAGGGCGTCCAGGGTGGGCGGCAGACCGCTGTCGGCGAGGGCCCGGCGGACCGGCCCGGCGGCCTCGTGGGCCCCGGCCAGGCCGGCGGCCCGCAGGAGCTCGGGCCAGTCGAGGCGCTGCTTGGCCGCGGCCTCGGGGACGAGGGTGGCGGCCTCCAGGGCGGCCAGAGTGAGCTCGGGGTCGCGCAGCAGGGCGAGGGCGGGCCCGCCCTCGCCGGTGGTGCGGCCGTCGTCGGGCAGGGCCTCGACGGCGGCGATCCGCCGGTCGATCGGCGGGTGCGAGTCGTAGGGGTCGGCCTCGGTCTCGGGCAGGCCGAGCTCGTCGAGCTCGCGGCGGCGCTTCGGGTCGGCGAGCAGGTGGGCGAGGCCGCCGTAGAACTGGCCGGGCAGCGGCAGCGCGCCGGCGTCCCAGCCGAGGGTGGCGTAGCGGTCCAGGTAGAAGCCCTGGGCGGCGTCCAGGGCGGGGATGCGGCGCAGCGCGGCGGCGGTGGCGGACCGGCCGGCGATGGCCGCGGCCGTCCGGTCGGCGGCGTACTCCTGACGGCGGCTCACCGCCTCGGAGACCCGGAAGTAGAGCTTGGCGTACAGGGTGAAGACCTTGGCCAGGGCGCGCTGGACGCCGCCTCCGGCCTCCTCGCCGGAGGCCGTCCTGCCCTTGGCGAGCCGCCGGGCGTCCTTCGCGGCGATCTCCGCGGCCTGCTCGGCCTGGTGCCGGTCGGCCCGCTGGTGGAGGGTGCCGATGGTGTGCAGGATCGCGCTGCGCCCGGCGACGGTGACGCCGGCCAGCCGGACGTCGCGGTTGCTGTAGTGGCCGAACTCGTGCGCGAGGACGGAGTCGAGCTCGTCCTCGGTGAGGCCGATCAGCAGCGGGGCGCCGATCACCAGGTGGCGCCTGCCGGGGATCAGGCCGAGCAGCCGGGTGTCCTCGCGGACGCCGGCGTTGACATCGGGCACGAGGCGGATCTCGGCGGGGCCGCGGACCCCGGTGAGCTCGGCGATCCGGTCGACGCGGGCCCACAGCCCGGGCTGCTGCTCGCGGGTGACGGGCAGTCCGCCGTCGGTCTCGCCGCGCGGACGGCGGGTCAGGAAGACCACCCGCAGCACCGGGTAGGCGACCACGGCGGTGAGTGCCCAGATCTTCAGCAGACCGGCGCTGACGTGGCCGAGACCGGAGTACAGCGCGATGTCGAGGCCGAGCAGGCCGAGCACGATGGCCGCGGCGAGCAGGTAGAAGCCGGCCAGCAGGGCGACGGCCAGGGCGGCGCGCCCTGCGGTACTGGCGGCGGCGGGTTGCGGGGTCGTGCCCACGGTTCGGTTCCCCCCGGGGACGGCGATCGGATGTCTCGATCGGGTGTGCGGACGCGCGATCGTAGCGGTCGGACGGGCCGCAGGCGAAGGGATTTCGCAGGCCGGGCCGGGTACGCCGGGCCGCCGTCACCGGCGCCCGCCCGGGCCTCGCAGGGGCCGCCCGGTCCGCCCCGCCGCACGGGGCACACGCTCAGCCCGTGCGGGTGAGCCCCCGCGGACTAGGCTCAGGGCATGACCGAGCACCAGCTTCCCCAGGGCTTCGAGACCCTCGCCATCCACGCGGGTCAGGAAGCAGACCCCCAGACCGGGGCCGTCGTCACGCCGATCTACCAGGTGTCCACGTACAAGCAGGACGGGGTGGGCGGCCTGCGGGGCGGGTACGAGTACAGCCGTTCCGCCAACCCGACCAGAACCGCGCTCGAGGAGTGCCTCGCGGCACTGGAGGGCGGCGCCCGCGGCCTCGCCTTCGCCTCCGGCCTCGCCGCCGAGGACACCCTGCTGCGCACGATCCTCAAGCCGGGCGACCACATCGTGATCCCGAACGACGCCTACGGCGGCACGTTCCGGCTGTTCGCGAAGGTCCTGACCCGGTGGGGCGTGGAGTTCTCCGTCGCCAACACCCAGGACCTGGCGGACGTCCGCGCCCAGCTGCGCCCGAACACCCGCGCGGTGTGGGTGGAGACGCCCTCCAACCCGCTGCTGGGCATCACCGACCTGACCGCGCTCGCCGAGGTGGCGCACGGCGCCGGTGCGCTGCTGGTGGTGGACAACACCTTCGCCAGCCCGTACCTGCAGCAGCCGATCGCGCTCGGCGCGGACGCCGTGGTGCACTCCACCACCAAGTACATGGGCGGCCACTCCGACGTCGTCGGCGGCGCGCTGGTGCTGGCGGACGCCGGCCTCGGCGAGGAGGTCGCGTACCACCAGAACGCGATGGGCGCCGTCTCCGGCCCGTTCGATGCCTGGCTGGTGCTGCGCGGCATCAAGACGCTGGGTGTCCGGATGGACCGGCACAGCGCCAACGCCGAGAAGGTCGCCGAGCTGCTGGCCGGCCACCCGAAGGTCAGCCAGGTGCTGTACCCGGGTCTGCCCGAGCACCCCGGCCACGACATCGCCGCGAAGCAGATGAAGGCCTTCGGCGGCATGGTCTCCTTCCGCGTGCACGGCGGCGAGGAGGCGGCGGTCGAGGTCTGCAACCGGGCGCAGCTGTTCACCCTCGGCGAGTCGCTGGGCGGCGTGGAGTCGCTGATCGAGCACCCGGGCCGGATGACGCACGCCTCGGTGGTGGGTTCGGCGCTGGAGGTGCCGGCCGACCTGGTGCGGATCTCGGTCGGCATCGAGTCGGTCGAGGACCTGCTCGCCGACCTGCGGCAGGCGCTGGGCTGAGTCCCTGCGGCGGCCCGGTCAGGGCCGCAGGCCCGCCGAGTACGACTCCAGTGAGTCGTTGAAGCGGGCCAGCAGGGCGCAGAAGGCCCGCTGCTCGTCGGTGGGCCAGTCCGCCGTCAGGCGGCGCATCAACTCCTCGCGCCCGGCCCGGACTTCGGCGAGCCTCCGGCCGCCGAGCGGGGTCAGCGCGAGATGTACGGCACGCCGGTCGGCCGGGTACGGGACCCGGCCGACCAGGTCCGCCTCGACGAGCGGCGCGGCCTGCCGGGTGACGGTGGAGGAGTCGACGCCGAGCGCCTCCGCGAGGGTCTTCACGCTGGCCGGGCCGTGCCGCTGCAGCTCGTCCAGCAGCAGGTAGGCGGCGCGGTCCAGCGAGCCGACCGCGCCGTGCCGGGCCTGCTCCAGCCGTCGGGCGAACACCGCTACCTGGTAGTGGAGTTGGGTGTGGAGGGGGTCGTTGCCGGGGGCGGCCGGGGGCGAGGGGGTCGTCATCGCGGCTCACGTTCCAGAAGCGGTACGGGTGCTCGGAGCCAGCAGCGTACGCGCGCCGGCCCGACCCGGGAACAGGCCCGGCGCTGCCGGTCGGGGGCTGCCCGCGGCCGTACGCTGATCGGCATGCAGAGCTGGCCGATCACCCTCGACGACGTCCGCGGTGCCCAGAAGATGCTGGCCGGGATCGCCCGGGTGACGCCGATGGAGAGCAGCCGGTACCTGTCCGCGCTGGTGGGCTCGCCCGTCCACCTCAAGTGCGAGAACCTGCAGCGCACCGGCTCGTTCAAGCTGCGCGGCGCCTACGTGCGGATCGCCGGGCTGACCCCGGTGCAGAAGGCCGGCGGGGTGGTCGCCGCCAGTGCCGGAAACCACGCCCAGGGTGTGGCACTGGCCGCCTCGCTGCTCGGCGTGCCCGCCACCGTCTTCATGCCGACCGGGGCCCCGCTGCCCAAGGTGGCGGCGACCCGCGACTACGGCGCCCAGGTGCGGCTGCACGGCGCCACCGTGGACGAGGCGCTGCGGGCGGCGCAGCGCTGGTCGGAGGCGACCGGCGCGGTGTTCATCCACCCCTTCGACCACTGGGACGTGGTGACCGGCCAGGCCACGGTGGGCCTGGAGATCCTGGAGCAGTGCCCGGAGGTGCGCACCATCGTGGTCGGGGTGGGCGGCGGCGGGCTGATCGCCGGGATCGCGGCGGCCGTGAAGCCGCTGCGGCCGGACGTGCGGGTGGTCGGGGTGCAGGCGGCGGGCGCCGCCGCGTACCCGCCCTCGCTGGCGGCCGGGCACCCGGTGACGCTGCCCCGGATCGGCACGATGGCGGACGGGATCATGGTGGGCCGGCCCGGCGACATCCCGTTCGAGGTGGTGAACACGCTGGCCGACGGGGTCCGCACGGTCTCCGAGGACGCGCTGTCGCGGGCGCTGCTGGTCGGCCTGGAGCGGCTCAAGCTCGTCGTGGAACCGGCCGGGGCGAGCCCGATCGCGGCCCTGCTGGAGCAGCCGGAGTCCTTCGAGGGCCCGGTGGTGGCGGTGCTGTCCGGCGGCAACATCGACCCGCAGCTGATGATGCGGGTGCTGCGGCACGGCCTGGCGGCGGCCGGCCGCTACCTCTCGCTGCGGGTGCGGCTGGCGGACCGGCCGGGGTCGCTGGCCGACCTGCTGGCGGTGCTCACCAGGGTGGACGCCAATGTGCTGGACGTGGCGCACGTGCGGATCGACCCCCGGCTGGGGCTGGCCGAGGTCGAGGTGGACCTGCACCTGGAGACCAAGGGGCCGGAACACTGCGCGGTGGTGACCGGTGAGCTGCGCGCCGCGGGGTACGTGGTTTCCCAGTAGGACCGGCCGGCGCGCGCGGGGACGCGCGCCCCCCGACCCTTGACGCGATATATCGCAAGATGCAATCCTCTCGCGATACATCGCGAGATTCGGGATCTGCCCGGCCGGGCACCTGTGTGACGATCAGACGACATACCGGACAAACAGGAGATGAGGCAGGCCATGGCGCCAGCCATCCAAGCCGAGAACCTGGTCAAGACCTTCGGTGACGTCCGCGCCCTCGACGGCGTCAGCCTGGACGTCCCCGAGGGCACCGTGCTGGGCCTGCTCGGCCCCAACGGCGCGGGCAAGACCACCACCGTGCGGGTGCTCACCACCCTGCTCCGCCCCGACTCCGGCCGTGCCGCGGTGGCCGGCGTGGACGTGCTCGCCCACCCCAACCGGGTCCGCAGCCTGATCGGCCTCTCCGGCCAGTACGCCGCGGTCGACGAGTACCTCACCGGCCGCGAGAACCTCCAGATGGTCGGCGAGCTCTACCAGATGAGCGCCCGCGACGCGAAGGCCCGCGCACGGGAGCTGCTGGAGTGGTTCAACCTCTCCGAGGCCGCCGACCGCACCGCCAAGACCTACTCCGGCGGCATGCGCCGCCGTCTCGACCTCGCCGCCGCGCTGGTCGTCCGCCCGCCGGTGATGTTCCTCGACGAGCCGACCACCGGCCTCGACCCGCGCAACCGCCTCGCCCTGTGGGAGGTCATCGAGACCCTCGTCGACCAGGGCACCACCCTGCTCCTCACCACCCAGTACCTGGAGGAGGCCGACCGCCTCGCCCACGACATCGCGGTGGTCGACCACGGCCGGGTGATCGCCCGCGGCACCGCCGACGAACTCAAGGCGCAGATCGGCGGCGAGCGGATCGAACTCGTCGTGCACCGCAAGGACGAGGTCGCCGAGGCCCTCGCCGCGCTCACCCCGTACGCCAGGGGCGAGCCGGCCGTGGAGCGCAACACCCGGCGGATCACCGTCCCGGTCAGCGGCGGCTCCAAGGTGCTCGCCGACGTCATCCGGGAGCTCGACACCCGGTCGATCGAGATCGACGACATCGGCCTGCGCCGCCCCACCCTCGACGACGTCTTCCTGTCGCTCACCGGCCACGCCACCGAGGCCGAGGAGAACGGCGACGGGCAGCAGCAGCCCAGGGGCCGCCGCGGCCACGGGAAGGAGAGCTGAGATGGCGACCACCACCACCGAGCACGCCATCGGCCAGGCCGTGCCGCGCCAGCGCGCCGGCGTCGCCGCGATCCTGCACGACTCCTGGGTCATCGCCCGCCGCAACCTGCGCCGGATGCTCCGCATCCCGGAGATCGTGGTCTTCGGGCTGATGCAGCCGGTGATGTTCGTGCTGCTCTTCTCGTACGTGATGGGCGGCGAGATCCAGATCCCGGGCACCCAGGCCAGCCAGGACGCCTACATCCAGTTCCTGATGGCCGGCATCTTCGCGCAGACCGTCACCTTCGCGGTCGCCGGCGCCTCGGCCGGCATCGCGGAGGACATGACCAAGGGCCTGGTCGACCGCTTCCGCTCGCTGCCGATGACCCGCTCGGCCGTCCTGGTCGGCCGGACCCTCGCCGACCTGGTGCAGACCGCCTTCATCCTGCTGGTGCTCGCCCTGGTCGCGCTGCTGGTCGGCTGGCGCATCCACGAGGGCTTCTGGGAGGCCCTCGGCGCGTTCGGGCTGCTGCTCCTGCTGGGCTACGCCTTCTCCTGGATCGGCGCGCTGATCGGCCTGTCGGTCCGCAGCCCCGAGGCGGCCACCTCGGCGGGCCTGATCTGGCTGTTCCCGCTGACCTTCATCTCCAACGCCTTCGTGCCGATCAGCTCGATGCCGGACTGGCTCCAGCCGATCGCCTACTGGAACCCGTTCTCGGCGACCGTCCAGGCCTGCCGCGACCTGTTCGGCAACCAGGTCGGCCCGGTCGACGACGCCTGGCCGATGCAGCACGCCGTGCCGGTGTCGATCGTCTGGTCGCTGGTGATCACGGCCGTGTTCTCCTGGCTGTCGGTCCGCAAGTACCGCTCCGCGGCCGGCTGACCCGCGGGCGGACACAGCAGAGGGGCGGGGGGCGCGCGGGGGGGGGGGGGCCCCCCGGGGGGGGGGGGGGGGGGGCCCCCCGGGGGGGGGGGGGCCGTGAAAATAAAAACC
>NZ_JBFBJZ010000122.1:0-12327 GCF_040686255.1 Kitasatospora sp. NPDC085879 | reverse complement strand
CGGCGATTCCGGCCCGGGCAGCCGGGCCTGTCCTCTTCCTCACGCGCGGCGGAGCCTTTCCTGACGGTCGTACAGAGACAGGGGAGGGCAGTCAGTCTGCCCCATGCCCGCAGGGCGCCCGCCGCCCGCCCTGTGGCGGAGGGCCGTCACGGCCCGTCGGCCAGGTCCGCGAGCACCACGATGTTGTCGCTGTAGTGCCCGTCCCGCCCGATCGTGCCGCCGCAGGTGACCACCCTCAGCTGGGCGTCCGGGGTGTCGCCGTACACCAGCTCGGTGGGGAAGGCGGACTTGGGGAACTGCCGGACCGCCCGCACCCGGTAGGACACCGTGCTGCCGTCCTCCCGGCGCACCTGGACGGTGTCGCCGGGGCGCACCGACGGCAGCCGGTGGAAGACGGCCGAGCCCTTGCGGGTCGCGTAGTGGCCGAGCAGCACGGCCGCGCCCGGCCGGCCGGGCGCGGCACCGTTCCGGTACCAGCCGACCTGCCCGGGCCGGTCCAGCGGCGGGACCTCCACCGTGCCGTCGCCGTTCAGCCCGACCGGGCCGACCGGGGCGTCCACCCCGATCCGGGGGATCAGCAGCCGGACCGGCGGCGAGGCCGGCCGGTCGTCCGCGGGGCGGGCCGCACCGCCGGCGGGCGCCGGTGCGGATGCGGTGCGGCTCGGCGGGTCCGCGTCGGGGCCGGTGTAGGCGACGTGCACCGCCTCGCCGTCCGGGGCGAGCCCGTAGGCGACCGTGCCGAGGCCGAGTGCGAGGACGAGCGCGCCGGCCGACGCGGCCGGCACCCACGAGGGGCGCCGGCCGCGCCGGTTGCGGCTACGCCTGCGCGCCGGCACGGCGCCGACGGACGACGGCGGTGCCGATCCCGGCGGCACCGGCCAGCGCCAGCGCCGAGCCGAGGACCACGACGGTCGGCGAGCCGCCGTCCTCCGCCTCACCGGTCTGGGCGCCGCCGCGGGGCAGCCCGCCGGTGCGGCGGCCGTCCGGCCCGACGGCCGGCGCGCTCGCCACCGCGCTCGGCCGCGCCCCGGACTCCGGCGGCAGAGTCGGCTGGGCGCTGCGCGTCGCGCTCGGCACCGGCGAGGCGGACGGGCCGTCGGCGGCCGCGGCCCCGGCGGACAGCAGCACGGCCACCCCGGCCCCGGCGCAGACCAGCGCGGAGCGCACCGAGCGGTGCGCGGTCGAGGTACGTGACATGAGGACTCCTCCGATTGCTCGCCACTCCCGTTCGGGTGAACGCGAGTTGGTGAGGCACACGCTAGGAATCCCGCCTCACGGACTGCCGCCGACCGTGTAACGGCCACCGCGCGGTCCGGTAACAGACCTCCGGCCCGGGCACCGGCCTGCGGCTACGGCTGCGGCGCCGGGGCGGGCACCGGCAGCGGGGGAAGCCGGTGCCGGTTGATCCAGGTCTCGAGGACGCGATCGGCCGCCGCCCCGCCGTACCGGGCGGCGTGCGCGGCGAACTCGGCGGTGGAGACCACCGAGTGCCGGCGGGTGGTGGCCCAGCTGCGGACCATCCGGAAGAACGACGGGTCGCCGAGGGCGCAGCGCAGCGCGTGGACGGTCAGCCCGCCGCGCTCGTACACCCGGTCGTCGAACATCAGGCTCCTGCCGGGGTCGCCGATCCGGATGTTCTGCGGCAGCGCCAGGACCTGGCGGTACGCGGACTCCGCCTTGCGCTGCGCGCTCGGGCCGCCGGAGTGCTCCGACCAGAGCCACTCCGCGTACTTGGCGAAGCCCTCGTTGAGCCAGATGTCGCGCCAGCCGGCGATGGTCAGGCTGTTGCCGAACCACTGGTGGGCGAGCTCGTGGGCGACCAGCCGCTCGCTGCCGCGGACGCCGTCGAGGTGGTTGGTGCCGAAGGTGGCCAGCCCCTGGGCCTCCACCGGCACGTCCAGCTCCTCGTCGGCGACGACGACCGCGTACTCGCCGAACGGGTAGGGGCCGAACAGCTCCTCGAAGAGCTCCATCATCTGCGGCTGCCGGCCGAAGTCGTGCTCGAAACGCTGCTGCAGCCGGGCCGGGACGTACCCCGTCTGCGCCACCCCGCCGAGCCCCGGCCCGGTCAGCGCGAGGGCGCGGTACGGGCCGACGGACAGGCCCACCAGGTAGCTGGCGGTCGGCGCCGGCTGGTCGTAGACCCAGGTGGTGGCGGAGGCCCGGGTGGTGCGGGTGAGCAGCCGGCCGCCGGTCACCACGGTGTACGCGGAGGGCGTGGTGACCGACAGGTGGTAGGCCGCCTTGTCCGACGGCCGGTCGTTGCACGGGTACCAGGACGGTGCGCCGACGGGCTGGCTGGCGACCAGGGCGCCGTCGGTGAGCTCCTCCCAGCCGAGGCCGCCCCACGGGCTGCGGACCGGCTTGGGGTTGCCGGACCAGTGCACCTCGACGGTGAACGCGGCCTCGGCCACCGGGGCCTTCGCGGGTCTGATCCGCAGCTTGCCGCCGCGGTGCGTGTAGTGCGCCGCGCGGCCGTCCACCAGCACCCGGCCGACCTTGAACGGGGCGAGGTCCAGCGCGAACTCTCGCAGCGCCGCCCGGCCCGCTATGGCGGTGATCCGGGCGATGCCGGCCAGCCGGTTGGGGCCCGGCCGGTAGTCGAGGGTGAGTTCGTACCGGTGGGTCCGGTACCGGCGGTCGCCGTTGTCCGGGAAGTACGGGTCAGCGGCCTCGGGCTGCTTGGTGGGGCTCACCGGTCGGTTCTCTCCGTGCGCGGTCTCGGTCATGTGGCGCGGTGCCCGGGCTGCTGCCACGCCTCGATCGGGTTGCCGAGCCAGCGGGTGTCGGCGGGGACGGTCTCCGCGCGCATCACCAGGGAGGCCGGGCCGAGCGTGGAGCGGGCCCCGACCGTGCTGCCGGGCAGCACGATTCCGCCCGGGCCCAGCGTGGAGCCCTCGCGGAGCTCCACAGTATCCAGCCGCATGATCCGGTCGTGGAAGAGGTGCGTCTGCAGCACGCACCCACGGTTGACGCCGACCGCGTCGCCGAGCGTGACCAGGTCGGTCTCCGGCAGCCAGTAGCTCTCGCACCACACGCCGCGGCCGATCCGGGCGCCGAGCGCCCGCAGCCACAGGTTGAGCACCGGGGTGCCGAGCACCCGGCCGATCAGCCACGGCACCGCGAGCACCTCGACGAAGGTGTCGGCGAGCTCGTTGCGCCACACGAAACCGCTCCACAGCGGGTGCTCGGCCGCCCGGCAGCGGCCGACCAGCAGCCACTTCGCGGCGACCGACACCGCGCAGGCCGCGGCGCCCGCGGCCAGCAGCACCGGCCCGGCCAGCAGCACCGCGCCGCCGGGCAGCGCCGCACCGAGCGCGCAGAGCGCGGCCGCGGTCAGCACCACCATCGCCGAGGAGGCGAACACCGGCACCAGCCGGCCGAGCTCGGTCAGCCCGCGCGCCCACAGCAGCCGGCCCGGCGGGTCGTAGGTGCGGGCGGCGTCCGCGGTGTCCGCCGACCGGGGCAGCTTCACCGGCGGCATGCCCAGGTACGAGCTGCCGCGCTTCGCCTTCTTCGGCGTCGCGGAGAGCACCCCCACCAGGCCCCGGTCGGGCACCGAGCGGCCCGGCGCGGTCATCCCGGAGTTGCCGAGGAAGGCCTTGCGGCCCACCGCCGCCCGGCCCACCCGCACCCAGCCGCCGCCGAGCTCGTACGGGGCGATCAGGGTGTCGTCGGCGAGGAAGGCGCCGTCGCCGACGGTGGTGAGGCTGGGCAGCGCGAGCACCGTGGAGACCTCGGCGCCACGGCCCACCCGCATGCCGAGCAGTCGCAGCCAGAACGGGGTGATCAGGCCGGCGTACAGCGGGAAGAGCGTCTCCCGGGCGTGGTCCATCAGCTGGCTGACCGTCCACGCCTGCCAGCCGATCCGTCCGTGCAGCGGGTGGTGGCCGGACCGCAGTCCGAGGCTCAGCAGCCGGACACCGGCCAGCACGACCGCCGCGTACGCCAGGCCGTAGACCAGGGTGGCGGGCACCACCGCCGCCAGTGCCCCGCGCAGCGCGGTGGGCAGGTCGTTGCCGGGGTGGACGAACAGCCCGGCGGTGAGCAGCGCGGGGACGGCGCAGAGCGCGGGCAGCAGGGCCAGCGCGGAGCCGGTCAGCCCGTAGACGGCGGCCCACCGGGTGGTGCGGGCGGGCCGCTGCTTCGGCCAGGCCCGCTCCGCCTTGCCGATCTTGACGGCCGGCGCGCCGCCCCAGCGCTGCCCGGTCGGGACGTGCCCGGCCACGCCCGAACCGGGCGCCACCTCCGCGCGCTTGCCGACCCGCGAACCGGGGAAGAGCACCGATCGCGTCCCGACGACCGCGCCCGCGCCGACCCGGACGGCACCGATCTCCAGCCGGTCGCCGTCCAGCCAGTACCCGGCGAGGTCGACCTCGTTCTCGATCGCGCAGCCCTTGCCGAGCCGCAGCAGGCCCGTCACCGGCGGCATGGTGTGCAGGTCGACGTCCTCGCCGACCTGCGCGCCCAGCGCCCGGGCGTAGCGCGCCAGCCAGGCCCCGGAGAGCGAGGTGGCGCCGGCCGCCTCGGCCCACCGCTCCGCGGCCCACAGCCGCAGATGGACACCGCCGCCGCGCGGATGGGAGCCGGCCCCGACCCCGCGCAGCAGCAGCCGGACGCCGCCCGCGGAGACCGCCAGCCGCCCCGGTGCGGAGAACAGCAGCACCGCCCCCGCCGCCACCGCCCACCAGGAGGCGGTCGGCGCCCAGGCGTACCCGCCGAGCATGTGCAGCACATTGCCGATCGCCAGCAGAGCGACACCCCAGCGCAGCCCGGTCAGCGCCGACAGCGGCAGCAGCGCCGCCAGCTGGACGAGCCCCGCCCGCGCCGGGACGGGCCGCACCGTGCGCGTCTCCTGCCCGGCCGGGGCGGCACGCTCCAGCAGCCGGGCCAGCTTGCGCAGCGTCGGCTGCTGGTAGACGTCCAGCACGGAGACGGCCGGGCAGCGGGTGCGCAGCCGGGTGGTGAGCTGCGCCGCGGCCAGCGAACCGCCGCCGATCGTGAAGAAGTCGTCGTCCGCGCTGCGGACGGGCACCCCGAGGATCTCGCACCACTGCTCGGCGAGCCACGCCTCGGTGCCGTACAGCTGCTCGCCCGGGCCGTCCTGTTCCTGGTCGGGCAGCGGCCAGGGCAGCGCGTCCCGGTCCACCTTGCCGGAGGTGCGGCAGGGCAGCTCCTCGACGGCGGCGAGCAGCGGCACCAGCGCCGCGGGCAGTTCGCCGCGCAGCCGCTCCACTGCGGCGGCCCGGTCGAAGCCGTCCCGGACGACCAGGTAGCCGACCAGCAGCCGGTTGCCGCTGCGGGCGGTGCGGACGGCGGTGGCCGCGCCGGCCACCCCGGGCAGCGCCTGCAGGGCGGCGTCCACCTCGCCGAGTTCGATCCGGCGGCCGCCGAGTTTCACCTGTTCGTCGCCGCGCCCGAGGAACACCAGGCCCTCGGCGTCGGCCCGGACGATGTCACCGCTGCGGTAGGCGCGCCGCCAGCCCAGCGACTCCAGCGGCGCGTACTTCTCCTCGTCCTTCACCGGGTCGAGGTACCGGGCCAGCCCGACACCGCCGATCACCAGCTGCCCGCTGCCGCCCATCGGCACCGGCCGGCCGTCCTCGTCGACCACCGCCAGCTCCCAGCCGTCCAGCGGCAGCCCGATCCGCACCGGCCCCTCGCCGCCGAGCAGGCAGGCGCAGGCCACCACGGTCGCCTCGGTCGGGCCGTAGGTGTTCCACACCTCGCGGCCCTCGGTGACCAGCCGCTCGGCGAGCTCCGGCGGGCACGCCTCACCGCCGAAGATCAGCAGCCGGACCTCGTTCAGCGCCTCGGCCGGCCAGAGCGCCGCCAGCGTCGGCACGGTGGAGATCACCGTGATCTCCTGCTCCGCCAGCCACGGGCCGAGGTCGGCGCCGCTGCGCACCTGCGCGCGGGGCACCGGTACCAGGCAGGCGCCGTGCCGCCAGGCCAGCCACATCTCCTCGCAGGAGGCGTCGAAGGCGACGGAGAGCCCGGCCATCACCCGGTCGCCCGGGCCGATCGGCTCGCCCCGGAGGAAGAGCGCGGCCTCGGCGTCCACGAACGCGGCGGCGCTGCGGTGGGTGACGGCGACGCCCTTCGGCCGGCCGGTGGAGCCGGAGGTGAAGATGATCCAGGCGTCGTCCTCGGGGCCGGGTTCGGCCGCCTCGTTGCCGGACGGCTTGACGCGGCCCAGCTCCCGTCCGGCGCCCAGCACGGCGTTGACGTCGGCCTCGCCGAAGACCAGCTCGGCCCGCTCGTCCGGGTCGTCGGCGTCGACCGGTACGTAGGCGGCGCCGGCCGCCAGCACGGCGAGGATCGACACATAGAGGTCGTTGGTGCCCGACGGCACCCGCACGCCCACCCGGTCGCCGAGGCCGATGCCCGCCCGGGCCAGCTGCCGCCGCAGCCGCTCGACCTCGCCGAGCAGCGCGCCGTAGCCGAGAACGGCACGGCCGTCGTCCAGGGCCGGCTCGTGCGGGTGGGCCGCGGCGGTCGCGCGCAGCACGTCCAGCAGGGTGCGGGCGGGCGGGGCCGGGCGGCCCGGGAACAGGGCGAGCGGTGCCTCGGGGTGCGCGATCACGGTCATACAGTCCCCTTCCGGCTCCCGGGAGGCCGATCGAACCGATCGAAGGCGTCCAAAGGGCGACAACCCGGACAATCTACCGACCGGGGTGCACGCCCCCTGCCAAGCCAACCACCCGGCGCGCCGAGCCACCCGGCGAGTCACCCGGCGGGCTGTCCGCCCTCGGCCGTCCGCGGACCCGGCGCGCTGCCGCGCCTCCCCCGGGGCGGCCGGGAGCCCCCGCCGCCCTCGGGCAGCCTGCCGGACCGGGCCGGGGCGGGCAAGACCGCCCCGGCCCGGCCCGGGCGTCGAAGGAGAGCAGGGTGCGGACGGGCGGGGTCGGCGGCGCCGGGTCAGTCCCGCAGGAAGGACTCCAGTGCCGCCGTGACCTCGGCCGGGCTCTCCACCTGCGGGTAGTGGCCGGTCGGGGGCTGGCCGCCGAGCTCGACGACCGCCGCGTGCGGGATCCGCTCGCGGACCCGGGCCAGCACATGGGCGCCGCTGATCGGATCGGCCGGACCCCAGACGAACAGGCTCGGCCCGGGGAAGCCCTCCAGCGCGGCCGCCCAGCGCGCCGCGTGCGTGCGCCGCTCGTCGATGTAGCGCAGCAGCCGCGGGGCGAGCAGCCGCCCGTCGGCGCGGGCGATCCCGAGCCACATCTCGTGCAGCACCCCGTCCGCGACCGGACGGGCGAGCACCTGCCGCATCGAGCGGGTGAACCGGCGCTCCGTCATGGCGTGGGCCAGCAGCGGACCGAGCGGCCCGTGCAGCAGCCGCTGCACCGGCACCGGGCGGTGCAGGTCGGCGTAGAGCCCGCCGTTCAGCCATGCCGTCCTGGTGATCCGGGACGGTGCCCGGGCCAGCAGCTCCTGGGCGACGCTGACGCCGTAGTCGTGGGCGACCAGCGCCGTGCCGCCGATCCCGAGCTCCCGCCACACCGCCTCCACCAGGTCCGCCTGCTCCAGCAGGGAGTACGCGTGGCGGCGCGGCTTGTCGCTCTCGCCGAAGCCGAGCAGGTCGAGCGTCGTCACCCGGCAGCCGCTCGCGGCGAGCCGGGGCGCCACGCCCGCCCAGTCGTGCGAGGAGGTCGGAAAGCCGTGCAGCAGCGTCACCGGGCGGCCGGCGGGCGGGCCGTCCTGCCGGACGAAGAGGGTGTGCGCGCCGCGGGGGCCGCGGACCGGGAGGTGGCTCCCGCCCGCGATCCACTCCGCCAGCGGGGGCAGCACCGGGTCGGTCGCCGGGTTCACGGGGCCTCCTGCCGCCGGCCGAAGCCGTCCAGGAGTGCCTGGAGGCCGAAGTCGAACTCCTGGTCGCTGTCCGGCGCGTTGAGCAGCTCGGCGTGGCGGCGGACCACCGGGTGGGTGTCGGCCGGCAGACCCGCGAACAGCTCGGCCATGGCGGCCCGCTCCTCGGCGGTCCGTGCGGCCCCGCCCGCATCCATCTGAGCCGCTCCGATGACGAAGTGCATCACCGTCAGATAGATGTGCACGGCCGTCGGGGGCGGCCAGCCCGCTCCGATCAGCAGGCCCAGGGCGTGCTCGCGGGCGCGCAGCGCGTTCGGGCCGAGCAGCTGCCCGGCGACGAACAGCGGCGCCACCGCCGGATGCCCGCGCAGCACGCGGCGGAACTCGCGGGCGCCCGCGGCCAGCGCGGGGCGCCAGTCGGCCGCCTGCTGGGGCAGCCGGACCTCGGCGAGCACCCGGTCGACCAGCTCGACCAGCAGCTCCTCGCGGCTGGCCACGTGCCGGTACAGCGAGGTGTGCCGCGTCCCGAGCCGGTCGGCGAGGTGCCGCATCGTCAGCGCGTCCAGCCCCTCGCCGTCCGCGATCTCCAGGGCCGCGCCGGTGATCGCCGCCAGGCTCAGCCCGCCGGCCCGCGGCCGCCGGCGTTCCCGCTCCGCGTAGCGCTGCCTCCACCAGGCGGCCGAACCCGGCGCGCTCACTCGAACAGGTCCGGGTCGGAGCGGACGACGTCCTGCCACAGCGGCTGGAAGGAGAACCAGCCGGCGAGCGGGAAGCCCGTCTGCTCGCGGGTGTACCGGGCCGCCTCGGCGCTCATCACGTGCGGCCGCCCGACGGCCTCGGCGAGCAGCTGCGCCTGCGCGCTGCGCTCCATGCTGATGAACCACCAGGCGGCCTCCTCGACGGACTCGCCGACCGTGAAGATCCCGTGGTTCCGGTGGATCGCCGCCCGGTGCGGGCCGAGGCCGGCGGCGAGCAGTGCGCCCGCCTCCTCGTCGACCACCACCTGGCCGCCGCCCTCGGACACCACCACGTGGTTCTCGAACAGCGCGCAGGCGTCCTGGGTGATCGGGTCCAGCGGGCGGCCGAGGCTCGACCAGGCGTTGCCGTGCACCGCGTGCGCGTGGCAGGCCGCGACGACGTCCGGCCGGGCCGCGTGGATCGCGGAGTGGATGACGAACCCGGCCCGGTTGACCGGCCGCCGGCCGTGCCGGACCTGCCCCTCGTGGTCGACCAGGATCAGGTCCGACACCCGGACCTGGCGGAAGGACAGGCCGAACGGGTTCACCCAGAACATGTCCGGGAACTCCGGGTCGCGGACGGTGATGTGCCCGGCCACCCCCTCGGAGAAGCCGAGCCGCCCGAACACCCGGCAGGCGCCCGCCAGCCGCTGCTTGCGGTGCTCGCGCTCCTCCTCCACGGTGGCGAACTGCGGCGGCAGGTCGAACTCCAGCCCCTGCTGCACCGGCATGAACGCGCTGATCGTCTCCGTCACGCTCTCCCCTTCCTGCGGGCCGGCCGTTCCGGCCGCGCCCATAATGCGTCCAGTGGACGCATTTCACAAGGGGTCCGGTTTCGCTCGTTCCGGTCCGCGTCCGCGGTTCCGCGGTCCGCCACGCCATCGCCGTGCGGTGCCCGGTGAAGGTGAATCGTTTGTGTAAGGATCGATTCGCGGCGTGACGGTACGTCAGTCAGGGCCTCGCATCCACCGCCGCAGTCCCCGTCCTCCGCCCGCCCCGGGCGCGAAACGAAAGTCCCACCCGATGACCGAGACACCGCAGATCCACGTCAGCACCAAACTCGTCGAAGGCCTCGGTGAGGCCACGCCCGAGCAGATCGCCCAACTCGCCGCCCGCACCGCCGGCCGCATCTGGTTCACCACGCCGCTGACCGGCGAGGGCGAGGCGCCGAAGCCGGACCAGATCTGGACGCTGCGCGGCTCCTACCCGCACAACGGCAAGACCGCCACCGGCACCGCCCACGTCTACCTGGGCAAGGGCAACCGGCGGCTCCAGCGCCCGCTGATCCTCGCCGACGGCTTCAACTACGGCCCCAGCGACCTCCCCGGCCTGTGGAAGCACTTCGACAAGGCCGAGGGAGGCCGCTTCCTCACCGCGCTGCGCGAGGCCGGGACGGACGTGATCCTGCTCGGCTTCGACGAGCGCCACACCTACATCCAGGCCAACGCGGGCGTCGCCGCCGCCTGTATCGAGCGGGCCACGGCGGAGCGCGTGGCCATCGACCCGCTGACCGTCGGCGGCGTCAGCATGGGCGGCATGATCACCCGCTACGCCCTGGCCCGGATGGAGGACGAGGGCATCGACCACCACACCGCCGTCTACTTCTCCTGGGACACCCCGCACCAGGGTGCCTGGATCCCGCTGATCCTCCAGCAGATGGCCCACTTCTTCGAGGACTTCGTCCCCGAGCAGCCCGGCGTGCCCAAGCAGGCCGAGCTGCTGCGCAGCCCCGCCGCCCAGCAGCTGCTGTGGGCCTGGGTGGAGAACTCGAAGTACGAGGGGCCGGTCGGTACCGCGAGCCCGCTGCGCACCGAGTTCCTGGCGGACCTCCGGGCACGCGGGAACTACCCGAAGCGGCCGCTGAAGCTCGGCGTCGCCAATGGCAACGGCGGCGGCGTGGGCCTCGAACTGACCCCGGGGGAGATCGCCTTCGACTGGAAGAAGGACCAGCTCCGGACGGCCACCGCCACCGCCCGGATCCAGCCCGACCGCGGCGAGAAGCAGCCCATCGGCGGCATGAACATCGCGTTCACCGTCCGCCGCAGCTCCACCACGGCCGTGCCCGCCCTCGACGGCGCCCCGGGCGGCACGCTCGCGTCCTTCGGCCTGGTCGCCGAGGCGCTCGGTGCCGACGTCGACGACCGCTTCGACTTCACCTGCTTCGTGCCCTCGATCAGCGCCGTCGGGCTCGCGTTCGACCCGGAGCGCTGGGAGCGCGACCCGTTCACCGACCTGTCCGCGATCGGGCCGGAGGAGATCGAGCTGGACGACTTCTGCTGCGACGAGGGGAACTCCCCGCACAGCGAGCCCCGCCCGGTGCTGACCAAGTGGCTGGTGGACCGTCTCACCCGCTGACGTCCGAGGACCCGGGGCGACCGGCGCACGCCGGCCGCCCCGGGCCCTGTATGCGGCGCGCGGTGCGGCGCGTGCGCCCCCGGCGCCGGGATGGCGCGATCCGTGCTGGCGTGGCGCCGGGGCGCGGGTGGGATGATCGACCCGCCCGACACGATCACGCAGAGGGAGCACACGATGGCGATCAGTCACCGAACGGTCGGATCCGGCCCGCACAAGGTCCTCGTCCTGCACGACTGGTTCGGCAGCAGCTCCGGCTGGGGGACGTTCCTCGACCTCCTGGACCCGGACGAGTTCGGCTACGCCTTCCTCGACTACCGCGGATACGGCGAACGGATCGCGGTGGAGGGCGAGTTCACCCTCGCCGAGATCGCCTCCGACGCGCTGGCCCTGGCCGACCACCTCGGCTGGGACACGTTCTCGCTGGTCGGGCACTCGATGGGCGGCAAGGCGGCGCAGCGGATCCTCGCCGAGGCCCCGACCCGGGTCCGCAGGCTCGCCGGTGTCGCCCCCGTCCCGGCGAGCGCCTACCCGCTGGAGGGCGACGCCCACGACCTCTTCCACGGCGCCGTGCAGTATCCGGCCAACCGCAGGGCCATCCTCGACCTGGTCACCGGTCACCGCGCCTGCGGGCGCTGGCTGGACCGGATGACCGCCCAGTCGGTCACCGGCTCCCGGCCGGAGGCCTTCGGCGGCTACCTGGCGGACTGGACGACCCAGGACTTCGCGGCGAAGGTCGCCGGCAGCCCGCTGCCCGTCGGCGTGTTCGTCGGCGAACACGACCCCGCGCTCAACGCCGAGGTGATGCGCGGCACCTGGCTCGCCCACTACCCGAACGCCGAACTCACCGTCCTCGCCAACTCCGGGCACTACCCGATGTACGAGATCCCGGTGGCGTTCGCGGCGGCTCTGGAGGCCTTCCTGCGGGCCTGACGCACCGGCCGGTGCGGTGGCCGGCCGGCACCCGGTGGATTGTCAGTACCCCGTTCTACTATGGGTTTTGTCAGCGAGCGCCCCCAGCCACCGCACCAGGAGGTCGTCGATGTCCGCTGCCCAGCCCGCTCTCGCCACCGTTTCCACCCTGCCCACCCTCTCCAGCCGCCGCACGCCGTCCGCACGACGGGTGCGGCCCGTCCGCCGCCCCGGTCCGCCCGCCGTCCGGCCGCTGCCGGCCGGCATGCCCCGCGAGTGGTACATCGACCACAACCGCCGGCTGAAGGCCATGCGCCTCGCGGTCGTGCTGCTCGACTCCGGGGTGTACCTGCCCCAGCACGCCACCAACCGCCGGATCCGCTCGCTCGCCGTCCGGCTCGGCATCCACCGCCCGTCCGCGATCACCTGCCGGGCGGTGCGCGCCCTGCTCGCCTAACCTGCCGCCGTGCCCGCGGGGGGGGGCCCCCCCCCCCCCCCCCCCGGCCCCCCGGCC
>NZ_JBFBJZ010000121.1:0-12415 GCF_040686255.1 Kitasatospora sp. NPDC085879 | reverse complement strand
ATCGACGGCGACCGACTGCGCGCGCTCGCCGAGCCGTTGCTGAAGAGCGGGTACGGCCAGTACCTGCTGGACCTGTTGCAGGAGGAGAAGTCCCGCTGAAGCGCCGCGAGTTGGCGGTGCCGCCCGCCAAGGCCGGCTTGGCGGGCGGTGACCAGGGCCCGCCACCTGGTGCGTACCGTCTCTTCGCCGTCGAGCCAGCCGGCTCCGGGAGGTGGTGGGCCGCCGGCCGGCCATGAAGGGGGCGATGTCGGGGTACTAGCCGCCGCGGGCGAGGTCGATCAGCCGCTCGTGGACGGCGGCGGCGGGGGCCGTGTCGTCGCTGCGGACGGCGTGATACGAGGCGGCGGCGAGTTCGAGAGTGGTCTGTGCGGCGACGATGCCGACGGTGCGGATCTCGGCTCGCAGGACCTGGAGACGGGGAGGTCGGCACCCGAACCGGGCGCCGACCACACGGACCCCCTCAGACCAACAGCAGGCCGCCGCAGCGATCCGCACCCTCTTTCACCGCGATCAGATTGGCCATGACGTAGGAGATGTCGTTCTTACTGTGCCAGTCGCTCGGGTAGTACGTGACCAGCCGCGACGTCTGGAACCGGGCCTCGATCTCCGGCACGAAGACCCGATACTGGTCATCGGTGTAGTACCAGAAGGAGTTCTCGTTGTAGAAGGCGACGTGCGTCGGGTCCTGGTACGCGCCCCGGCCATCCGAGCTCGGCGTAAGAGTGAGCAGCATGCCGCCAGGCGCCAGCAGCCGGAAGAGCTCGTTGATCAGCGGTACCTTCGCGGGCACGTGCTCGAGGAAGTCCACCGCCCGCAGCAGGCCCACCGAGCCGTCGGGGAGATCCACCTGGCCGGGAAGCTGCGCGACGATGTCCACGCTCTCTCCCGGGTACTGGTCCAGCCCCAGGTAGCCGGGTGGCTTGCGGTGCGCCGCGCCGAGGTCCACCGCCAGCAGGCCCCTGCGCCTGGTCCAAGCGAGCGCGTTGGCCTCGATGTACTTGTCGTACAGAGCTACCGTCTCGCGCTGAATGTGGGCGTTGACCTCCGGATCGCGCTGGGTGTTGCCCGCGTGCATACGCTGCAGGTAGAGGCACCGCGGAATCAGGACGAACTCCCCCTCCTGGAACAGACGGCACATCAGGTCCTGGTCGTCCAGCACGGTGCGCGCCGCGTCGTACCCGCCGACACGTTCGTAGGCGTCGCGGCGGAAGGCACGGACATGATTCGGTGCGTACCAGATGTACGACACGTTGTGCGGCACCGGCGCCATGGCGATGGACTGCAGCAAGGGACGCCCGTCAACCGTCACCTCCTCGTAACGCCAGCCGTGTGCCTCGTTGAAGCGGGTGTCGTCCCGGCTGCCGTCCTCGGAGATCTGCGCGGTGTTGCTGTACGCGAAGACCGCCTCGGGGTGCTCGTCGAACGCCTGCGCAAGGGACGCCAGGCAGTCCGTGGCGAGGAGATCGTCGTGGTCGAGCTCCACCAGGATCTCACCGCGCGCCAGTTCACAGGCGCGGCGCTTCGCCGCTCCGACGCCCGTGACGTCATCGGCGATCTCCACCCGGACACGGTCGTCCGGGCGCTCCGGACGCCACCGCGCCCCGTTGTTGAGGAGGACGATCCATTCCCAGTCCGATCGGGACTGCGCCTGCAGCGACTCGAGGCACTCGTCCAGGAAGCGAGGCCGGTGGCTGGGGGTGAAGACGGAGAACCTCGGAGCTGCGGATGACATCATCTGCTAATACCTGCCTGCGAGAATATCGGGAACTCTGACGGTGTGACTCTTCCGATGAGGCCGCCCACGGGATGGCCTGTGCCCGTGGACGGTTGCGCCGGCGGTTCCCCAGGGCTTGACCGACCCTGGGGAACCGTCATGCGTTGTCGGCTCGGCTGGACCGGTCGGCCCGGCATCGCCGTCTGCCAGGCGCTACGCCGAGCAGATCGCGAACGCGGTGGGTGTGGCCGTGCCGTCGGACACCTGGACCTGCCATCCGGTGGCCGGTGAGCCGCCGACCGGGCCGTCGTACAAGACGGCCGACCCACCCGAGTTCGAGTAGCCGCCACCGATCGCGAACGTGCCCAGCGGGCAGCTCGCCGTCGCCACGCCTTGCGCGCCGACCGTCGTAACGACGGTGCTCTGGGCCCCGCTCGGGCCTGCAGCACCCTGCGAGCCCTGAGGCCCCTGAGCACCGATGCCACCCTGGGCACCGAGCGCACCCTGGGCACCCACATCACCCTGAGGCCCCTGAACACCGGGAACACCCTGAGCACCGAGCGCACCCTGGGCACCCACATCACCCTGAGGCCCCTGAACACCGGGAACACCCTGAGCACCGATGCCACCCTGGGCACCGAGCGCACCCTGAGCACCCACATCACCCTGAGGCCCCTGAGCACCGAGCGCACCCTGAGCACCAAGCGCACCCTGGGCACCCTGAACGCCGGGAACACCCTGAGGCCCCTGGGCACCAAGGGCACCCTGGACACCCACATCACCCTGAGCACCCTGAACGCCGGGAACACCCTGAGGCCCCTGGGCACCGAGCGCACCCTGGACACCGAGCGCACCCTGAACCCCGGGAACACCCTGAGGCCCCTGGGCACCAAGGGCACCCTGGACACCCACATCACCCTGAGCACCCTGAACCCCGGGAACACCCTGAGGCCCCTGGGCACCGAGCGCACCCTGAACCCCGGGAACACCCTGGGGCCCCTGGGCACCAAGGGCACCCTGGGCACCCACATCACCCTGAGCACCCTGGGCACCCGCATCACCCTGCGGGCCCTGAGCACCCACATCACCCTGCGGGCCCTGCGGGCCCTGCGAGCCGTAGTACGGCCACCAGCGCGAATCCAGGTCTTCCCAGAGGTCGCGGTTGGATGTCTCGCTGCCCGCCGGCGTGCCCTGAACCAGCTGCTTGCCCTTGGGGGTGAAGTCGGCGCTCATAGCGCCGTTCGGCCCCGGGATCTTAGGGGCATGGACCTGGTGGTCGGTGGACTTCTCGATCGTCCGGGCCACCGCCTCAGTCGCCGAAGCGACGTTGACGACCGCGGAAAGAGCGCCCATGGAGAGCACGGCGATGGCTTTGACTCGCGACTTTCTGAGTGAGTGACGGTTCATGCAGCAACCTTCCTCTGAGGCTGAGAACTGAGGCCGAGCAGGCCTGGAAGCACGGCAGGAAAGGTGCACCACATGCGCACGCCACTTGATCCCGGACCAAGGCGGTGATCAAGGCGCCGAGTGCGGGTGATGCCCCAGCATAGACCGGCCGAACAAATCCATTGCTACCATTACAAACTTGCCCACGAACCGACAGACCCGCCGTCCGGACGGGCAAAACCTCCAAATCGGCCGCCTGCTCGCCAAAACGGCCGGTCGGCGAAACCTCTGACCCATTCTGAACGGTCTCCGCCCCGAGGCCACGGCCGTTCCCGCCTATGCCCACGCTCTCGAACTTCACTAACTGAACACCTAATTCACCTCACGCACACATCCCGACGAGCGATCCAGACCACAGCTCATGCCCGCCGCCGACAGAACCTTCAATCCGGCCGTGGATCATCACCACCCTGGGGTCGGTAAATTTCCGATAGGACTCGCCGGGAACACAGATAATCGAGCTATGAATTCAGCTCCCCCGCTCGGGCCAGCCTTCTCTGAAAAGGCGGGTCCCCCGCACGGGAAACCTCATCCAATGTTTCGGTTGTCTTCCACATGGCCTGGTCATGGGATGTTGAGGAGATCGACGAACGCGGGGTTCCGAAATGGCCATGTCTTCCGGCTCGGATGCCGCGCCCCTGGTGGTCGGCCCGCAGCCAGCGGCACATCGCGCAGTGCTCGAGCCACCGTCCTGGGGATGGCGGCCGCCCGGCATCGGCTCCAGGCCCGTCTGCTCTCCCGGCTGCGGTCGTCATCGGGCGGCTCTGTGGCCAGTTCGCCGATGACGCCGTCAGGCGCCCAGGGTGATGGTGCTCTGGACGCGGGCAGCCAGGGTTCGGGCGAGCGCACTGCTGCCGGCCGGGGGGGTGAGGGATGCTCACGCCGGCGTTCCCCGCCGCCGCGGCCGGCCTGGATCCGGGCTCTCGAAGGCGGCACGCCGGCGGGTCTCATCTACAGCAACTCCCGGCTGAGCCGCGCGATCTCCCGGGCGACGACATGTCCGTTCGGCCAGGATCACCGCCCTGTCATAGGCGACCACAGCTGGCAGGACTTCCGGGACCCTCACGGGGTCACGTTCCGTCTCCACCTTCTTCAGCCGCAGGCCCTCGCGCTGATGCCGCTGGTACTGGCGACGGTGGCGCTCGTACCGACGCTCGCGCTACTGCCCCTGTGGCCCGTGGTCTCGATGCGCAGTTGCCGTGCGGCAGTGAACCGGGCCATGCCCGGTGGACCGTCACGAACGAGGAGGCGCGGCGATCGTCCTCGTCCTCCCAGGAGACGGCGTCGAGTCGGCTGAACACCCGACGTTGGACGTCGGGCCACCGCGTCCGGCGGAGAGTCGCGTCGACGTCGTGCCGACCGGCGGCGCGGACGGCATCGGCGACGTCGGCGGTCGCGGCGAGCATCTTGCCGGGGATGCAGCCCACGTTCAGGCACGTCCCGCCGAACGGGCCTCCGGAGAGATCAGAGCGACGTCAAGGTGGGCGAAGCGGTCGCCGGTGAGCGCGTTGCCCGTGCCCGCGCCGACGACCACGAGATTGTGACGATGCGTGACCGGAGCCCATCCGTCAGCGCCGTACCGGCGCCCTCGCGGAGAGGTGCCGCCACCGCGGGGACAGCAGCGGTCGGGCGGCGCGGCGGTCGTCGCCTCGGCCCCGCCCCGGCCGCCGGCCGGCCGGAGTGATCACCTGATCGGACCGTGTGGCTGGGGCGGCCGTATGGGGTGCGGCTAGCGTCGGCCCATGACTCCAACGACGTCTCCCGAGCCGCAGTCCGCCCTGCGCCCGCACGAGGAGATCAGCGCCGCGCTGGCGCTGGCCGCCGCGGACCGGCTCTCCGCGGGGAGGTACGGGCGGGGCGTGATCGGCGCGCTGCGCTGGGCCACGGGCGGCCGGGTGACGGCACCGATCACCGCCTCGGCGCCGATGGATGCCGGTCGGCCGTGCGCGCTGCGGGTGGCGGAGGAGTACCGGGCCGCTCGTGGCGAGCTTCTCGGGCACGCGGGGCGCACCGTCGAACTGGACTTCGCCCGGGGCGTGCACGACACCCTCGCCTGGGTGTGCGGCGGCCCGGACGGGCCGCCGACACTGACCGGCCGCTGAGCCGCGGACCTCCCCGTGGGGGCGGGTCCGCGGTGACTCAGTGGAGTGGCGCGGCCCGACGGGTGGAAGCAGGCGGTGACGGTCTTGCCGCACCGGTAGGCCCGGGTCTGCCACCCGTCGGACAGCGCGTCGACCATGGCGATTCCGCGGCCACCGGTGGCCTCGGGACCGGCATCCCGTTGGCGCGGCAGCACGGCGGACTCGTCGTGCACGCTGACGTACGGACATCTGCCGTCCCAGGTGAGAACGAGGTCGGCGGCACTGCCGGCATGCAGGTGGGCGTTGGTGACGAGTTCCGAGATGCTCAGGACGACGGCGTCGGCCGCGTCGGGGGCTTGCTCGGTCCAGCCGAGTTCGTCCAGGTGCCGCCGGGCCCAAGCCCTTCCGGCGCGCACCCCGCTGGAGACCGGCAGGGTCCGGCCAGCCGAGTGCCTTCATGTGACCCGCCGTTCGTCTGCCCGGATCGCCGGGGCCACCCCCGTCGGAGGCGATGGCATACAGCTGCGCGGTCCGGGTCGCTTTTGCGGGCTGGGCGGCGACCTGACGGTGTTTGGGGCACGGGCGCGCGGCAAGAGGCCGGGGACCGTCTCCCGGGCCGCGGGCCGCCCCAGGGTGGTGACAGACCGTCACAGCCGCCGGGTGGGCTCAGGTGAACGGGCCTTCGGTGGTGAAGCGGTGCAGGTGGCGGGCGAACGCCTCGGCCTCACCGGGGGGCCAGTCGGACAGGCTCGCGGTGATGCGGGCGGCCAGCCGATCGCGCAGTTCCATCACGGCCTGTTGGCCCTGGTCGGTCAGGACGAGCAGTTGTGCGCGCCGGTCGTGCGGGTCGGGCTCGCGGCGGACCAGGCCGGCGTCCTCCAGCCGGGTGGCGCGGCGGGTGACGCCCGAGCGGTCGAGCCCGACCTCGGGGGCCAGGTCGGCGGCGCTGCGCGGCCCTGTCCGGGCGAGGGCGCTGAGCACCGGGTACGTCAGCTCGTCCAGTGCCTCGCCCATGCCTTCGGTCAGCCGCCGGTGCAACTGTGTGCGCGTGGTGCGCCGCAGCAGGACACCCAGGGCGGCCGCGATCTCATTGCCCACCTCGTTCTCCATGCCACCAGATTAGCGTGCGCATCGCACGCATCGGGTGCTACAGTTCAGGAGAAGCGTGCGCAGCGCACGCACCCAGTTTCCTCGACCACATCACCCACCTGCGCGACAACGTCACCGGCGGCCACGTCGAGGTCCACGAGGAGCTCCACGACGGCACCAAGTACGCCGACCGACACACCGCCCACATCACCAAGAACGACGGCACCACCGCGACCATGGAGGTCTACGTCTTCGCCGACCTCGCCCCCGACGGCCGCTTCCACCGCATCGAGGAGACCACCCTCTTGCTCGAACGCACCGACACCGACCGCACCATCGGCAGCGCGCGCTGAACACCCTGGCCCCGCGGCCGGTTCAGTCGACCGGTCGGGAGAGCCGTTCCACCATGGCGAGCACGTCCACGGGCCGGGTGATCGCCCCATCGCGCGTCAGGGCCTCGGCAGCGGCCGCGACCTCGTCCGCTGCAACCGACAGGTCGCCGGCCTCGTCGGAGAGGATCACCCAGTCGCCGACCTCGAGCGACCGCGCGCAGCGCTCGACGAGTTCGAGCAGTTTGCGGTAGCAGCCAGCAAGTTGTCCGGCCGCAGGGGTGAGCGGGATCTGCGCGCCGTCGTCGCTCGTCATACCGGCCAGACTAGGCGGGACGACGACGGAAGGCCGTCAACCCGCCCGCGGACTGCTCCGCGCGGCCGACCGAACGCTGCCGTGGGACCGGCCCCGTCGACAATCGGCCGCTCGACCTCGGGGGCGACCTCGTCGAACAGCGCGCGATCTTCGAGAAGTTGCTCACCGCGCACCCCGTGGCCCAAGCCGTCGAGGCAGTGCCCGGCGCGCTCGGCGGCGTGCCGGTGGTCACCGTCGACGTGGCCGGCGGGCGGAGGGACCGTGTCGTCCTCTACTTCCACGGCGGCGGGTACGCCATGGGCTCGGCCGCCGCCTCCGCCGGCCTGGCCTCGGACCTCGCCCGGCACGCGGGCTGCCGAATCGTCTCCGTCGACTACCGGCTCGCACCCGAGCACCCCTTCCCGGCCGCGCCGCACGACGCGCTCGGCGCCTACCGGGCCCTGTTGGACAGCGGTGTGCCGGCCGACCGGATCGCCCTGGCAGGCGAGTCCGCGGGGGCCGGGCTGGCTCTCGCCGCCCTGGCGGCCATGGCGGCCGAAGGTCTTCCACGGCCGGCCTCGGCCGCCCTGTTCTCCCCCTGGGTCGACCTGACCATGAGCGGCGCCAGCATGACGGGCAAGGCCGCCGCGGACCCCGCGCTCACCCCGCGGGCGCTGCACCGCCGGGTCGTGGACTACCTCGGCGCCGGCGATCCTGCGCACCCCCTCGCCAGCCCGCTCTTCGCCGGCCTCGCAAGCCTGCCGCCGCTGCTCGTCCAGGCGGGTTCGCACGAGATCCTGCTCGACGACGCGACCCGGCTGGCCGCCCGCGCGGCGGCCGCCGACGTGGACGTCACCCTCCAGGTCACCCCGGGAGTCCCCCACGTCTTCCAGGGCTTCGCCCACCTGCTCGACGAGGGCGCGGCCGCACTCGCCGCGGCCGGGGCCTTCCTGCGCGCACACTTCCCGGCGGACCTGCCACCGCTGCTGTAACGGGGCGGTTCAGCGGCCCCAGGTCACGTCGGCCAGGGTGGGCGCGGGGGACGGGCCGGGGGTGCCCGGCACGACCGGCGCCGTGCTGCCCGAGTCGGCCACGGACACCCGGTGGTGGGACGGGTCGGCGTGGACGGCACCCAGTCCGACGACGGAACCCAGAGCGAGCACGGCAACCGCGACCTTGACAACCCGGCTGGAGATCACAGCAAGTCCCCCTTCGCTGAAGACACATGGAGAGTTCGACGATCCTGGCGGTGCCTTCGACCGGCGCCCGCGGCCGGGGGCGGCGTCCGCCGGCCCCCGACGTCGAGAACTCTGCCGCCGCGTCAGAACGGTTGGAAGGGGTGTCCCTTGGACGGATTCTGCAGTGGCACAATGCGTCCAGGGGCGGATTCGTCCAGTAGCCGGTCCCAGTAGCCGGGCTCCATTGCGGCCCCGCAGCGGTCCAGGGTGAATCCGGCGAGTTCCCGGTGGTCGGTCAGGGCGCGCCGGCAGGTGCGTCGGGCGGCGAGCTCCGCGTGGTCCAGGTCGGCGGCGGTGAGGAACAGGCCGACGACCACCCGGCCCTCGTCCTCGTCGTGCACGGTGACGTGTTCCAGCCGGGCGTCCTGCGCGCAACAGGAGAGCATCTGCGCGAGGGCGTCCGGCGGTGCGGTGGCATCGTGGGAGCGCAACTGGGCGTGTACGAGATACATGGCGGCCATCCTGCGCTCGGTGGCCGTTCGGCAACAATCGATCCCACGGGACGTTTGCTGCACTTGCACAAAGAGGCCGCCGCCGGCGGGGCCTGCCGCCGCGGCCTGCACCGTCGCCGGTCCTCGGCCCATCCGGCCGTTTCCGACCCGGTCGGAGCGTGTGCGGTCGATCCGCACTCTGCCGGTTTGGCCCTGGTGTCGTGCTCCTGACGACCTATCATCGAATGTTCGAATAACGGACTTCTCGATGGGATGGGGCGACCGCGCGTGCTTGAGATCCTCGGTCTGGACCAGGAAGCGGAACGGCTCTACCGCCTGATGCTGGCGCACCCGCACGACGGTGTCGTGGAGCTCTCCCAGCGCTTCGCGGCGCCGCCGGCCCAGATACGCCGACTGCTGGACCGGCTCAGCGGCCTGGCACTGGTCCATCCCGCCGCCCAGGAGGGCGAGTTCCCCGGGACGGGCTTCCGGCCGGTGCCGCCCGAGGTGGCGATGGAACTGCTGCTGGCCCGTCAGCAGGCGGACCTCGCCGCGCAGCAGTTGAAGATCGAGGCCTCGCGCGCGGCCGCGGCGCGCCTGATCGCCGAGTGCTCGGCGCTGCGGCCGCAGGAGGCCGCCTCGCACGGCGAGCAGCTGACCGGCCCCGAGGAGATCCGGAGCCGTCTGAGCCGGCTCGCCGACGAGACCATGCACGAGATCATGACGTTCGCCCCGGGTGGCGCCCACACGGAGGCGGACCTGGAGGCCAGTCGCGAGCCCAACGCCGCGCTGCTGGACCGCGGCATCGTGATCCGCACCGTCTACCTGGACAGTGTCCGCAACCACCAGCCCACCGCACGGCACCTGCAGTGGCTGAGCGATCACGGCGGTCACGTCCGCACCGTGCCGACCCTGCCGATCCGGATGATCATCTCCGATCGGCGGCTGGCCGTGCTGCCGATCGACACCGCCGACGCACGGGCCGGGGCGGTGCTCCTGCAGGGCAGTGGCACCGTCACCGCGCTGTGCGCGCTGTTCGAGAGCTTCTGGAGCAACGCCTCACCGCTCAGCTCACCGCGGGCCAGTGACAGCAACGGTCTTCCGGCGCAGGAGGCGGCGGTGCTGCGGCTGCTCGCCCACGGGCTCACCGACGAGGCCATCGCCAAGCGCCTCGGTGTCTCGCCGCGCACCGCACGGCGCATCGCGGCGGATCTGATGGAGCGTCTGGAGGCCCGGAGCCGTTTCGAGGCGGGCGTCCACGCCGTCCAGGACGGGTGGCTGCCGAGCACGCGGTAGCCGTGACGCGGGCTCCCGGCGCGGGCCGGATCCGGCCTGGACGGCTTATGCCAGCGTCATCAAGCGTCCACCCGTTTCCTCTATCGCACCTCTCGGATGTGGTGTCACATGGGGACCGGCCCGGGGAATCGATCGCCCGGCCGCCGAATCCCACTCCCATCGAAGGTGTTCCGCCATGGACTATCAACTCCTGGGCCCGGTCGAGGTATCCACCGCGGGGCGGGTGGCCGGCCTGGGCGGCCGCCGCCAGCAGGCCGCGCTGGCCGCGCTGCTGCTCGAGGCCGGCCGGGTCGTGTCGGTCGACCGGCTGACCGAGGTGATCTGGAACGACGACGCGCCGGAGACCGCGCGGGCCCAGGTGCAGACCTGCGTCTCCACGCTGCGCCGCAAGCTGCTGGACGACCGGATCGTCAGCCGGTACCCGGGCTACGCCATCGAGGTCGCGCCTGAGCGGGTGGACCTCGCGGTCTACCGCGGCCGGGTCGACACCGCCCGCGACCTGCTCGCGCAGGGCCGGCCCGAACAGGCCGTCGCCTCCTTCCAGGCGGCGCTCGACCTGTGGCGCGGGCCCGCGCTGAGCGGGGTGCCCGGCCTGGCGATCGAGGCGGCCCGGCTGGAGGAGGAGCGGCTCGCGATCACCGAGGAGATGCTGGAGACCGAACTCGGCCTCGGCCGCCGTGCCGCGCTGGTCGGCACCCTCGCCTCCCTGGTCAGCCGGCATCCGCTGCGGGAACGCCTGCGGGCGCTGCTGATGCGGGCACTGAACGACTCCGGCCGCAAGGCGGAGGCGCTGCAGCAGTACCGCGAGGCGCACACGCTGATGGTCCGCGAGCTCGGCGTGCAGCCGGGCGCCGAGCTGCAGGCGCTGTTCCAGCGGCTGCTGGCGGCCGACGGCGGGCTCGTCCTGGCCGGTTCCGGCCGTCCGCTCGGGGCCGCGGCGGAGCCGCACGGGGCCGCGGGGTCCTGCGCCGGCTGCCGGGCCCCGCTGACCGCGCTGGCGTCCTGACCCGTGCGAGTCGCCCGTCGACTGCCGCCGAGCCCTGCCCGGATCCGACCTGCTGAGGTGCCTTCCCGATGAACTCGCTCACCGAGGACTTCCTTCGACTTCCCGTGCGCCGGTCCGGCGCCGCCCGCCGCGACCGGCCCGCACCGCGGGCGAACCGGGCCGCACCCCGGCTGTCCCGCCCGGTGTTCCTGGACGCCGACCGGCGCGCACGGCTGCACCGGGACCTGACGGCCCTGCACGACCTGCTGATGGTGATGCCCGAGCGGGTGACCGACGGCGACCTGACCCGGTACGGCGCCCTGCTGGGTCTGACCGGCCCGCAGATCGAGGCCGCCCGGCGCACCGCCAGAGCGGGCACCCCGCGGCTCGCCAGGCCGGACGTGTACCAGACCGAGGACGGCTTCCGGGTCCTGGAGTTGAACGCCACCTCGGCCCTCGGCGGCCTCGGAATCTCGTGGCAGGCCAGGCTGCACCTGGCCGACCCGGTCGTCCGGGAGTTCGTGGAGTCCCGGGGGCTGCGCTGCCTGGACACCATGTCCATGATCGCCGACGAGGTGCGGGCCTGCTGCGAACGCCGCGGCTACGACGGGCAGCAGCCGGTCATCGCCGTGGTCGACTCCCCCGCCGGCCTCCGCGCGGACCCGTCGAGCAGCGAGTTCGTCGCCATGATGTTCGCCGAGCGCGGCTTCACCGCGCGTGCCGCGGACGTCGGCGCGCTGCGGCGGCGCGACGGCGGGCTGTGGCTCGACGGCCTGCGGGTGGACGTGGTGCACCGGATGTTCCTGCTGGAGGAACTGGTGTCGCCGGCGGACGCGCAGGTCTTCGACGAGCTGTTCCGGGCGTTGGAGGCGGACGAGGCGATGATGATGCTGCCGCTGGACGTGGAGGCGCTGGGCGGCAAGTCGGCGCTGGCGGTGCTCAGCGACCGGCGGCACCGGGCCGCCCTCTCCGCCGACGAGCGCGCGCTGGTGGACCGCGTGCTGCCGTGGACGGCCGCACTGGACGGCGGGAAGCTCCTGGTGGACGAGGACGAGGTCGACCCGCTCGAGTACTGCCTCGCGCACCGGCACGACCTCGTGCTCAAGCCCAGCTGGCTGCACGGCGGTGCCGGGGTGCTGCCCGGCTGGACCGCCACGGAGCAGGAGTGGCGCGAGGGTGTGACGGCGGCCGTCGGCGGCCCGTACGTGGTGCAGCGGCGGGTGGTGCCGGAGTCTGAGGACTTCCGTGACGCGGAGACCGGCGGGTTGGAGCCGTGGGTGCTCAACTGGGGCGTGTTCCTGGTCGGCGACGCGTTCGGCGGGGTGCAGGTCCGCGGCCTGCCCGCCAGTGCTCCGGGCGCCGTGGTGAGTCAGGGCGACGGCGCCTCGCTGAGCTGCTGCTTCTCGGCGTGAGCGGGTTCGTTCTCTGCGTGAGCGGGTGAGTGGCGGGGGGGGGGGGGGCGGGCCCGCCCCCCCGGGGGGGGCCGGGGGGCCCACACCCCCACGCCGGGG
>NZ_JBFBJZ010000120.1:0-12789 GCF_040686255.1 Kitasatospora sp. NPDC085879 | reverse complement strand
GCGATGCCCGGAAGTCCGTACCCTGTTACATGAGTTGACGGATCGTCAAATCTCGGAGCATCGAGACCCAAAGATTTCAGGACACCAGACCCAGAGCCGACTACCAGACCCTCAGCCGCAGATCAGTGTCACCGCGCGGCAGTTTGCCTGCTCTGTTTGGCGGGGCGCGCGGAGGGCCGGGTGTGGCTGGGCGACTATGGTTGCATCGGCGGTGACAGGTGCGCGTGAGGGCCTGGTGGCGGCGGTGTCATCGTGACGGGCGGTCAGCAGGGCCGCAACCGCCGTCGGCCAGGTCAACGGCCCAGCGACCTCGCTGCCCACGGCCAGGACGTGGTGGTGGGTCTTGCCGACGATCGGTCTCGGCCCGGACCTGCGAGGCCGCGGCGTCGGCGACGACGCGCGTCCGGCCCAGTATTCGCGCTACGGCGCCGATGCCAGCGTGGGTGCCGTCACTGAGGTGCCTCCTGGGTGGCCTGATCAACCAGGCCGAGGCCATCGGTGGGACCGCTCTGCCGCCGCCTGACTGCGCTGTACCCTCCACCTGCCGACAGCCCCGTCCCCGAGCCGACAGCCGCCCGGCTCGACTGCCCGAGGCGGTCTCCGGTGACGCTTGCCTGAGGGAGTAAAAGGCGCATCGGAGTCCGCCGACCCTCCTCGCCGTCCGCCGTGCCCGGTGAACGGCGCTCACCCGGCGCGATCCTCGGGCCAACACGCTGGGCTCCGGGACCCACAAATATGAGGCCCGGGCAGGCCTTCTGCCTGCCGTGCCGCTCGCAATACATTCGGCGTCCGCACAGGACACCCTGCCTCGTAGTACATCGAGAGGCCCGAATGCAAAGCCCGGAGCCGGTGTTGACCAGACCAAGAGTCGGCTGGGCCGCGGCCGCGAGCCTGATACTGCTCGCAATGTCAGGCTGTGGATTGCCGTCCAAGCCGTCGAACGACACGCCGGAACTTCTGCATGAACTCCCCAAGACATATCAGCAATCCCGCGAGATCCTCGTGGGCTCCGACCTCAGGACTCCTCCTCTGGAGTATCGCAGTCCGGCAGGCGTGCTCGTCGGTATGGAGGTCGATCTGGCCGACGCCCTCGGTAAGGAGCTAGGGGTACACGTCAAGTTCGTTGATGTGCCCTTCGACAGCCTCCTTCGCGGCCTGAATGCCAAGACGTATGACTTGGTCCTCTCCGGCATGACGGACACCCCGGCACGCCAGGGCGGCACCGGACAGGGGCGGAGCCCGGCCAGCATCGGTGTGGACTTCGTCGACTACTTCATGGCCGGCTCCGCCGTCGTGGCGGCCAAGGGCAACCCGAAACGGATCGCGTCCTTCGATGACCTGTGCGGAAAAACCATCGCACTCAGGTCGGGGACCATTCACGAGGAGTTCACCGACCGTCAGTCCCAGTACTGCGCCAGCCCGAAAGTGAACAAGGGCGGTATAGCCATCGAGCGGGTGCGCTCCGAGGCGGAGGCGTTCTCCGCCGTAGTCGACGGCCGTGCGGACGCGACCATGACGGACTATCCCCTGGCCGTCTACCAGGTTCGCACCGCCATGGAGCGCGCCGGTCTTGAACTCGTCCTCGGTCAGATCCGCCCCCGGCCCTACGGCATGGCGGTGAGGAAAGGGGACAGGGCCCTCGCTGAAACCCTTTCCAAGGCCGTGGACAGGTTGATATCGAGCGGCGCCTACCAGGATATCCTGCAGAGATGGCACCTCGAGCAGGGTGCCATCTACTCGGCGTTGATCAACTCTGGCTGAATTCATTAGGCCTGGGTGCCCACTTCCGCTCGAAGGACTTCACTCGAGTGCGTGCGGGGGCGTAAATTGTGGTCGGGAAGTCAAGGGAGCGACCTTCCCCCGGAAGTGAAATCGTGGCTGCAGTTCCGGAATTGCGCAGAATTGTTTCCGGTGAAATGTTCCCGGGCGTCTGCGCAATTTTCCTCCTCGCGAACCGCCGATCGCGGTTCCAGTCCTCGAAGGAGTGAGTGAGATGGGTGTAGGGCGCATCAGGAAGTTCATGGAGAGGCCCCCTGTGCGGGTCGCGGCGATCCTCGGGGGGATGACCGCGCTGGTCGCCACGGCTGCCGCATGGGGCTTCGGCGGTGGCGGCAGCCCGTGGTGGTACGTGGGGTTCTGACCGACTCGGTGGCCGGCGATGGCGAGCCGGCGCCGGCCACTCGCATCGCCTCCTGTGCCCCGCCCTGTCGGGGCACAGGCAAACCGGGAGACCTGATGCTCGCCCTTGCCCCCGTCGTCGCAGGTCTGCTGCTCGGGTGGCTCACCGGAGGGCGGCTGCGCACCATCGCAGCCGTCCGGTTCCGATGCGGATGGGTCCTGCTCCTGGCGGCGGCCGCCGGTGGCTGTTATGTGCACTGGGGCGCCGCCCGGCGTGCCATGGACGTGATCCACGTGCCGCTGCTGGCGCTCTCCTATCTAGCCCTCGCGGCCTGGGGCGCGGTCAATCTGGCGTACGTTCCAGCGCGTATGGCGCGAAGTCTCGCCGTGGGGGTCACCGGAGCCGTGCTGAATGCCGTGGTCATCGCCGTGAACGGGCGAATGCCGGTTTCCGTATCCGTTCTCGGGGCTCCAGCAGAAGAATTCGGCAGGCTTACCGAAAAGCATGAACCGATGACTCCGGGTACCAGTCTGCCGTGGCTCGGCGATGTCATGCCGATGGCTGGTGGACGTCTGATGGTCAGTCTCGGCGACATCCTTTTGGTCTTCGGATGTGCCGCATTGGTATTTGCGATGATGCACCGGCCGAATGGGGCGCGACATCGTCGGCAAGAACAAGAATATGAATGAAACGACTCGTCTAGCATGGCAGATGCTCATTCCGATAGGGTCTTCGGGATCAATAAAATGGGCCGTCGCCAAGCGGCCTCACCGGGAATTGTCGGGTAGCATCAGGCCGGCCTGAATTCACTCGGACGCCCAGCCTTCGTCATGCTCGGACAGTATGAACGCGTCCCGGCCGCGCCAATCGCACCCAGTTTCGCCCGCCCCATGAGGAGTAATCTCCGTGCAGTTTCCCCTGCCAACCGCCCGTGGTATCGCCGGCGCTGGCGTCATAGCAGCTGCCATGTCGTTCCTGTTCGCCGTGCCCTCCCACGCGGCGGCTGCGCAGCAGTGCCCGGCCGTCGGCGTACAGCATTCCTTGGACGGCGGTAAGACGTGGAGCACCGCGTTCACCATCCAGGGCCCCGCCCCGGCCGTGGTCGCCGTACGACTCACGACACCTCCCGCGGCAGGTTGCCACTACGCAGTCTCGCTGGCGTCCTACAGTGCCGAGGGTCCCACCTGGAGCACCTCGGGTACCCAGAGGTTTCTCGGCTGGGCCACGACCCTGATCGACCAGCAGAACCCCGTAGCGAGGTTGGACGTGAGCGCGTACAAGCCCGCGTGCTTCGGCCAGATCGACCTCTACGGCGGCAACCGCAAGTTCGATGGCGTTCAGGCGCCCCTGCCGAAGTACCCGGGCAGCACCGTCCCCTCGAACATGATTGCTGCCTGGAACGGTGGCGCCGCCTGCCCGACGCCACCCCCCTCGCCCGGCAACTCCGCCCCGAAGCCGACCCCTGCATCGCCGACGCCGCACAGCAGCAGCCCCTCGCCTGCCTCCGCGCCCCCGCGGAGCGCCGCGCCGGTCCCACCGGTCTCCTCTGCCCCTCCCGGCGGGACCGTGTCGTTCCCGCCGTCGCTGGCCCAGACCGGCAGCAGCGGCACGGGACTGATCGCCGGTCTCTCCGTGGTAACCCTCGCAGTCGGCTGCGGCACGCTCTACCTCACTCGCCGCAGCCGCCACCGCAGGCACTGACCTCCTCGCGGCCAGTTCGGGTAGCTGCGGCACGGCCACGAACGCTCAGGGCGCGGTTCCCGGCGGCCTGGACCCGTCTCCGCCACCGACCCCACCCGCGTCCGGCTGGCATCCGCCGGGTTCCCAGCCGCCCACCCTCGGACCTCACCCAGCCTCGACGGAAGCCGCATGAAGATCGTCTTCTCCCGCGCCACCCCATGTAGTGCATGAGGCCGGCGGCGGAGTCACCTTCCTCGGTCTCCACGTCGGCGGCAGCTCTAGCAAAACCGTGGAACTGCGTGGGGACGGCAGCGCTTGGGCAAGCAAGCAGGGTCAAGGCAAGACCGGCATCGACATGGTTGTGGGCGCCACATCGTCGACGGTGCCGTCGGCCTCAGCGGTGGGATCAGGGTCACCTGAAACTCTTACGACGCCGACTCTCACACACCTTCGACGTCGGCGTCCGAGCCAATGGTTCCGTCAACTCGAGTCCTGCGTCGGCAGCGGTGGCCACCATCGGCGGCGAGGAGTGCACGGTCTTCGACCGGGCCTTCTCGCGGACTCAACCCGACAACGGGTTCGGTCCGACGTCCGACCCGGTCGACCGGATCCGGCAGGACGGCATCGAAGCCGCGTCGCAGCATGCCCTGGACAGCGACAGCGCCGAACCTGCAGGCAAACCCAACGACCCCGAAGTTGTGGGCGGCGGTAGCGTCGCCGTCCCCAGTCTCGGTATCGAAGGACGGGAATCCCGCGGCACCTCCCGGCTCAAGGGCGACGACACCACAGTCCTGGACCGCCGCATCCTCGGCGCGACTTGGCGCCCGCCGAGCGACTACAAGCTGTGCGGCAAGAGCTGCGTCGGCTGCTGCCCGCAGGAGTATGGCGCCGCCGAGGACCCCACCGCCGCAGGGCGGCTACGTCCCGGCGTGGACGCGCGCAGCGGACGAATGCTGTGAGCTGCCCGGCGCTACCCGCTGCCGCGCCTGAGCCGGGGAGTACTTGCCTGCTCCCGGCTTGGCTGGTCTTCGTTTTCGAGCAGGCCGCCGACTACGGCAGCGCCGATGCTCAAGCTGCGGCAGCCGTCCGCAACTACAAGGCAAGACGGGACGGACGCCGGGCGGTAATGGGGGAGCCGTGGTCGGGCCGAGGCTGAAGACGCATGAGGCCTTGCACGTCGCGATGCTCCGCACGCCGTCCGCCTTGCCCCACCCGGGTGGTGCGGGAGCCCTCCGGTTGGCGCTGGAGTCCATCGGGCACACCGTCTTCGCCATCATCCTTGAAGCCGCTGCGAGTGTGTCCTCTGGGTTCGCCGGGGCCGCCTTGCTGCGCCGCTGGCGGGCGCCGGCACAGCAAGGGGCCGCGGCTGTCGCCGGGGGTTTGGGCAGGGCCCTGTACCCCGGGTTTCCCTGGCCGAGGGCGATCAGGGCTCGCTCCTGTGCACGCCCTGTACACCGATGTGCCGCTCGGCGTGGTCTCTGCGGCAGCCGGGGATCCGGCTGTCCTGCCAGCCGATCGGGTGAGCCGTGGGTGTGCGGCCGCCCCGAATGAGACCATCCAGGGTGACGGGGCCCCGGCGTCTGCCGGGGTGTCCTTGACAGCCCCGAGCGGTGGTTCTATAACGGAAATACCCAAGCTATTGCTTAGATTACTTCCGCCGGGCCGTGAGGAAGGTGCCATCCTACCCGGATGGTGCTCGCCGAAGCGGTGAGCGGTCACCGGTGGAGCGAGGAGCTGCTGGCGCCATGGTGAACATGTCAGTCCCCTCATCGCCGGCCCCCGTCGAGGGCTTCCCCCAGCTCCGGCGGCGGACGCCCGTGCAGGCCCGGTCGCGGCGCACGATCGAGAAGATCCTCCAGGCCGCGACGGAGATCCTGGTCGAGTCGGGGCTGCCCGCGCTCAACACCAACGCCATCGCTGCACGGGCGAAGGTGAACATTTCCAGCCTCTACTCCTACTTCCCGGACAAGATGGCCATCGTCCACGAGCTGGCCGCCCGCTTCGAGGACGTTCGGGGCCAGTTTCTGGTGGAGCAGCTCGGTAGGTTCGCCGAGGACGGCGATTGGGAGGAGCTGATCGACGTCTCGGTCAACGGCCTCGCGAAGCTGAGGGTGGACGTGCCCGGCGGCATCGATCTGCGCCGGGCCCTGCAGGCAGTTCCCGAACTGCGCGAGCTTGACGATCGGGCGACCCGGCGTTCCGCGGACTTCCTGGCGAAGGCGATGTGCGCGAGTGTTCCGGACATGGAGTACGACCGGGCGGCTGTGATCGCCCTGGTGATTGCGGAGACCGTCAGCAGGCTGCTGGACCTGGCCTTCCGAGCCGAGCCGTACAACGAGGCGGTATTGGAGGAGGTACGGGTCATCACCCGTAGGTACCTGCTGCCCTATGTCACGCCGGAGTCGTAGGGAACGCCCAGCTCGTGTGGCGTACTCCCCGCGGTGAGCAACGAGGTGGTCGTCGTCAACGCCCATGCCGACGGACGGAACGCCATGGAGGAGAACGGCGGCGTCGTCCTGCGGGCGACAGCCGACAGCTGGCGGCGGGCCCAGGTTCAGGCGGTCGTGCTTACGCCTCGTTCATGTACCGGCCGCCACCTTCAGGCGTGAGCGAACTGAGGAGCACTCAGCTGTTCGTGGAGACCACCCAGATCTGGTGGCCAAGGCGGTCATGGGCTTCACGGTGGAGCACATCAGTGCTTGCCGGTGGGTCGAGCAGGGCGATGACTACGTCAGCACGGGCCTGGCGGAGCCCCGCGTTCACGTCGCAACCCTCGTCTCGGCCTCTCCAGGCCCTGACCGCAAGGGTTTCCCATAGTTCCCGGACTTCTGGCGGACCCAAGGTCCTCACTCCTGTGACATGGGTAATTGCCTCTACGGCGAGGGCGCCTCGCTGAATCATGCCGGCGTCCCGACCATCCAGGCGATGAACCCGCCGCACCGCCCTGGTCCAGGTCGACGCCGGCAATGTGGTCGACACCGAGAGCGGCCGCACCCAGTGGGACCGCGGTGCCGCGTTCTCCTTGGGGTGGCCAGCGTGCTCAGCACCATCCCCCGGAACCTGGCTCTTGGCGGTGCTCGAAATGAGCCCGCGGGCCCTGTGTGACAGTTGCCCCGACTTCTAGCGTGTAAACGGAACAGGGGACATCGCCATGCGCGGTCCCTTCACTTCGAGACAAGGGCGGTACTCGTGCCCGCGAACTTCAATTTCGTCGACACCGACGCCATGCGTGCGGCGGTGGGTCGGTTCCAGGAGACCGAAAGCGGCCTCCAGAACATCCTGCGCAACGTCCATTCGCAGCTGGATGCGCTCACCGGCAGCTGGACCGGCGACCCGGCCATGATGTACCAGCAGTTGATGGCCGAGTGGACCAATCAGTTCAACCGCATCAACACTGACCTTCGCGACATGGTGGACATCCTGAAGGCCAACATCCGGGAGTACGAGCGCGCACACGCGAGCAACGCGGAGGCCGTCGGCACGATGCGGACCTTCTTCTCGGTCTAGCGCGGCCCTGCTCCCCACCACGTCCCACTTTCACCCCAGAGAGGCACCGATGGACGCGCAGTACAGCTTCAAGTTCGGCGAGGTTGAGACCGTCGTCGCCGACCTCCGCAAGGCCACCATCGCCATCCGCCAGCAGCTGAGCCAGCTGGAAGGCAACGTCAAGCAGCTGGTTGCCCACTGGTCCGGCGACGCCGTCAAGCAGTACGAGGACAGGCAGAGGGACTGGACCGACGCTTGCAACCGCCTCGAGGCCGCCCTGGCAACCTCTGCCACGGTCGCGGAGCACGCCGCCCACAACGCCCGGAACGCGGAGCGGTCGAGCGCCAACATGTTCAGCTTCGGCCGCTGACCCGGCCGGGGCCGGGGCGCCGCCCCGGCCCCGGATCCGAGCGTTCAGTGCCGGACCATCAGAACGAGGAACGACCCATGGCAGTGCGTGACGTGTTGTCGGAGGAAGGACCGAGATGAGCGCATGGGATCCCCCGGTGCCGCCGGCGGGGCAGACCCCCCCGGGCACGGGTGACTCGTCGGTGCCGCCGTCCACCGGTGGCGGTGGTGGGGACCACAAGAGCACCGACCCCGCGTGGTCCCCGCGTCCCTCCGACCCGGTGCACGACGGCTGGCAGCCTCCGGCCCCGCCGGGGACCGGCGCAGGGGCGGGCTCCAAGGACGTGGTGGTCACCCCCGACATGATTCTCAGGTTCGCGAAGCAACTACGGGACTCCGCCCGACCACTGCACGCCACTGAGCTTGAACGAGTCAACCCCACCCGTCCGGGCGCCTTCCAGGACGGTGACGACCTGAAGAAGCACATCGGCTCCGGGCGGGACGGCCGGGTGAAGGACGTCATCGGCAATGTGCATCAGGTACGCGATCAGCTGGACAAGGTAGCCACCAAGCTCACCGAGCTCGCGCACAAGTACTCCAGCGTGGACGAGTTGAATAAGCATCTGGTGCAGGAACTCACGCCCATCATCGGCAACGCCTCGCTGGGCCCGTCCTTCGGGGCGAGCTCCTCCGCCTCGGGCGGCGGTTCGGGCAACGGGCCGTCGGGAGGAAATCCCGGCGGAGACTCGTCGGGGGCCAACGCGGGCGGCGGGGCGGCGAACGACTCGGTCCACGAGCAGGTCCCCGGCTGGGACGGCGGCCAGGACTGGGGGTCGGGCCTGCCAACCCCCAACGCGTCGGCCCCCGGCGGGTCGGGGCATTCCATTGCGCCGGCCTGACCCGGTACCTCCGAACGACCTCCGGTCCGGCGTTCGCCCACGCGGGTGGACACCGGACCGGCGGGGCTTCGGGTGACGTTCTGAAAGGCATGAGCGGTGGGCGATCCCAATGCGTACGACATTCCTGGTGACAACGCGGACTACAACACCTGGGACTTCCGGCAGATCCTGCATGTGTTCACGGGACAGTCGGAGGCCTACCAGTCGGCGTCCGACCACGACAGCGTGCCGGACCCGCAGAGCCTGTTCCGGGCTGCCGCGGCCATCGGCGACACGGGTGCCGCGATTGCCGACACCCATCAGTCCGTCAACCACCTGATCTATCAGGTGAACCGCGGCGACTGGTGGGCGGGACCGACAGCCGACGGGTTCAGCCAGATGCTCAGCCAAGCGAACTCGGTGCTGATGGAGCACGCCGACGCGCTCTACAATCACCAGAACAGCTTCAACAACGCCGGCGCGGCGCTGTCACAGGCGAGGGAGAACGTCCTCACCATGTGGGAGCGGGCCTGCGCGGCGTTGCAGCAGTGGTGGAACGGCCTGACCGACACTCAGCGGAGGAACTACGAGTTCGGCAAGTGGCCGTATATGACCCGCGAGCATCTCCCGCCGGTGGAGGTCAGGGGCGACACGACGTACTACCGGGTCGGAGACTTCCCCACCATCGCCGACCCGCTCACCCAGAGCATGCGGGACCAGCTCAACCAGTTGGCCACCGTCTACCGCACCGAGATCGCCAACACTCAGACCCTGGAGGACGTGAACCTCACCGGTGGCGGCCTGGGTGGTGCCGGCGGACCGAACCTCGGCAACGTTCCGCCGCCGAACCTTCCGCCCCCACCCGACGCCAACGACCTGCTCAAGAACCTGAACAGCGGTGGTGGGGATGGAACAGGCGGTGGCGACAACCTCGGCGACCTGTTCAAGAGGCTCGGTGTCGGCGATGGCACGGGTGGCTCCGGCGGTGGTGGTGCGGGTGGTGCGTTGCCGCCGCCGCCGACCCTGGGTGACCTGGGGCAAGGGGGGCCTGGTGGTGCGGGTGGTGCGTTGCCGCCGCCGCCGACCCTGGGTGACCTGGGGCAAGGGGGCGGCGATCTCGGCGCGGCGGGCGGTGGTCTGGGAGGGGCCGGTGCGCCGCTGGGGTTCGACGCAGGCGCGGGACTCGGCTCGGGCGCCGGTGAGGGCCCGGGGGCGGTGGGCGGTGCGGGTGGTGCGCTGCCGCCGCCGCCGACTCTGAGCGACCTGGGGGGAGAGGGGCTCGGTGGTGCGGGCGGCGCCGCCGGAGTCTTGGGGCCGGCCGGCGCAGATGCGGCACGCGGCGGTGGGGGTGCGGCTCTTGGTGGCACGAGCGATCCCGGGATGGTGCAGATGCCGATGCTCATGCCGATGTCGCCGCGCACCAGCTCGTCGATCGCGAGGTCCGCGCAGCTGCCCGCGGGGCCGGGCCTCGACTTCTCGGACCTCGGCCCGGCCGGTCTGCCGACCGGACGGATCGGCGCGCCGTCCGGCTCTCCGAAGACGTCAGTGATCAAGCCGCCCACGTTCGCGGGACTGGAGGACACCGCCGTGCCAGGGCCGTCCTCGTTCGCCAGGTCGGCTAAGACCGACCCACTTCAGCAGGAGTTCGCCGACCTGCTCGGCAAGGACCCGAAGGTTGCGGCGTTGGCCGCCGCCCGCCAGAAGGCCGGTACCGGTGCCTTGGGCGAGGCGGGCCTGCCGTCCTCGCCGAGGTTCTCGGGCGGCGCCGGTGCGCTCGGCGCCCGGACGGCCGCGGCCGAGGCCGGCGCCAGCACGCTGGCCGCCCGAACCGCAGCCGCCGAGGCCGGTGTGGCCGGGAGGCTGGCAGGTGCGGCCGGGGCGGCGGGCCCGGCCGGCCCGTACGGCGGCGGAATGCCCTACATGCCGCCGATGGGCGGCATGGGACAGGGGCAGCGGCCCGGTGGCGCAGGCGAGCGCGAGCGAACCACCTGGCTGCTGGAGGACGAGGACGTGTGGGGTGCCACCGAGCGGGACGCCGCCGACGGCGTCATCGGGCGCCCCACCCAGCGATGACCGGAACGGCAGAGAGAGCACACCCCATGGACGACTTCCCGAGCCTGGACCTCGACGAGCTGCGCGAGCGGGTCGAGAGCCGGATGGCCGAGTTTTCCGAGATGCACCAGAAGATGCGGGCACTGACCGCGTCCGCCACCTCGGCGCAGCGCCTGCTGACGGTGACCGTTGGCGCCCAGGGCGAGGTGACGGCGGTGAAGTTCCACTCGGACGGCTATCGGTCGATGGCTCCGTCGGAACTCGAGCACGTGGTCCTGGACACCGTCCAGCGCGCCCGCACGCAGGTGCTCGACCGGGTCAAGGGCCTGGTTGCGCCGCTCGCCCCAGAGGGGCTGGACATCGACGACATCATGGCCGGCCGCATCGATCCGGGCCAGCTGACGAAGAGTCATCTGTTCACCCCGGGAGGAGCCTGGGGAAAGCACGGTGCGGGCTCGTTCGACGACGAGGCCGACTGAACGGGTGCCTCGTCCGGCACGGTTGTTCACACACCAGAGGAAGGTGACAGCAGTGGGTTCCGACTACATGTCCGTCGAAACGGGCGCTCTCGACAGGCACGCGAAGGACCTTGAGGACCACGCGAACGATGCCCGACTCCTGTACGAGCGGTTCAACAAGTCGATGGAGGCCCTCGGCGAGCCCTGGGGGGAGGGGGACTCGTACGCCGAGTCATTCCGGGAGTGGTACGACCCTGCGCACAGGGATCTGCTTGCTTCCCTCCAGGGTGCTGGCGCCATGCTCGCGCAGGTGCACGCCGCGACCACCCAGGCATCGACCCTCTACAAGCGGGTTGCCAGGCAGTCGCAGCATGACGTCGGAGGGCTGGCTCGCCAATTGCGTGAGCAGTCGGTCGGGTCGCCGGTGGGTGCGGATGTCCGGGAGGCTGAGGAGCCGGCCGAGACGCTTGCGACTCGCAGGCTGCTTGGGATTCCCATTGCCCGGGTGCGTGAGGAGTCGGTTGGGTCGCCGGTGGGTGCGGATGTCCGGGAGGCTGAGGGGCCGGCCGAGACGCTTGCGAGTCGTGGGCTGCTTGCGGAGCCTGCCCGGGTGCGTGAGGAGTCGGTTGGGTCGCCGGTGGGTGCGGATGTCCGGGAGGCTGAGGGGCCGGCCGAGACGCTTGCGACTCGCAGGCTGCTTGGGATTCCCATTGCCCGGGTGCGTGAGGAGTCGGTTGGGTCGCCGGTGGGTGCGGCTCCCCAGGAGGCTGGGGAGCCGATGCAGTAGCGCGGTTTCAGGTTCGGAGGGGCAGCAGCTCCGATCGCGCTGAAGGCCACCGGCGGCGGTGCGGTGTTCATGGTGGCAGCGGACTTCCTGGCGCAGCCGGCCGACTCTCGGCCACCAGGACCACATCGACGGCCCAAGCCGGCGCAGTCGGGTGGGCGTCAGTGTCGGCCGGGGGGTCGGGGTCGGCGGGCAGCTAAGGAGTCGGCGACGACCATCGGGAAGCGGACTTTCGGGGACGTGGACCCGGCAGCCCTGTCCCGCGCGGTCGGAGGCGCGTCCCGCGATCGGCACGCCGCTGCCCGCCGCCGCGCCCAGGCCCCTCCCGTACCCCGTCCGCTCCTCAGCGCTCCGCGGCGGGCGAAGCCGACGGGTGCGGGCACATGGTGGCCACGAACCTGCTCACGAATGCTCTGCTCAGCTCCGCACAGGGAAGTCGAACTGGAGCATGGCAGACGCCGCGGCGACCGACGCGGCCATGACGCATGGGCCAGTGGGTTCGTACGAGTGGGCGGCCGTGGTTCGACGGGGTCGCATGGCCTGACGCTGTTGGGGGAGGTGCGGCTGCCGCATCTGGTGGAGGGGGCGGGTTCGGGCCGGTTCCGCTCCTCCAAGTCGGAGCCGGATGCGTGGGGTGGGTTCGTGCTGCTGGGCGGGGGCTGGTGGGTGCGGTCCTTCGGGGTGGGTGAGGCGGCACGGGTCGGCTTTTGCGAAGGCGGTGCGTGGCCGGTCGCGGGGGCCGGACGGCTCGGGGCCGCGGTTGCTGGTGGCGCTCCTGACACGGCCTCGGATGAGGCGGTGGCGCGGCGTCTTTCTCCGTCGGTGGTGGCGGCTTCTCCGGCTGGAGCTGATATTCGGCGCTGGGCCCAGGACCGCGAAATCTTGGGTCTCGATGCCCTTCATCATGATCCGGTGGTCTGGCTAGCCTTCAGTTTCCCTGCAGAGGCTCGCCGAGATCGGAGACGGTCCCTTGCGGCACATTTT
>NZ_JBFBJZ010000119.1:0-13253 GCF_040686255.1 Kitasatospora sp. NPDC085879 | reverse complement strand
GCGCCGGCGGCCGGTCGGGTCAGGCCCGGCGTCCGGCAGGTCGGTGTCGGCGAGGTGGCCGGGGCCGAGCCGGCGGCGGGCGCCAGGCACCGCGGGCACCGCGGGCGGCATGTCCTCGGTACGCGGCTCCAAAAACGGGGCCCGCTCGACCGGCAGCAACCGCGCCCGGTCATCGGCCGCCACGAGCCCGTCGGTCGCGGTGTCGGAGAAGAGCTGCCGCAGCAGGCGGCGATCAGCACTCATGATCACCAGTCTGGCAGCCCCGACCCTGCGTCGGACCCGACAGCACCTCGGCCCAGCACTGGCCAGCGGCGTGGTGGGCCGAGAGCGCTGCTACAGGTGCGGGCCTCGGCAGAGGCCTGTGCCGACCAGGAGGAGCGGGCGGTGCGGTCGACGTCGTCGGCGACCAGGTCGTGTCCGGCCAGCCGGTCTCGGTTCAGGGCAGGGCGACGGCGTGGAGGCAGGTGTGTCGGCCCGGGACCGTGCTGGTGGTCAGCGGGCGGGCGGCGCCGCCGTCGATCTCGACGCGCAGGGCTCCGGTCGCGTCGGCGTACACCGGGGCGCCGCCAGGGGTGAGTTCGCCGGTGGCGTGCACGATGACGACGGTCGGTGGGCGGTGCGATCCGGGTGCCCCGGGGAGGGTGACCGCATACCGGGAGGGCGGGGCGGCCATGGCTTTCACCGGGTCGGATCGGGGGCGTCGGCCAGGAGCGCCCGGACGCTGTCGTGGATGGTAAAGATCTCGTTGGTCTCGGTGATCTCCAGCAGCCGTCTGACCTGCGGGGAGAGCCCACCGAGCAGCAGTTCGACGCCGGCGGCCTGCGCGGCCAGGCGGGTTTTGAGCAGGGCGTTGAGGCCGGTGGAGTCGCAGAAGTCGAGGTCGGACATGTCGACGACCAGCCGGGACGGGCGGCGGGTCAGGGCCTGGGTGAGTGCACGCTCGAGCCGGTGGCGCTCGTCCTGGTCGACCTGGCCGTGGAGGCGGACGATGGTGGCGCCGGGGACACGTGTGGTGGTGATCCGCAGCGAGGGGGCGGTGCCGAGGTGGTTGGTGCGGGGAGGGTCGTGCTGGGCGTCCATGAGCGCACTGCCTCTTCGGGTCGGGGCGGCTTCCTTCGTTGTCGGGCCGGCAGGACGGGGCGCCATACATGCGCTTCGGCGACCGTAGTCGGGTGGGGGCCACGGTGAGGCCGTTCGTCCGGGGGCTGGTGGCCGCGGGGTGCGGCGGGCGGGTCGTCGGTGGCAGGGGTTCAGCCCCACGAGATGACGCCGCCGTCGGTGGGGCCGTGGCGTCTCTCCTCGGCCCGTACGGCGGCATGGTCGAGTTCGAGCAGGATGTTCAGTGCGGTGGCGGCTGCGGCGGCGGCCGGCATGGCGGCGGTGACCGCGCCGAACGCGCCTTTCCGGTTGCCGCTGTTCCAGCAGTCGAGCGCGGCGGCGGCCAGGTCCTTCAGCTCGGTGAGCTTGTGGACTGCCGCCACGGGCAGCTCGCCCTCGCTTCGGTCATCGGCCATGGTCCTCACCTCCCTCGTGCCGGGGCTGCGGTCGGGCGGGATCACGGGGATGGTCGCCGTGCTCATGATGATCACCGGGCTGCGTCTCGGGGTTGTCGTCGCCGCCGATATGGGGCAGGGCATCGGCGGACAGATTGAGGAGGCTGGCGATATCCCAGCCGGCCTCGGCGGGGTGACGGAAGAACGTGTTGCGGACGATGCGGTAGTGGTTGCGGCGCCCGCGCCGGGTGCGGATCAGATAGCCGGCACTCTCCAGGTCGGTGACGATGGCCTGCACAGCCCGTTCCGTCATTCCGCACATCGCGGCGAGATCCCGCATGCGCACCTCGGAGTCACGCGAGATCGCCAGCAGCACCCGGGCGTGATGAGTCAGGAACGTCCAGCTCGTACGGGGCGCGTGTTCGGTTGCCATGCCATAAGTATGAACCTGGATTCCGGTTCTGTCTGTCCCGATTGCGAAATCAGGTTGCCCAGTGCGTGTGAGCGATCCCGGCGTGAGCGATCCCGGCACAGACGGCTCCCCCGCAGCGAGCGAGTCGGAGCACATCAATCGCTGATCATCAGCACCACGGCGCAGCGCGGCTGGGCGGTGCGAAGTTCGGCGGGGCGGACCTCCCCGGGGTCATCCCAGCCACTGGCCGGCGGGACCGCCCCGCCGCTCCTGGTCGCTCTCTGCCCGGGCGCGCTCCAGTTCCAGGAGCACGTTCAGTGCGGCGGACGCGCCCGCGGCGGCGGGCATGGCGGCGGTCGCCGCCTCGTACGCCGTCTGCAGGTCGCCGCGCTGCCAGGCATCCGCGGCCAAGTCCGTCAGGTCCTGCAGCTCGGTCAGCCGGACCAGCGCGGCCTCGGGGACCGACTCCTCCGTCTCGCCCATCCGGCCACCATCACCGCGCCAATGTGTCCCCGCTGGTCGGTCAGGCGTTCGGCCGTACCGGGCCGTGCCCCGCGTCAAGATGGTCCGCGACCAGATGCAGGGTGTCGGTAAAAACCATCAGCCGGTCCAGCTCCGCAGTCGAGGCCGCCAACCCGATCGAATGCCCGGCCTGCCTCGCATGCTCACACGCCCCCGCCAGCGCGACCACGCCCGCCGCATCGCACTCCCCCACACCCTGCAGGTCCAGGACCAGGCCTTCCGGGCACGCCCCGGCCGCCGCCAGCAGCTCCCCCGGCAACTCCGCGGCGCAGCGCCCATCCAGGACGCCGGAGACCAGCAGCGCCGTCACCCCCGGGGCCGCCGCGAGCCGAAGCGACAGCACCCCGCCAGCCAGCGTGCGCACGCCCAGCGGACCCGGCGCCTCGGAGCCGGGCGGCCTGCGGTCATCCGACATGGGCATCACACCCGCCTCCCACCTGTGGAACGCCGCCGCACATGACCAGCGTCCCCCCGACCCACGCCGAAGCGCCCACTCGGCCCGGCCCGGCCCGAAAACGGGGACATTTTCGTGGCCTTCCGAGAATCCGGCAAAAAGGCGCGACCGGAAATGCCGCCCAGCCGCTGCGGCGCGCTCAGGACAGCATTGTCAGCGACACGCAGCGGCCGGAACGAGTCAGAGGGCCCCTCGACGTCCAGCCAGCCGAGGTCGGTCAGCTCAACGCTGAGGCCGGCGGCCCGGCGGCCGCGATCCTGGAAGTACACCCCGGCGAGACCGTCGGCGAGGATCTGCTGCTGCGCGGCCTCCGACATACCCGTATCCCTCGCCTCGTACAGGCTCCCGGACGATGGCGCCTGCCTCCCATCGGTCGCCCACGGCGAACTCGTCACCGCCACTTGCGACACCGCGCTGCCGCGGCGTTCCCTCATGGTGACCGTGGTCGACGGCACCACCCGCGAGCAGAGCCTCGCGCTGTGCGAGCGGATCACCGGCCTCGGCTACGGCCCCGGCGGCGCACACAAGATCGACATGCTGTCCGTGGGCGGCGGCCTGATCGCCGGCGGCGGGTCGTCCGGGCCGTCGGGGATGCGTCAGCCGTGGTTGACGATGATGAAGATGCCCCAGCCGATCGCGGCGAGAAGCACGGCGAAGCACACGCCGGCGACGGTGTAGCCGAGCGGCCCGGCAGCGGGGCGGCCGCCGGCCCCGCCCGTGGGGGACGGCGGGTTGAGGGCCCGCACGCCGATCGCGAACAGCGCGGGCAGGCCGGCGCCCGCGAGCAGCCCCACCACGATGATCTTCCACAGGGCGTTCAGGTTGATCCAGGAATTCACGGCTTCCCCTCGTCCACAGGGGGACTCGGAACGACTGAGCCCGTCCACGCGGCGTTGACGTTCTCCGGGGTAACGGCCGGGTGACGGGAGGCCGCGTAGAACGCGATCGAGGCCAACACCAGCACGACGAAGATCACCACCACTCCGGCAGTCCCTCCGATCCCGTTCGCGACCCAGTAGGCCAGCGCGCCGACGACCGCCGCGGCCGGGAGGGTGATCAGCCAGGCCGCCACCATCCGGTGGGCGATGTGCCAGCGCACCACCGCGCCCTTCTTTCCGACACCGGCGCCGAGGATCGACCCGGTGGCCACGTGGGTGGTGGAGAGGGCATAGCCGAAGTCGGTGGAGGAGAGGATGACCGCGGCCGACGCCGATTCGGCCGCCATTCCCTGCGGCGCCTCGATCTCCACCAGTCCTTTGCCGAGCGCCCGGATGACCCGCCAGCCGCCGATGTACGTGCCGAGTGCGATCGCCCCCGCGCAGGAGGTGATCACCCAGGTGGGGGCCTTCGCTCCGGCGTCGAGTGTCCCGTTGGCGATCAGGGCCAGGGTGATGACGCCCATGGTCTTCTGGGCATCGTTGGTGCCGTGGGCGAGCGAGACCATGCACGCCGAACCGACCTGGCCGAGCCTGAAGCCGTGCCGACGGGGTCCTTCGGCCACGTCGCGGGTGAGGCGGTAGACGAGGTAGGTGCCGACCGCGGCGACCGTGCCGGCGATGAAGGGCGCGAGTGCGGCTGGCACGATCACCTTGGAGACCAGCCCTTGCCACTTGACGGCCGAGCCGCCCGCCGCCGCCATCGTCGCCCCGACCACGCCGCCGATCAGCGCGTGCGAGGAACTGGAGGGGATCCCGAGGAACCAGGTGGTCAGGTTCCACAGGATGCTGCCGGTCAGGCCCGCCATCACCACGGTCAAGGTCACGTCCTGGCTGTCGACCAGGCCACTGGCGATGGCCGCGGCGACCGCTGTCGACAGGAACGCACCGATCAGGTTCAGCACCGCTGAGACGGCGACCGCGACGCGCGGGCGGAGGGCTCCGGTGACGATCGATGTCGCCATGGCGTTGCCGGTGTCATGGAACCCGTTGGTGAAGTCGAAGCCCAAGGCGGTGGCGACCACCAGCGCCAGGACCACGTCGTTACCCGTCACGGGCACGAACGTACCTGCCCGCCCCGCCGGCCCCCCGCCCGCAACACTCAAAGGCCGCCTATGCTCCGAGGCACCATCCGATCGGACCAGCGACTACTTGCCCCACATCACACACCGCACAGGCGTCGGCTCCCCCGCACGCCACAGCGCGGCTGGCATATGGGGAACGCAGGGGACAAGAGGGCCGACGGCATCCACATCCTCCCGACCCGTAGACCGCGTGGCGCAGCCACGAGACACCCCGATCCTTGCAGGGCAGACCCATGCCTCACGCGTCGTGGCCGGCCGTGCGAAGGCCGTCTCGGACCGCCCGAACGGCCTGCACCGCGGCCGAGCAATCGGGCCGCCCGCACAACCGGCCTTCCGTCCGTCCCGGACGGAAGGCCGTCGAGTTCGCAGCCCGCCGGCGGACGGCTATTCCCGTTCCCGGCGCTCCCGGCCCGGCGCGGCTCCGGCCGGGCGGTCTCCTCGGGGTCGAGGGGCGGTCCCGGGCCGAAACCGGCGGCCGCCCGTGCCGTGCGCAGGCCGCCCGGTCCGGACGGTCCGGACGGTCCGGACGGGGCGGACGGGGCGGGTCGTTTACCGGTCCCGTCCGGGTGCAGACGCGTTGCGGGAGCGTCATCATTGTCGGGGTCGGGAGGAGGCGGCCGTGGACGCAACGGTTCTGGCCGATCGGAAGGCCTTACCGGTCTCCCGCCGGTACGCCGGGGGCGGGCTCCGTCCAGTGCGCGTCGCCTCCGTCCCCGCCGGTCACGTCTACGTGCGGCACCTCGCCTCGCTCGGCGCGCGCTGGCCGGTGACCAGACTGGCCGACCCGCGGCCCTGCGGGGCGCCCAGCAGTTCGCAGCGCTGGTGGCCGCCGGTGATGCTCGACCCGGTGTGGGTGCGGGAGAATGCCGACCGGTTCGACGTCTTCCACCTGCACTTCGGGTTCGACGCGCAGACGCCCGAGCAACTGGCGGAGCTGGTGGAGGAGTTGCGGCGCCGGCACAAGCCGCTGGTGTACACGGTGCACGACTTGGAGAACCCCACCACGCGGATCCGGGCCTGCACTGCCGCCAGCTCGACGTGCTCGTCCCGGCCGCGCAGCGGCTGATCACGCTGACACCCGGTGCCGCAGCTGCCGTCTCGGAGGGGTGGCGGCGGTCGGCCGCGGTCCTCCCGCATCCGCACGTCGTGGATCCTCCTGCGTTGATGCGGCGGCGCCCGTCGCGCGACGTGTTCACGGTGGGGGTGCACGCCAAGAGCGTCCGGGCGAACATGGCACCGCTGCAGGTGATCGATGTTCTCGCGGAGGTCGTCCCCGGCCTGGCGGACGCCCGATTGCGGGTGGACGTCCATCCGGAGGTCGCCGATCCGGCCGCCCACTGCTTCGCGCCCGAGGTGCTGCCCCGGCTGCGGGAGCTCGCCGCGCGGGGGCTGGTGGACCTCCGCGTCCACGACTACTTCGAGGACGACGAGTTGTGGGCCTACCTGCAGGAGCTGACCTGTCGGTGCTGCCGTACCGGTTCGGCACTCATTCGGGCTGGCTGGAGACCTGCTTCGACCTGGGGACGGCGGTGTGCGCGCCCGCGTGTGGCTTCTACTCCCAACAACGGCCGTGCCTGACATACCGGCACGACCGGAACGGGCTGGACGGGCGGTCCCTGGCGGACGCGGTGCGCACGGCCTGCGAACAGCGTCCCGCCTGGCGGGCGGCGCCACGGCCGAGGGCCGCCGAACGGGAGATGCTGGCGGGGGCCCACTACCGGATCTACCGCGCCCTGCTGCCGTGAAGGTCCCGTTGCCATGACCGCTCTGCGCATCGCGTTGATCGCCTCGGTCCGCTTCCCGATCCGGGAGCCGTTCGCGGGCGGGCTGGAGGCGCAGACCTGGGCACTGGCCCGCGCGCTCACCGAACGCGGGCACCGGGTCACCCTGTTCGCGGCGCCGGGTTCGGACCCCCGGCTGGGCGTCGCCGAACTACCGGTCCACCGGCCGGTGATCAGCCCGGCCGCGGCCGCGGACCGCAGCATGCCCTCCCCCGTCTGGATGCGGAGCACCACGCCTACCTGCATTTGATGCTGCGGCTCGCCGACGGCCGGGACGGCGGTCCTCGCCGGCCCGGTGGGCGACCGCCGCTACTTCGAGCGGGCCGTCCTGCCCCGCCTGGATGAGCGGGCCCGCTACGCGGGGCACCTGCCGCAGCATGAGCTCGCCCGCCTGGTCGGCCAGGCCTGCGCGACGCTGGCGACCCCGTGCTGGGACGAGCCCTACGGCCTGGTGGTCGCCGAATCACTGGCCTGCGGGACACCGGTCTGCGGATTCGCGCGCGGCGCCCGGCTCCCTCCCCTCGAAACGTCTGGCAGTTTGTCGACGTGTGCCGTCGCCGCGCACCGCCCGGTGGGCGGGCCGGCCGCCCGCTTGGCAGACGACCAATGCTGGCACTCACCCGGGTGGCTTCCACCTCTCGGGGAACATGTGCAAGGGACGGACGGGGTAGCCGGGGTCCATGCGAATACTCATCATCAACTGCACCCTCAAGCCCTCCCCCGAGCCGTCGAACACCGAGGCGCTGGCCTGCGTGGTCGACGCCGAACTGACCCGCCGCGGGGTCGAAATGGAGACCGTCCGCGCGGTGGACCTGAACCTGCTGCCCGGCGTGAAGACCGACATGGGCGACGGCGACGACTGGCCCGCCGTGCACGAGAAGGTCCTGGCGGCCGAGATCCTCATCGTCGCGTCCCCGACCTGGGTCGGGCGGCCGTCGTCCGTCGCGCAGCGCGTGCTCGAGCGCATGGACGCGATGATCTCCGAAACCGACGAGCAAGGACGCCCGCCCGGCTACGGCAAGGTCGCCGGCGTGGTGGTAACCGGCAACGAGGACGGCGCCCACCACGTGATCAGCGAGATCAGCGGAGGCCTGGTCGACATCGGCTACACCGTCCCCGCCCAGGCCTGGACCTACTGGCACCTCGGCCCCGGACCCGGCCCCAACTACTTGGACGAGGGCAAGGGCCACGAGTGGGCCCACACCACCGGCCGCACCATGGCAGCCAACCTCCACCACGTCGCTCCTCGCTCGCAGGCCGCCCCTGGCCCGCACCCGCCCAGTAGGGCGACGTCCACCGCGGGCCCGTTGGTGGTGGCACCGTCGGCGGCCCCGTGGTTTGGTGCGCCCGCGCGGCGACCAGACGCACGGATGCGGCTGCCGGAAGGACCGGTCCAAGGATCCGGCAGCCGCCCGGGCGCCAGCCGCGTTCCACGGCCCGCTCGCGCCCCACGGTGATGCCGAGAGGCGCCCTGCTTTGGGGCCCAGGGCGGGGCAGCCGCCCGCCCAGGGACCGACACGCTCCCGTCCTCACCGACAACTCGCTCGCTCTGCTCCAGCAGGGCTGCGCATGGCTTCCGAACCTGCGCCGTCGCCGGCCGAGCCCCGTGGTGCAGACCCGGCTGCTGGGACGGCCCACTGCCGGGTCTGCACGGCCCGGACGCCGTCCGGTTCTTCTACGACGAACGGCACGTCCGGCACAGCGCGGCGCTGCCCGACCCGTCAAGAGCACCCTGTTCGGCCACGGTTCCGTCCACGGTCTCGACGGCCAAGTCCACCGGCTGCGCAAGGCGACGTTCCTCGGGCTGCTGGCGGATCCCGGCCGGATCCGTGCGCTGGTCGACAGTGTCGGCGTCGCCTGGGCCGCCGATACCGCCGTGTGGAGCGGGCAGGCGCGCATCGAACTGCTCGACGCCTGTGCCCGGCTCCTCACGGCGGGTGTCTGCCGCTGGGCGGGGGTGCCGCTTGCCGATGGCGACGTGCCGGCGCTCGCTCGTGATCTCGTCGCGATGGTCGACGGGTTCGCCGGGCCCGGCCCGCGCGGCACTGGCGTGCGCGCCTCGCGCGCCGGCGCCGGGAGGCGTGGCTCGCCGATCTCGTCCGGCAGGTGCGGGGCGGCGCGGTGCAGACGGTGGCGGAGCACCGCGGCGTGGGCGCGACACTTGGAGTTGCGGGTGGCCGCGGTGGAACTGCTGAACATCCTGCGGCCGACCGTTGCCGTCTGCTGGTTCACCGTCTTCGCGGCACACGCCCAGGCCCGCTGGCCCGCCACGCGTGACCGACTCGCCCAGGGCGACGCCGCGTACGCGGAAGCACTCGTCCAGGAGGTCCGCTGCTTCTACCCGTTCGCCCGTCCGTCGCCGGGAGGGCTGCTCAAGACCTCACGTTCCAGGGCGAGGCGATCGGCGAAGGTACCTCGTGCTGCGCGATCTGTACGGGCAGCACCACGATCCGGCGCTGTGGCAGGGCCCGTACACGTGCCGACCGGAACGCTTCCTCCGTGTCCCCGACAGCATCGAACACCTGATCCCCGAGACGCCGTAACGGGTCACCGGTGCCCGGGCAAACTCGTCGTCTCCCTACTCAAAGCCCTGTCCCAGAAGCTGGCCCGGCTCGAATACACCGTGCCGGAACAGGACTTGTCCATCTCGAACAGGGCGCCCGCCAGCACGCCGCCGAGGGCACCCACCACCATGCCGACCGGCTCGTAGACGATCCCGGTGAGACTCACGACTTGCCTCCTGCTCCTGCCTTCCAGTCGGGGCCGGCCACGGCGGACAGGCGCAAGCCACGTGCCGACGGGGTCACCGCCCCCGCCCGAACCGGCCGTGGCCGGGGTGGTCCGGTGCTCAGTGCCCGGAGGTGGGGCTGTCGGGTTCCTGGGGGTCGACGCCGGTGTGCGCGCCCGCATCACGGCCACCGCTCGGCCGACCAGCCGGGCCCTGCGCGCCCTTGTCGTGCCGGTGCTTCGACGAGGCCGGGCTCTGCGCGGTGTCCTCACCCCGGCGGCCCTCGCTCTCCACGATGTCCCCGGGCACCGGCCGGTCCTCCTCCTCCGCGTGTTCCTGTCCCGGCCCGGCCCCGGGCGCGTAGGTGTCAGGGTGGAAGGAGCGGCGTGCGCTGTCGTTCGGCTCCTGGTGTTCCTCGTCGATGTCGCCCGACCACCCGTGGTGGGCGCCCTCCATCCGGCTGGCCTGCCCCTCCTCCATGGACGGATGTGCCTTCGCCGACCGCTCAGTCATGATCGTCACCTCGCTTCGTAGAGTCCGACACGGCTGTCGAACTCTCCCGGCGCCTGTCCACCCCGCAGATGCTCAACCCTTGTCGCCCAGGGCTCTCCGCTCAGTGCAGTAGTTCACGATCCGGGTTTGGCCGGCCTCCAGCGGCTGGAAGGAGCCATGCCTGTCTGCTGCACATCAGCCAGTAGTCGGCCGGCTGATGGTGTACTCGCCGGTCCCCAAGCCCCTGCCCGCGAACGGCAGTGCACACAGTGCCAGCGCTACGGGAAGCAGGTGCCGCTGGCCGCTCTGAGTGGTTCCGTCCCGACCGGCGTACGCGCGGGCGTGAACGGCGTGGAGGAGGTGGAGTTCGAGGGCGTGCGGCGTGCCCATGCCCGCTCCGGTCCTGGGCTGCACCGGATCTTGCGGAGCGATCAGGCGGCGGCCGACCAGGGGCTGCTGTGGTGGCTGTCGGCCGCGGGCGCCACGGTGGTCGACCGGCCGGCGAACCGCCGCTGGGGCCCTCCAGGCGTTCGGCGCGATGCTGACCGCGCAGCTGCTGGCCGGCGGCGTCGCCAAGCGGCTGGTCCACCGCGCTCGGGCACCGGCCGGCCGGCTGGACGGCAGGACGGCAGGACGTCGCCGAACCACAACGCTGCCGGTCCGGCGTTCGCCGCCGACGGACGATTGCCGATCTTGGTGCGGCGAGCGTCTTGCCGCCGCAGTGGTCGGAGCGGCGCGGTCCACAGCGGCGCGCACCACCCGAGCGTTGGCGCAGCCGGCCGCCACGGGCCTGGTCGCCGCGGTGCCGGTGACTGCGTCAGCCGCTTCCTGCCGCGGTCGGACTGCCCCGCTCCTTGACGGGCGACCGCAGCGCAGACTTCTCGGTTCGCGGTCGGCGGGCCGGACGTCAGCCTTCGACGCCGGTGGAGGTGTGGGCGGCGCCGACAGGTTTGGACTCCGGTGAACCGCGCTGACGCAGGTACACGGAGAGGATGGCCATGGACGCGACCGCGAGGAGTTCGGACTGCCAGTTCTGCAGGGTACGGCTCCAGAAGTCGGCGGACAGCACGTACTGGCCCCAGCTCACCGGGGCCTGCAGATCGCGCAGCTGTTCGGCGTTGTAGGCGGACCAGCCGGTGATCGACTGGGAGATCCAGGAGCCGAGGAAGAACACAGCCATGACGATGCCCAAGGATCGGGAGTACACGACCAGGCGCAGCCCCGGCTCCTTTGCCCAGGCGGGGGACTCGGCGGTGGCGTGCGGGCCGATCTTCTGTTCGTGTTCCGACTCCGTGCCGGCCTTGTCCAGGCTCTTGGACTCGGGCGAACCGCGTTGGAGCAGCCAGACGGTGCCGAAGATGTAGAGGAAGAACTGCAGGTACTCCGACTGCCAGTTCTCGGTGACGTCGACGGCGAAGTCGGAGCTGGCCAGGTAGTCGGCCACACCGAGGGGTTGGAGGCCTGTGGCGACGAGCTGATTGTTGAGGTCCGCGCGGCCGGCGGCGGCCTGCCCGGCGAGGGCGAGCAGGAAGGCTGCGCCGAAGGCGAGCGTAAGGCTGTTGTCCCGCAGGAACCTTGCCGTCCGGTTCACCGCTGCAGCGCTCCGATCGTGGTGAAGTAGGCGAGGCCGCCCATGACGGTCACGATGCACAGGACGAACAGGCTCCGCATCCCTCACGCTCCCTTGATCTCGCACTGGTACGGGCGCTGGTCGCGGGGCTCGCAGCCCGCGGCGGTGACCTTCCAGCCGTCCGGGAACACGGACAGGAGGAGCGTGTCGCCCTCCAGCACCACGCGGGCCTGCTGGCCGAACACGTCCACCCGCCGCACCGGCCCGCCCGCGGGCAGGTCGACCTGGGCCAGGGCCTGCTCGCAGTCCGCCTTCTCCTGGTCCTCCAGTTCCTCGCGCGTGCCGGGGGCGAGCGTCCCGCAGACCGCCGCGGCATCCGAACGGCCCGCGGCATCCTCGAACCCGGCCGCGACGGCAGCCGCCGCGTCCTCACGCCGTGAGACCTGCCCGCACCCCGTGAGGACGACCAGGGCGGCAGCACCTGCCACCCACACCCACCGCACCCGCAGCGTCATCCCTCTAGGGCACCACGCCCGCGAGGAGAGGCCAAGGAAGCGCGGCCGACGCCCTGAGATCCTCCGGCAGAAGACCCTGCGGCCGCGACGCCACCGCCCAACAGCGCTTCACCTCCCACAGCCAGCCGATCGACCGCGCCGAGGCTCACCGGATCAACTCCGCGCGGCAGGACAGAACCTGCTGAACCACACCGCCGCCCGCTGCTCGGCCGACTTCAGGTCGTCGACGGTGCGCTGCCCGGCGGTCTCTGCGGGGCCCTTGGTGTTGTCTGCAGCGTCCTGTGCGGTGGACCGCACGGACTGCACTGTCTGAGTGGCGGGTTCGCGCAGTTCGTCGCGGACCTCCTGAGCCGCGTCGACGGCGGCCTGCTTGGCCGGCTCCAGCAGCTCCGGGTGTTCGCGCAGCATCGCCCGGCCGCGCGCTCGGCCGCGCTCGCCGGCAGCAGGGCGGCGGCGAGCAGGCCCGCGCCGAACGCCATGATGCCGGCGGCCAGCGGGCTGCCCTGGGTCTGCCGCCGCAGCTTCGCGGGGGGCTGGAGGCCGTCGCCGATCTGGGTGGCAGTGTCCTTGGCGGTGGCACCGACGCTCTCGGCGGTGCCGGCGGCGGCCGCGCGGTGTGTCGATGCTCCGGTGTCGTGGGCGGTGCCCATCACTCGCTCCTTGATTCCGGTCACCCTGCTGCGGGCGGCGTCGGCCTTGCGGTGGGCCACCCGGCTGGGGGTGACCCGGTCGGCGAGGCGGTCCACGCTGCGCGCGAGGTGCGCGCGCCGGGCCTCGACCTCGGTCCTCAGCTCGTCTGGTGTCGCGCCCATGCGGCGTCCTCCTTCAAAGTCTCCACGGTCTGTTCGGGCTTCAGGCGCACGGCCCTGAGCCGCTACCGGCCGGCGCGGTACAGCACGGCGCCGGTCACCGCCCACACGACGGTGACGATCAGGGCCGCCCAGGCCAGGTTCATCACGTTCCCCAGCGCGAAGACGACGGTCAGGCTGGCCAGCACCAGCACGAGGTGGCCGGCGTAGCCTGCGCCAGCGAGCATGCCCGAAGCCTTGCCGGCCTTGCTCGCCTCCTGTGTGATCTCCGCCTTCGCCAGATCGATCTCGTCGCGGACGAGTTGGCCGAGGTCACTGGTGATCTCGCCGATCAGAGGGACTGGGCGCCGTCGGGGCGGGCCGCGTCGGCGGCCGTTGCACCGGCGGGCCGACCGCCGGGCGGGGCCGCGGCCGGCCGCGGCGGTGCTGCGTCCGGGTGCGCCGCGGTCTGTTCGGA
>NZ_JBFBJZ010000118.1:0-13434 GCF_040686255.1 Kitasatospora sp. NPDC085879 | reverse complement strand
CTGACCCTCAATGAAGATCAGGATGATCAGACGATCGCGAGGTGGGTCACCGTTGATCCGCCGTTCAGCGGTCAGTTTTCACCCGTCGCCGAGACTGAGATGTGTCGCTGAGGTTGCGCTCGTTCCTTGGTTGTTGGCGGGCGTGTGTGTCGGCTGCGGGTTCTAGGGTGATGGCGGGCCTGGAGTTCGTGGTGGTTGGGCGGCTTGGAGGTAGGGCATGGTGGGTTGGCAGCGTCTGCCGTGGAAGCGTCGAGTGTTCCGGTTGGACGAGCAGCCGGAGTCGGACCACTATGGCTGGCCTGTGGCGTCCCTTTACGCCGGTTCCGCACCAGGCACGCCGCTGGTGGATATGCGGCATGTGCCTGCGCTGGTGCTTCGCGGTGAGTGGGGCATGGGCAAGTCGTGCGCGTTCGAGCAGGAGCTGGCTGATTTGGAGGCTGCAGCCCTGCCTGCCACGCTCCTTGATCTCGGGAAATGCGGAACGAGTGCTACCCGAGCCGAGGCGATGCTGACCAGGGTGTTCGAGTGTTCTGCCGGCGCGGGGGAGTGGCACGTGCTGCTGGACGGCCTCGACGAGGGGCTGGACTACTTGCCCGAGCTGGACCAGCTGATCATCGAGCAGCTGGAGGCCGTAGACGATGGCGCGAGGACAGGGCTGAGGCTCCGTATCAGCTGCCGAACCGCGCGGTGGCCGGTCGACCTGGAGCGGGAGCTCGGCCGGTTTTGGTCCGGGGAGCAGGTGCAGGTTGTGGGCCTGGCCCCGCTGTCGCGTGAGGATGTCTCCAAAGCCGAGGAGGCGATGGGCGTTGCGGACCCTGGAGCCTTCACCGGCTTGGTCCAGCAGCGAGGCCTGGTCGCACTGGCGACGAACCCGCTGACGTTGCGCCAACTCCTGACCGGCTACGCGGCCAACGGCCGATTGCCCGCCACGACCGAGGAGGCCTACCAGGAGGCGTGCCTGCATTTGTGCAAGGAGATCCGGCGCCCCAAAGGCAACGATCAAACGCGCACCCAGGCCGCACCCGAGCACCTCCTCGCAGTAGCCACGAGGGTTGCCGCCGCTATGCAGTTCGGCTCATACACCGGCCTGTCCGAGGACCCGCCACAGCCGGGCAGGGCCGGTGTCGGTGACCTCGCCCTGTCATGGGTGGCCTCAGGCGACGAGCCCGGACACCTTGGCACCCCGGTCCCGTGCTCCATGAACGAACTGCACCAGCTGACCGAATCAAGCCTCTTGGTCCCACTCGAGGGCAGCTACAGGTGGGTGTTCGCACACAAGAGCTACCAGGAGTTCCTCGCAGCCCAGTTCCTGAGGGTCCGCGGCATGTCTGCGGCGGTGCAGCGGGAGCTGTTGTGGGTCGGTGACGGGGAAGCCCGGCACGTCGTCCCCGCCCACCAGGCGGTCGCGGCATGGCGCAGCGCGACTGACAGCGAGGTCTTCGAGGACCTTCTGCGAGACGACCCGATGGTCCTGCTCCTCGCGGATCTGGAAAGTCGTTCCGACGAGGACAGGGCCCGCGTTGTCGGCGCCCTGCTGGCCCTCCTGGAGCGCGACGACACCGCACGCCTCGAGCGATCTACCCTCCACCGCCTGCAGCACTCGGACCTGGCGGCGCAGCTGCACCCCTACCTTCGTAGCGGAACGGAGGTGAATCTGCTGTACGGGGCGGTCAGCATCGCGAGGGCGTGCGCCTGCCCTGATCTCGCAGACGATCTGCTGATCGTTGCCGAGGATGCGGACCTCAATCCCGAGGTACGGGTGGCCGCACTCGGTGGTGTCACCGATCCGTCCGGTGCAGCGGTCGTCCGGCTGAAGACGCTTGCAGATGACGATTCCCCCGAGGTCGTTGCCGCGGCACTGCGCTGGCTTCGACCGGACCACCTCAGCCTGACCGAGTTCCTCACGAAGGTCCGCGACCCTGACCCCAGCTATATCGGGACTGCTTTCATGCTGCGTCGCGAGATCCCTGAGCAGATCTCCGTTGATGAGATCGAAGAGGCGACGGCATGGGCCCGGAGCGTGCTCACAGATCCCGCTGCGCAAGGAAGCCCGGGCCTTGCTGTTGCGATCCTTGCGCGTGCCATCAGCCTGGCAGGCCGGGCCCCCAGCAACGATGAGCTGGTTGGTGCCGTGGCAGAGGCGATGATGGGCTTGGCCCGCGGTCCCGAGCTTTTGTACAGCCACGAGATCCGGGCCCCGCGGGAGGACCTCGGGACGGCTCTCGCCGCCAACGACCGTATCCGCAGGAGCCTCGCCCACTACCTGATGATTCACCAGGAAGGAAAGTACTTCCTGACCTTGCTGACAGGTCTGTCCGGTGGCTCCCTCCTGGCTCAGGTGGACCTCGTCTACTGGGCCGAGCACTGGGACCAGCTCGAATCGGTCGACCCGCAACTCTCCGGTGTCGTATTCAGGTTTCCCCGGCCTGAGGATCCCGAGATTTTGGCGCGGTGCGAGGCGGCCCGTGCTGCGTACCCGTCCCTGCGTGAGACCACGGCCTTCTGGGACAACCCGCCCGCCGAGGACCCGCATGAGCAGGAGCACCTCGAGGCTGTTGAGGCCGAGCGGCGGCAGAACTCCTATAGTGAGTCCGGACTGCGTGAGGCTTTGGCCGCTGTTATGGCAGCCGGACCCGAGACCGTCTACGAGCGCTGGGCAGATGTCGTCAACCACATGCTTCGGACAGCCAGTGGGGACCGCTTTTCCACGACTGAGCCGCCTTTGACGATCGCTAGTGCGGCCCCCTCCCGGCCGGCACCGGGCTCACAACTGTCGGACCTGGTCGCAGAGGCCGTGCAGCACCTTGTGCGCATCGCGCCTGCGCTGAGACCTGCCCGCCTCACCCCGCATGGCGCATTCACGTTCTCCAATGCGCCGGAGCTGAGTGCGTTCGCCTTCCTGGACGGTCTGCCGTCGGAGATCGACGACCCGCAGAAGTGGGCCGGCTGGGCTGTCGCCCTGGCCTCCACCCAGGTGTACAACTCCAACGCGGAGAACATCCAGCGTTGCTTCCTACCCGTGTGCACCGAACGGGCTGGGGAGGCGTTGTCCGGGTTCCTCACCGAAGTCCTCAACGCTGTGCACGACGACACAGCCCGTACCATCTCCCGCGCGTACGCAGCCCTGCCGGACGGGCTCGCGCACTCTGCCCTGCGGGCGTGGGCCGACGATCCGGGCCGCAGGCCCGAGCAGTGGCAGGCTGTGATCGGCGAACTCGCCGCCGTTGGCAACGAAGGTGCGCTGGGATCGCTGGCCGGAGTGCTGGCGACGGATCCCGTAGCTGTTCAGCCGCACTCCAACGAGCGGGTCCGCTGGATACTCGCTGCCACGACCCTGCTTCACTGCGATCGCCTTCCGGCCCGCTGGTCCGCCGTCCGTAGCGGGCTCGAAAACCGGGCTGTGCTGCAGGAGTTTATGGAAGCCCTGGGCCAGCTGCCCGCCCCGCCCGGCAGCTGGCCCACAGCAGTGGGCCTACTGCCGGACAAGGACATCGCCGACCTCTACCGCCTCATGGTCAGCCACATCGGTGTCGAAGCAGCAACCAACCGGGCTCTGCACAACGGATTCGTCCGCGGCGACGACCGGGTCCAGGACATGGTCCACTCCCTGTCGCACATTCTTTCGGCCCGCAACACCGAGCGAGCGGCAGCTGAGCTCCGCGGCCTTGCCTCCGACTATCCGGCCGTCTGGCAGCTGCGTCTTCAGGCCCGCACGACCGCCCGTGCCGCGGCCGCCCGCAACGCTGCTCCGATCCCGCCGGAGCAGCTTCTGCGGCTCGCCGCTCACTCGACCCTTCGGGTGGTACGCGACGAACGCCACCTGCTGGACATCGTGAGTGAGTCCCTCAGACGTTTCCAGCAGGCCCTTCACCGCCCGAACGGTCTGATCGTCGCGCTGTGGAACCGAGAAAGCCCCGGTGTGAATCACACCGACTGGTGGCCTTGCTGGGAGGAGGACTTCAGCGACATCGTCGCGACCTTTCTGCTGCAGGACATCGGGGGTCACCGCGTGGTGATCAACCGGGAGGTCCAGGTACTTCGGCCCGGCTTCCCCGGGCTTCGCACCGACATCCAGATCGAGCTTCCTGCCCGCGAGGGCACGGGTGACGATCCCATCAAGCTGGTCATCGAGTGCAAGGGCTGCTGGAATTCTTCTCTGAGCACTGCGCTGGCCGAGCAGCTTGTCGCGGGTTACCTGCAGACCCCCCGCACGGCCGGAGTGCTGCTCACGGGCTACTTCCACTGTGACCGCTGGAGCGCGAGGAAGCGCAGCTGCCCCGGGAACGGCCACAGCCTGGACGAAGTCAGGCAGCACCAGGACACCGAGGCGCACCGCCAGCGCGAGCTGAAGCACGTGTCCGTTGACGCGGTCACCCTGGACTGCGGGTTGCCCGACAGGACCGTGCAATGGCGTACGACGGCGCTGCCGATGCCCTGATCTTCTTGATGTGCCGCGGCCGGTGATGCCGACGCGGCTGGTGGCTTGGCTCAGTGGACGTCGCGGGGCTCCCAGCCGGGTGGGAGTTTGGGCGGGCCGCGGAGGGCGTCGATGCCGAGGCGGTCCCGGAGGAGGGCTTTCAGGCCACGGCCCGGTTGGTGCGCTGGGCGAAGTCTCGGCTGGTACGCCCGAACCAGGCGGTGGTGATCAGGATGCCTTTGGCGGCGGCTTGTCGTGCATGACGCCGGCGAGAGCGCGGACGGCCTCGGCGGGGACCGTGGTCTTGGTGCGTTTGGCCTGGATGATGCACAGGCCGCCGATGATGGGGTCCTTGTTGTAGGCGACGGCATCGACGCCGTCGTCGCGGGAGGCCTGGGTCACCCAGGCCTTCAGGCCGATGGCTTAGAACAGCTGGTGGATGAGGTGTTCGAACTCGATTGGGTCGAGGGCGACCAGGTCGGGGCGGGCTGTCGAGACCGGCCACGACGTCGATCTCGGGGGCGAGCTTGTACCGGCTCAGGTCGAACGTCACCACTGGCCGCACCGGCTCGAGGTCGAAGGGGTGCTGGGAGACGATCGCATTCAGGTGGCGCAAGCACTCGACGGGATCCAGAGCAGGCTCGTCCAGGACCAGGTCCTCGAACGGTGCGCGGCCGGCGCGGACGCTGACCAGGCACGGGCGGATGCTCTTGCCGGTGGCCCGGTCCTTGCTGTGGACGTGGGCGTTGACGGCGACGGTGTCGACCAGCGGCGGGGAAGTGGCAGCGAAGACCTCGTCCAAGCAGCGCAGCACGAGGCGCGCGACCAGCACCCGGTAGATCTCCCTTCACCTCCGCCTCCTTACGAGGCTGTGGCTCGATCTGGGGCGGAGCTCCCGCCTTGTACCGCCACCCGACCTCCGTCGGCACCGTGTCCTGCCCCGGCAGGTCGAGTTCGAGGACCAACTCCCGCACAGCGAGGGACGGTCCGTCGGGGATCTGGCCGGGCGACAGCAGCTCTACGACGTCGGCCTCTGGCAGCCACTCGACGTGGTCGGCCTCGCTACGGTCGGTCGGCGGTCCGATCTGCTGGTATCCGGCAGCGTGGAAGCATCGGAATCACATGGTGTTGATGCCGGCGAGAGCGTCGTACTCGACGAGCGGCTCCACGCTGGATGGCCGCCAGCCGGTCTCCTCCTCGATCTCCCGGGCGATCGCCCCGGTAGGGTCCTCGCCAGGATCGGCCCATCCGGCCGGGACCTCCCAGACCCACCGGCCGGTGATGAACCGGTGCCGCCACAGCAGGAGGATCCGGTCCTGATCGTCCGTGACCACAGATGTGACCGAGGCCCCCGGCATTCGGATGATGTGGTGGTCGATCCGGCCCAGCCCGGGCACGTCGACCTCGTCCAACCACACCCCGACCCAGGGGCTGTCATGGACGCGGCGCCGTCCGTACGGCTGCCACTCCGCCACCGGATGTCGCACTACCTCGGCCCGCGCCGGCTTGCCCGGGGCTGACCCGGAAGCTGCGGAGCCCTGCCGGGTCCCGCGGCCCGCCGTTCAGGGGCCAGCGGCTCAATCATGGGCGCAGAAAGACGAAAACTGCCCCGTCCTCCCGGAGGAGAGAACGGGGCAAACGATATGTTCCATGAGCCGCCTGCCGTGCCACGCAGACGGCTCCCTTGTCGAGACAAGTCGCCGTGGGATGCACGAACCGCCCCCTGTCCCGGCTCCGGCCAGCGGCAGGGGGCGGCGTGCCAGGCGAACGCGCCGGCGCCAGCAGTAGGTGTCAGGCCCCGCCCAGGTGGGGCGGTGCGGGCCCTGCGGTACCCCGATTAGGGTCCCGCGACCCAACCCTCGTCACGGAACCGCAACTCCCCACGGACGCTAGCCAACGCCTCACTACGTTTGGGCCGACATCACCCGAGCCCAGAGGACCCCATGCGCACTGCCCTCCTTGCCATCACCGCCTGTTTGCTTGGGGCGGCCGCCTGCGACAGCGGAGACACACCTGCGGCCGTGCCGGGTGTCGCCAGCAGCCCAGTGGTGACCACCGCCAGCCAGCAGGCGCCCAGCAACTCGGCGCAGGCCAGCTCCGCGGCCATCGACACTGGCCTGCCGCCGAAGCCGGCCCCCGCCACAGTCGCCAAGTACATTGCAGCCCTGAACGCGATCGACCCGGAGATCGTCAACGGCAAGGTGGACAAGGCGGTCAGCCGCGGCATGAGCCAGTGCGTTTCCATCAAGCTGACGAAAGCGGACCGGGCGAAGCTTGTGCAGGTCACGAACTCCCGGTTCATCAGCCCTAACCACCCGGAAGGCTTCGGCACCACGACTGCGGAACAGATCCTCGACGTCGTGCACGCCAACCTCTGTCCCAGCTACTGAGCCTCGGGCCAACTCCTCGCGTAACAGGACCTACCCACGTGCCCAGACCGTGCCTCGTTACGGTCCGGCCGAGATCACCCAGGCTCGAAGGACTCCATGCGCTCCACCACCCTCGCCCTGGCCACCGTCTGCCTCCTTGTCGGCGCAGTTGCCTGCAGTCCCGGCACCTCAAGCCCCGCCCAGGCGGGCTCTGTCGAGGTAAGCAGTTCGTCCCCCAGCCGGCAGGACCAATTCCTCACTGACATCCACATCGCCAGTATCGGGAGCTGGGCAACCAGCGCGCCCACAGGCAGCGAGCTCCTCGCCTACCCGGACAAGTGGTGTTCTGCCCTTGATGACGGGCACAGCGTCGCGTACATCCTCAACAGCAATGACATGTATCCGGTTGGCCCGTCGTGGGGCACGAAGTTGGCCGACGCCGAACGTGTCCTGGTCTTGGCGGTGACCGACTACTGCCCCTCACATCGGACCGCGGTCGTGCAGGAGTTGCAGGCGAGGGGCGACTGGTAGACGGATCCGCGGCGCTCGCGTGGCAGCAGGCCGCGGCCCGGAGCAGACGCTTCTGCCCCGCGCGGTGCTTGCGGGCCTCCCGCCTCGCTGCGACCCCACCGGATCCCCAAGGAGGACGACCGTGCTGTTGACCGCCGAATGCCGAAAGTCGCACGAAGGCGCGCGGCCGGGCTGGGACTCCTGGGGCTCGTGGCTCACTGACAGCGAGGCCTTCGCCGAGTCCAGCCCAAGGTCAGGGGCAGCTGCCGCCACGGGTTCGCCCCGGTGCTGAGCGGGCGGGAGTTCCGCGCCGCCCGGTTTGTCGGAGTCGGGCCGTAGGCTGCGCCTGGGCACACAAGTACCGCGTGGCGCTGGACGGTCGGCCCAGTGCTTCCGCCGCGGCAGCCGGGCGGGATTGCAGAGCGCACAGGGGCAGGGCGGGCTTCAGGCAGGTTGTTCGGCCGGTGTTCATGCAGGCGCCGTCTGTCGAGCCGGTGGACCGGGCGGGCTCGGGCGGCGGTTGTCCTCGCGGGGTCGATGGCGTACGGACGGGCTTGGGGACGGGTTGCAGGTCGGTGTCGGGCCCGATTGGGCCGCTGTCGGGGTCCCCGGGAACGTCCCATTGTGTCTCTCAAATATCTATTTGGGAGACATGACTGACATATCGTCAGTTGATCGCCTAGCGTGACGGGTGCCGTCTGCCAGTCAGCTCTCGAGGGGGCACCGCTATGTCCCGGAGTCGCAAGCTCCATCGTCTCAGTAATCCCGATGCGGCCGAGCACCGTGCCCAGCGCATGCTGTTCCGCCATCTCCGCGACGACACCAACGCGAACCGCGGCCGCATGGCGAAGCGGGTTCGCGAGCTCCAGCTGCTGCTGGCGATGGACCCGGTCGAGTTCGAACAGCTCGTAGCCCGGCTGATGGAGGCCATGGGTATGAAGGTGGAACTCACTGCCCGCTCCCGCGACGGCGGGGTGGACGTGCGGGGGATCGACACCGACCCGTTCCGTGGCGGGCACGTGATCGTGCAGGTCAAGCGCTACCGGGACACCGTGACGCCGTCGGCGGTGCGGGACCTGTACGGCACGCTGCAGCACGATCCGGTGGCGACGAAGGCCGTACTGGTGACGACCAGTAAGTTCGGGCCGAGCTCGCACCAGTTCGTCGCGGGCAAGCCGATCACGCTGATCAACGGCGCCGAACTGGTCGGCCTGCTCAAGCATCACGGCTTCCACGAGGTATTCGCGGCGGCCCGGTTCGGCGCGGGCGGCGGCCAGGACGGTGACGAGCTGCCGCCGGTGGACCTGCCGTCCGAGCCCGCCCGTCTCCTGCTGCACTGGACCGGGGACGAGGAGTACGACATCGCAGCCCTGGTGTGCCGGGGGAACCGGGCGCTCTCGGACGAGCACCTGGTGTTCTACAACAACGGCTCGACGCCGGACGGCTCGGTGCGGCTCCTCACCGGCTACGGCGACGCGAACGCCTGCCTGATGGTGGACTTCGACGCCCTGCCGGCCGAGGCCGACCGGCTCGTCATCGTCGCCGCGGCCGACACCCACAACCACCCCGCCGCGACCATGGGCGGGTTCGCCGATCCTGCGCTCATCCTCGAGCCACGCGCCGACGAGGACCCCGCCGTGGTCCACTTGGCCGACGGCGCCCCGACGAACACTGCCATGCGGCTGGGCCGCTTCGACCGCGACGCAGCCGGGGACTGGGACTTCACCCCCGCGCTCGCCGGCTACCCGGGCGGGCTGCACCAGGCCGTCATCGCCTACGGCCTGGAGGTCGATGACGCCTGACCGCGTCCCCTCCGAGCGGGTGAGGACCCATTCACGGAGCGTGGCGGAACGCGACGGACAACCGTGGCGAGCGGTGTTCCGCTCCCCGGACTCCGACGTGGCAGCGAGCCCCAGCACCCGGCAGGACGACTTGCCCAACCGGCTGGTCCCTGTCGCACGGGCGTTGCGGCGTTCCGACCCGCCGCCTCGCCGTCCCCGCCGTCCGCCGCGGCCGGGGGCGGCCGGCGCGTCATGCCGGTGCCCGTGGCGCGGACAGGCGGATGCAGCCGCACGGCCCCGGATGCTGCTCCTACCGGCTCCACCCCGGACCGGTATCGCCACTGCACGGCCCGCCACACCCGCGGTGTGCGCCGGTCGTGAAACCGGCGCACGAGCCACGGCCCCGTCCCGCACGTGCGCCCCAGGAATTCGCGCCATCTCCACCACCCACATCGACGCATGGGGATGCGCGCACGTCTTTTGTAGGCAGGGCCGCCTTGGCCCCCGACGGCCGGACTGGGAACACCGGCCGACAGCAGCAGGACCAGCGGCCGCCAGGGCGTCTGAACACGAGGCTCACCATGCATCGCAGGTCACGGCGACGGTGAGACCGGAGCACGAGCGAGCTGTCCGGATCACGCCCCACCCAGCCCGCCAGTACTGATGGTCCATCAGATCATGTCGGGGGTCGCTGGTACACCAATGACCCGTGACGGTCCGCATCGTGCGGACCGCCGACGGGAGGGACACGACCGATGCCGGTACCCGAGGGATACCACCGCGTTCGCAGCCACATCCGCCGCAACCCGCGGCCGAGCACGAAGAAGACCAGCGGCTGGATGATCGCGGGCGTTTGCGCTGCGGTGTGGCTGTGGGGACACTTCATCGGCTTCAGCGACACCAGCACTCCCGCTCCGGCGACGCCCGGCCCCGCGGCGTCCGCCCCCGCAGCGCGCTGATGGCGCGCCGTAGGCCCCGGTGGTGCCGCCCCCGAGGCCCCGTCGAACTCCTTGCCGCTGGGGTCATCGCCCTCGCCGCAGCGACATGGCTCCTGACCGCCCTCGAGAGCGCCGGGCGGGCCGCCGCCCGGCACTGGCCCACCCTCGCCCTCGCCGCAGCCCTCGCCGCGGCCGCGACCGCCGGGTGGTGGCTGCGCAGACAGGCCGCCGCCAAGACCCGCACCGCGCGCCTGGCGACGCTGCGCCTCGCCCTGCCCGGTATCGACGCGCTCGGCGACCGGGAGTTCGAGTTCGCACTCCGGGACCTGCTCGTCCGCGACGGCTGGACCGCCCGCCAGGTCGGCCGGCAGGGCGACCAGGCCGCGGACGTCATCGGCCACCACCCACTCCTGGGCCGGATCGTCATCCAGGCCAAGCACACCACGACAGCCAGGAAAGTCACCTCACACGTGATGTACCAGGTCAAGGGCACCGCAGGTCCTGTCCACCACGCCGACGCCGCAGTCGTGGTCACCAACGGCACGTTCACCCGAGACGCCAGGGACTGGGGCGACAAGCACCACATCCACTGGGTCGACCGCGACCGGCTGCGCACATGGGCCGAGCACGGCGTGGCCCTCCACGACCTGCTGCGGCTGCCCGCCCGGCCCACCGGGCGACGAGCCAGACACCCCCACGCATCCGGCACCCGCCGGGTACCCGAGTAACAAGGAGGGACAACACCGTGCGCGACGACGGAACCGCCGATCCACTGCTGAAGCTCCTGGCTGGCTGCATCGTCGCCGTGCGCCTCCAAGATCGCCTGGCACTGGCTCAGGGTGGACGTGTGGGGCTGGATCTGCGACCACCCGTGGTGGACGACGCTCATTGCCGGCCCCACCGTCCTCGCCCTCGCACTGATGGTGGACATGGCCGACGGTCTTGCCGACAAAGGCGCCAGCGACCTGTGAACCGCATGGTCCCCGGGACTGGTTGGATCCAGAAAACCAGAGCGGCCCCGGCCGCGTAGCCGGGGCCGGGGGCTGGTCTCGCAGTGCACCCAGATCGCTTTGGCGCCTCAAATTGTCAGCAGCGGCTCTGAGCGATCCGGTTTTCACTCCGGAGCTGAGCATGTGCCGAGAGCGTGTCAGCGGACACGGCGGACGACTCTGATCCACTTGCTGCGGAGCCGTGACTAGCCGTCACAGATACCTGGAAAAATGGGCGTTCGGCCGAAACGCACTCTCGCGCGACGAACGTCGTTCGCCAGCCGAATAGTGATTGGGCATCAGCTGTCCCGGGCGGTAGACCTGCCGAAACCCTTCCCGCGTCCGTATCGCCAGAAGAATCTCGATTTTGGGTCCTGGGGCCCGTCTCAACCCGGTTGTCTGCGCACTACGGTGGCGCCGGGGCCGTAGTGGGGAGTGGAGTGCCTGGTGGGTCGTGACGTTGTGACAGTCCTCGAGCTGAGCACCTTGCTCGTTGTCGGGCTGCTGACAGTCGGCATGGCGCAGGCCGCACGGGACCGCCGCGCACCCGACCCGCGACCTTCCGGCACATGATGGAGGTCAATTACTTCGGCATGCCGCATGCGGTGCGTGGCGTCACGCCCCGTGTGTTCGAGCATTGTCGGGGAAGCGCCGTTGCGGTCCCGTCGGGCACCGGCCCGTTCGGTGGCTTCGGGTGCAGCGCCTACGGTCCGGCGGGGTTCGCGGGTGCGTGGGCTGACGGAGTCTGTACGCGCGGAACTCGACCCTGCGGTGTCCATGCCCGAGTGGTGTTCCACCGGACGCCGGCACCCCCATGCTGGCCAATCAGGCTCCGATCAAGCCACCTGAGACCGGTGTGGTGAGCGGCACGTCGGGCCAGTCGCGGCCGGGGCTGTTGCCGCGCCGATCGTCACCGTATCGAGCGTCGGGCGCTCACCAGCCGTCCTGGCAGGTCGACTTGGCCGCGAACGTTCACCGGCGGTTCTGGCGGTCGGCTTGGCCACCGGTCTGGCTGGTGGGGTCTCTTGACGTTTGCTGTTCAACCGCCAGCCCGCCCGGTCCCCGGGGGGCTCCCCACCACAATGAAAGGGCACGCATGACCCCGACGCTCGACAGGTACATCTCCGGCCTGACCCCCGACCGCCTCACCGGCAAGCTCGACCACACCGACGCCTACGAGGTGCTGGTGCTGCTCCTCGCCGCGACCCGCGACCTGGGCGTCAACCGCGCCACACCGGACAAGCTTTACGCTCTCATCCACAAGATGGACGGCAGCAATGTCTTCGGCGGCCGCCACGTCCTGCACACCCTGCTGCGCGAGGCCGCCGAGCACCACGAGATCCGCATCACCGCCGCCGGCCACATCCTGCTGCGGTCGGATGCCCCGAGCGACGGCGGTCCGGAGCACACCTGGATCCGGTTGGAGACCCGCCGCGGCGCCGAGGTCGAGGTCGTCGGCGCCGACCCCTGGCCGGACGCCTGGCAGGCGGCCCCCGGCCCCGCATGGTGGCGATGCACCGGATGCCGCGGCAACAGCGGCACGGACGCGCAGGACCTGGATCTGATGCGCGCCCAGGCCGCCGACCACGCCCGCGACTGCCTTGCCCTGCCCGCCCCCGTCGCCTCACCCGACACCGACTGACGGAAGCCTCACCTCCTGGGCGCTGAGGCGCACCACCGCGCCCCGCCCGACCGAGCTGTCCAGGCCGGTCGCGCGGGGCGCGGTGGTGTGTGGCGCGGATACCCGCCCACCGAGATGAACCTCCTCGCCTGGCCTGCCGCGCTGCGGCCCGCCGCCCCGGCACGGGACCGAGTGTCACGCCGACCGGTGGCGCAGCACCGCCAGGTGGCTGTCGTTGAGTACAACCGGCCGACTCGACCCCACCTTCGCCTACGAGGTCCTGATGCTGCTCCTCGCCGCTACCCGTGACCTGGGCATCGACCGCACCACACCGGACAGGCTCCACACGCCCATCCGCACATGGACGGCGGCAACGCCTTCGGCGGTCGCCGTGGCCTGCGCACCCGGGTATGCGAGGCCGCCGAGCGTTGCGAGATTCGTATACCGCCGCCGGCCACATCCTGCTGCGCTCCGACGCCCGGAGGGACCGGAGCACACCTGGATTCGGCTGGAGAACCGCAGCCGTGCGGAGATCGAGATCGTCGGCGCCGTCCCCTGGCCGGACTGCCAGCAACAGGCCCCGGGCCCCGCCTGGTGGCGTTGTACCGGCTGCCGCCGCAACAGCGGCACGCACGCGCAGGACCTGGACCTGATACGCGCCCAGGCCGCCGAGCACACCAGCGGCTGCCTCGCCCGACACCGACTGACGAAAGGGAGCACCTTCTTCACCAGGTGGAGCTGGCGGATCGGCATCCTCACCATGGGCTTCCCGCTGATCGCCAACAGCTTCGGCTGGATCTTCACCGAGA
>NZ_JBFBJZ010000117.1:0-13572 GCF_040686255.1 Kitasatospora sp. NPDC085879 | reverse complement strand
GGGGGCCGGGGGGTACGGGGGGGGGGGGGGGGGGGCCGGCCCCCCCCCCCCCCCACGGCGCCACGATCAGTCGTCGGCGCGGCCGCCGCGCCACCCGTCGGGCGGGCAGTCCCAGGAGGCGAGGTACTCGGCGGTCGGTGTGCCGACGCCGGTGACGGCGTCGTAGCCGCCCTCGGCGACCAGGGAGGTGTCGTGGCCCATCGTCCGCAGGGAGGTGACGGTGCCGTCGGTGGCGTCCACGGTGTTGGTGAAGTCCACGCGGACCTGGGCGAGTTCGGTACCCGGGCCGAAGGGGTGGTCGGTGACGTCGTGGTAGGCGTCGGTGTTGTACCGCTGGTAGACGGCGGGGTTGGCGAAGCCGATCGGGGAGCCCTTGGCCTGCTGGGCGAGGGCCTGGAGCGCCGCGATCACCGGGCAGGCGAGACTGGTTCCGCCGATGCGGTACTCGGAGTAGCGGACGCTGCCGTCCGGGAAGGTCTGGGTCTGGCCCACCAGGAAGCCGGTGTTGGGATCGGCGACGGCGGCGATGTCCGGCACGACGCGGTTGCTGCCGCCGTTGGCGCCGGACAGCGACGGCGGGACGATGCCGCGCTGGTACGCCGGCTGGGGGAAACGGGCGCTGGTGCCGCCGCCCGCCCCGCCGTTGAAGCTGCCCGGCAGGTCCACCCAGGCGGTGCCGTCCGCGGAGAGCACGGACTTCAGCGTGCCCCAGCCCGTTTCGAAGCGGTAGGCGTCGGAGGAGTCCAGGGCCAGCGAGGTGCCGCCGACGGCGGTGGCCCACGGCAGCGAGGCCGGCATGTCGGTCTGCTTGGTGCCGGTGTTCTCCAGTTCGTCGCCGCTGTCGCCGCTGGAGAAGTAGAAGCCGATGCCGGTCACCGCGCCGCGCTTGAACAGGTGCTGGTAGACCCGGTCGAAGGCGGGGTCGCTGGCGTTCTCCGGCTCGCCCCAGGAGTTGGAGACGATGTCGCCCAAGTGCCGGTCGACCACCCGGTCGAGGGCGTCGACGAGGTCCTGGTCGTAGCACGAGGACGCACCGACGTAGGAGATGTCCGCCTCCGGGGCGACGGCGTGCACCGCCTCGATGTCGAGGGTCTGCTCGGCGTACCAGCCCGAGGCGTCGCAGCCGTCCGGGTCCACGTCGGGGCTCGCCGTGTGCGTCCACACCGCCGGGTCGTAGCGCAGCAACTGGTCCTTGCCGTACGGTGCGTCCCCGTGCGCGGCGGCGTAGCGGGTCACGTCGTCGCCGATGGTCGGCGAGTCGTAGGCGTCGACGACCGCCACCGTCACACCGCGACCGGTCAGCCCGGTGCCGGTCGCACCGTACGCGCTGCGCAGCTGCCCGCCGTTGAGACCCTGGATCACGTAGGGCCGGACGGCGCCGTACGCGGCGGGGGTGCCGGTGGCCGGGTCGGAGCCGAAGTAGTCCGAGAACGGGCCTGAGTTGACGAAGGCGCCACCCGGACCGGGCAGGGTGTCCTGCGGCTTCGGCCTGGCCGGCCGGACCTTGCTCGGAGCGGTGCTGAGCCCGGTGACGCTCAGGACGTCCTCCGCCACGTCCGCGGGCACCGTGACGTCACCGGCCGGCGCGCGGTACGTGCGGTCCCCCTTCCGGTAGCTGCGCAGCTCCGTGCCGAACGCACGCTGGGCGTCGGCGACATCGCCCTGCGCGGTGAGGTAGTGGCTGTTGGAGGCGGTGACGCGCATGCCCGAGGAGTCCAGCCAGGACCGGACCCGGCCGGTCTGCTCCTCGCTCGTGCCGAACCGCTCCGCCAACTGCTCCGCCGTGAGGAAGTGACCGTACTGCGCGGAGGCCGGGTCGGACACCTGGCGCGCATACGCGTCCAGCCCCTGCTGGTCACGGCCGGAGAGGTAGACCCGCACGGAGACCGGCGCGTCGGCCCGCTCCGGTCCCCGGTCCACGGCGGTACGCGTCCACTCCGGCGCCGTGCCGGGCACCGCCGACCGACCCCGAGGTGACGGGGTGTCCGCCGGGGCGGGAGCCGCAGCGACCGTGACGGCGAGCAGCGGCAGCACGGCCACCACGCACAGCCCTGCTCTCGAACACAACGGGCGGATTCGCATGCGGGAGCAACCTTCCAGTCGGTCAGGGGGAGCACGAAGCACGCCGGGGGAGCGGACAGCCCTGGCCCCGGGCCGGGCTCGACGGTAGACCGACCTCCCGCCCCGGCCGGCACGACAGCGGCGGACGCACCGTCAGATTCACCCTCCCAGGGGCGAACACTGCTCCCGGCGGCCCCGGCCTGTCAGAGGCGCAGGGTGGCGGCGGCCTTGTAGGTGCGCAGCACCGGCGCCGTCTCGATCCGGCCGATCGCGTCCAGGGCGAGGCGGCGGGTCAGGTAGTGGTGCAGCGACTCCGCGTCGCTGCACAGCGCGTGCGCGACCAGATTGGTCGGGCCGGTCGTGGCGGCGACGACGGCGAGCTCGTCGTGGGCCGCCAGTGCGGTGGCCACCTCGTCGAGCCGGCTCGGGGCGACCTGCATCCACAGCAGGGCGGACACGGCGACCCCGAGGAGCGCCGGCTCGATGTCGAGGTCGAAGAACAGCGCGCCGCGCGAGCGCAGTTCGGTCAGACGGCGGGTGACGGTGGCGGGCGTGGACCCGGTCGCGGCGGCCAGGTGCGCGTAGCTCGTCCGGCCGTCCTCGCGCAGCACGGCCAGCAGCCGCAGATCGGCCTCGGTGAAGGAGTACGGATCGCCGTCGGTCTCCACCGCCGGGACGGCGTGGGCATTCAGCCGGGCCTCCTGCTCGGCCGTCAGCGTACCGAGACGGCCGCGCCAGGCCACCGGACCGCCCAGATAGGTGTGCAGCAGGTAGTGCGCGGAGACTGCGGTGATGCCGGAGGTGCGCGGGATGTCGCGCAGCAACAGCGCGTGCGCGTCCGGGCCGCCGGGCGCCGTGTGGACGATCGCGACGATCTCGGTGCCGCCCGAGGTGAGCCGGACCCACGAGGTGTCAGGACGGCGGGCGAGCGCGACCGCAAGGTCATGGGCGGTACGGGTCGCCGCGGTCAGGCGCAGGAACCACTGGTGCGTACGGGCGCTGCGCGGGCTCGGCAGGGCGACCACCCGCAGCCCGCCCTCGGCGTGCAGGCGCCGGTAGCGGCGCACCACGGTCTGCGTCGAGGAACCGAGAACCTCCGCGATCAGGGTGAACGGGGCACGCGCGTCCACGTGCAGCGCGTGGATCAGGCCGCGGTCGAGGTCGTCGAGTTCGAGCACATCCGTCACCGTAGCCGCCGCTGATGGAAGAAATCGTCGATTCGGTCGCGATTCATGGAACCCGGCGAATGGGCGGCGACAGGGTGGTGGCACCGCACCGATCGGCATCCACCCATGGGGGACCGCATGACCCGGCATCCAGCCGACACCGACACCGACATCGACACGGACACCGACACCGACGCCTCGGCCCGAATCGCCGCGACCGGCCGAGCGGACACCGCACCGCACCGCCACCGGTGGACCGCCCTGATCGCGCTGCTCACCGCCGAGGCCATGAACCTCCTCGACGCCACCATCGTCCAGGTCGCCGGCCCCGTCATCCACACCGACCTCGGCGGCCCCGCCGCCGCCATCCCCTGGTACAGCGCCGCCTACACCCTCACCTTCGCCCTCGGTCTGCTCACCGCCGCCCGCCTCGGCGACATCGCCGGCCGCCGCCGCGTCTTCCGGATCGGCGTCACCGCGTTCGCCCTCACCTCCCTGGCCTGCGCACTCGCCCCCACCACCGGCATCCTCATCGGCCTTCGCGCGGCGCAGGGCGCAGCCGCCGCCCTGATCATCCCTCAGACCTTCGGACTGATCCGCGCCATGTTCGACGACGACGAACTCCCCAAGGCCCTGGGCACCATCGGACCGGTCATGGGCCTGTCCGCCGTCCTCGGACCCGTCCTCGGCGGCGTGCTCACCCACGCCGACCTGCTCGGCACATCCTGGCGCGCGGTGTTCCTGGTCAACCTGCCGCTCGCGGCCGCCGTCCTGGCCGTCGCCCCGCGCCTGCGCGAGGACCACGCCCCCGTACGCCCCCGCCTCGACGCCACCGGAACCCTCCTCGCCGCAGCCGGCACCACCCTGCTGGTGTGCCCGCTCGCCGCCGGAACCGGCGCACCGAGCGCCGCCGCATGGGCCGCAGCCGCCCTCGGCGCCCTCGTCCTGGCCGTGTTCACCGCCCACCAGCGCCGCACGGCCGCCGCCGGCCGCACCCCACTCGTCGAACCCTCCCTGCTGCGCGGCCGCGCCTTCCCCGCCGCACTGGCCACCTCCACGCTGTTCTTCGCCACCATGAACGGTGTCATGATCACCGTGGTGCTGCACCTCGAACTCGGACTGCACACCGGCCCGCTCACCGCCGGCCTCACCCTGCTGCCCTGGTCCGCCGGCCTGGCCGTCGCCTCCTGGCTCGCCGGCAGCCACCTCGTCCCCCGGCACGGCACCCGCGTCCTGCACGCCGGCATCGCCACCCTCGCCACGGGCATCGCCGCCGCGGCCCTCGTCTACCGAACCGCACCCGTCGGCCACTACCCGACCGCCCTGCCGTTCGCCCTCACCCTCGCCGGCCTGGGCGTCGGCCTGTTCACCCCGCCGTTCTTCACCGCCGCGCTGCGCCGCGTCTCCCCGCAGGAGACCGGCTCGGCGGCCGGCCTCCTCAACGCCGTCCAGCAACTCGGCGGCACCCTCGGCGTCGCCGTCGTCGGCGGCGTCTTCCTGGCAGGCGACGCCTCCGGGCGAACGGCGGGCCTCGGCGCGCAGCACGCGCTGGGGGTGGCCGGAGCACTGCTCGCCGCAACCGCACTGGCCGCACCGGCCATGACCGCCCGCCGCCGCGCCCGCCCGGCCGAGGACCGCGAAGCGCACTGACCCCGGCGAGAGTCGGACGGGCCGTGCAGCACCGTCGGAGCCCTGTGCGACGATCACACCCATGACGCCCGATCCCCACCCGCAGGCCTGCACCCACATCCGCCTTCTGGCAGGTCAGGCCGGGTTCGGCAGCCCGGTGTTCGAGGTCCTGCCGGCCCTGCCGGTGGGGTCGGACCTGGCCGGTCGGACGGAGAACGTGCCTCCACCGTGCGACCGGCTCGGTCCCCATCCACCACGGACTCGGCTCACGGGCTTCCGGGTAGCCTCATCGAGCGGTGGGTAGACGGCAGCTGACTTTTCCTCAGCCGACCATCAGTCTTCCGGTTGCGGCTCCGCAGTGCCGGCCGAGGCCGTTCCGGGCTTCGTGTGGAGGACTTCGCGGGCCTGTTCGGCGGCGCGGGTGATGCTTTCGCTGATGAAGTCCAGGAAGCGGGCGACGTTCTCCAGGCGGGTGGCGGCCGGGCTGGAGGGGCCGAGGACGGCGACGCCCTGGCGTGCGGTTGCGACGAGTTGGTCGTTGGACCGGGCGCTGGCGATCGTCGCCTGGTAGAAGAGCTCGTCGTCGACGATGTAGCGGTCGCGGCGGCGTTCGTCGCGTTCCCGGCGGACGAGGCTCTGGCTCTCCAGGAAGGCGATCGCCTTGGAGATGGAGGCCGGGCTGACCTGCAGGTGCTGAGCGAGCTGGGACGCGGTGAGGCTGCCCGCGTCGCTGGTGAACAGGCAGGTCAGCACCCGCGCCCCCATCGTGGGCACGCCCGTGGCCATGAGGACGGTGGTGAGCGTCTCCTCGTACGCGGCCACGGCCTCGGCGTCGCGTCCGTGCGGCTGGGGGAGCGGCTCCGACCCCCGGGAGGCGGCGGGCCTTCGGCGGTGCGCGCGGTGTTCGGTGGCGCGGTGGGCGAGGTCGGCGCGGTAGGCGGTGGGGCCGCCGTTGCGCATCACCTCGCGCGTGACCGTCGAGGTCGGACGGTCGAGGCGTCTGGCGATCTCCGCGTAGGCGAGGCCGTCGGCCAGTCCCAGCGCGATCTGCTGACGTTCCTGCTGGGTGAGTCTGCCTCCCGGCATCGCGGTCTCCTTTGTGGTCCGTGGCGCCTTCAGCATAGCGTTCACTCGCCATTCATTGCAATGGGCGAATCGCGGGCTGTTGCATTAAATTCAAGGCCATTGCAACAATTCTGGGGCGATGACCTGCATAAATGGTGATTCGGCGCAACGAGTATGTTGCCGGATTCTTGAATGCAACGTAGCGTTTCGGTCATCAGAAACGACGAGTCACAGGAGAGCACGATGCAGAAGTTCGACACCCCCGCCCCCATCTCGGCCGTCCTCGACGTCCCCGCCGGGCGGATCCGGTTCATCGCCGCCCACCGGGCCGACACCGCCGTCGATGTCCGGCCCGCGGACGCCGCCAAGAGCCGCGACGTGAAGGCCGCGGCCCGGATCGAGGTCGCCTACGCCGACGGCGTCCTGCGCATCGAGGCCCCCGCGGCGAAGAACCGGATCCTCGGCACCTCCGGATCCGTCGAGGTCACCGTCCAGCTGCCCGCCGGCTCCCGCGTCGCGGCGAAGACGGCCGACGCCGAACTCCGGGGCGTCGGGCAGCTCGGCGACGTCACCCTCGACAGCGCCGCCGGCTCGATCAAGCTCGACGAGGCCGCGAGCGCCCACCTCACCCTCCTCGCCGGCGACATCGCCGTCGGCCGCCTCACCGGCCCCGCCGAGATCACCACCACCAAGGGCGACATCCGCATCACCGAGGCCGTCCGCGGCGCGGTCGTGCTCCGCACCGAGGCCGGCGGGATCGAGGTCGGCGCCGCCCGCGGCGTCTCCGCCTCGCTGGACGCCGGCACCGCCTACGGCCGGATCCACAACACGCTGCAGAACGCCGACGGTGCCGCCGCGGCCCTGACCGTCCGCGCCACCACCGCCTACGGCGACATCACCGCCCGCAGCCTCTGACCGCCCAGGTGCACGGCCACTCCTCGTACGGCCGCGCACCTCACCGCCCACCGCCACCGATCCACGTCCGACCCTGCAGAAAGACAGACCTTGACCATCGAGCAGCCCGTCTGGACCGGCCTGGTGCCGGTCGACGACACCGCACTGGCCGTCACCGACACCCGCGGGCCCGGCCGTCCCCTGGTCTACCTCAACGGCTCCTACGCCGACCAGTCGCACTGGCGGCGCGTCATCACCGACCTCGGCGGGGACTTCCGGCACATCACCTACGACGAGCGCGCCCGCGGCAGGTCGCAGCGTTCGGCGGACTACTCCTTCGAGGCGTGCGTCCGCGACCTCGACGCCGTCCTCGAGGCGCGAGGCGTCGAGCGACCGATCCTGGTGGGCTGGTCCTACGGCGCGGCACTCGCGATGCACTGGGCCGCCCGGAATCCGGACCGCGCCCTGGGGGTGGTGTCCGTGGACGGCGCCTTCCCGCACGACTGGCTCGACGACGCGGCCCGGGCACAGATCCGGAAGCTGTTCCGCCGACTGAGCCCGCTCTTCCCGGTCGCCCGCCGGCTCGGCCTGGCCGCGCGGATGAGCGCCGCGCAGCATGCCGAGATCAACATCGAGGCCAACGAGCTCTGCGCGCCCGGCGCCCTCAACCCGGTCTTCGACCGGGTGACCGCACCCGTCCGGTACGTGGTCGCCACCGGCGGCAACCTGGGCGGCGACGCGACGTTGATGGAGGAGATCCGGGCCAATCTCGACCCGGTGCTCGCCCGCAACCCGAACTTCAAGGTCAGCGCGAAGGTCGCGAGCAACCACTCCAAGATCCTGCGCAAGGACTTCCGGGCCGTCGCCGATGCGGTGCGCGAACTCGCCGGCGACCGCGAGCGCACCATCGGCTGAGCCACGGACGGTGTCACCGGCACGGGCCGGACGGTCCGTACCGGCCGAGGTCAGGAGTCCGCCTCCGGCCGCACCGGGTACGGGACGAAGGTGCTGGTGTGCTCGTCGACGGCCAGCGGGCGGCCGATGGCGGGGGCGGCGCGCTGCGGGCAGGCCGGGCGTTCGCAGACCTTGCAGCCGAGGCCGATCGGGGTGGCGGCGGCCTCGTCGCCCAGGTCGAGGCCGGCGGAGTACACCAGCCGTGCGGCGTGCCGGAGTTCGCAGCCGAGTCCGACGGCGAAGGTCTTCCCGGGCCGCCCCCAGCCGCCCGGCGAGCGGGACACCGTGCGGGCCGTCCACAGGTGCCGCCGCCCGTCGGGCATGGCGGTGATCTGGACGTGCACCCGGCCGGGGGCTGCGAAGGCCTCGTAGACGTTCCAGAGCGGGCAGGTGCCGCCGGTGCGGGAGAAGTGGAAGTCGGTGGCGGACTGGCGCTTGGACACGTTGCCCGCGCGGTCGACCCGGACGAAGGAGAACGGCACCCCGCGCAGCCGCGGCCGCTGCAGGGTGCTCAGCCGGTGGCAGACCGTCTCGTAGCCCACACCGAAGTGGTCGGCGAGGTGCTCGATGTCGTAGCGGGAGCGCTCCGCCTCGGCGTGGAACGCGGTGTAGGGCAGCACCAGCGCGGCGGCGAAGTAGTTGGCGAGCCCGATCCGGGTGAGCGACCGGGCGGCGGAACCCTCCGTGCTGTCCTGCGCGGCGAGTTCGGACAGCAGCCGGTCGTGCTCCAGGTAGGCCAGCTGGGTGGCCATCCGGAAGGCCTGCTGGCCCGGCCGCAGCCGGTCCGACAGGTGCAGTACCCGGGTGTGCGGGTCGTACCGGTGCAGGTGGTCTCCCCCGGTGGTGAGCCGGACGCCGTGCCGGGCGGTCAGCCGTTCCGCCAGCACCTCCCGGACACCGCCGCGCCGCAGACCGGTGGCCCCCGCCAACTCCTCGGCAGCGGTGTCGAGTTCGTGGAGGTAGTTCCGCCTTCGGTAGAAGAACTCGCGGACCTGCTCGTGCGGGGTGAGGGTGTCGGCGGCCGGGCCGCGTTCCCCGGCGAGGACGGCCAACTGCTCGGCGACGGCGCGCCGCTCGCGGTTCAGGTCCATCAGTAGCCGGGCCACGGCGGGCAGTCGGGCGGCGACCTCGTCGAGGTCGCCCGGGGTGATGCGGCCGGCGGCGGTCTCCTCTCCGAGGGAGTCGCGCAGTTCGGCGGTGAGCCGGGCGGTCTCCGGCGGGGCGAACCAGCCGGCGTCGACGCCGAAGGCCTCGGTGAGTCGGAGCAGGACGGGGACGGTGAGCGGGCGGGCGTCGTGCTCCAACTGGTTGAGGTAGCTCGGTGAGAGGTCGAGCAGCCGGGCCGTCGCGGCCTGGCTGAGTCCGCGTTCCTCCCGCAGCCGGCGCAGCCGCGCCCCGGCGAAGGCCTTGCCCATCGTCCCGCTCCCCCGTTGCCGCCGCATGCCGCTGCGGCGTGTCGGTGCCAGCGTAGCCGCGCGGCAGCCCGGGTGGGCGTCTTCGCAGTCTTCGCCGATTCGCATCCGGGGCTTCGCAGAAGTTGGCGTCGGTCCAGCGGTGACGGCCGCCGCCGGGGCTGCCAGAGTCGGTGCTGCGGCCGGCGGCCGGCGGACAAGTCCCCTGTCGGAGCAGGTCCGTGGGCGGCACGGGGCAGAACCTGGTGGCCCCCTCCCGTCGCTGCCCCGGCACCGGGACGGCGTCTGCGCATCGCGGGGCGGCCGGCCTCACATCCTTCGCAACGAGCACCCCTGGAGCCATCATGACGCAGCCGGTTCGACAGCAGCAGGCGCAGCGCGCGGCGGACCTCGCCGCCCGGTGGGCGGCTGATCCCCGCTGGGCGGGCGTCGAGCGCAGCTACTCCGCGGCCGACGTGGTGCGGCTGTCGGGGACGGTGCGCGAGGAGCACACGCTGGCCCGGCGCGGCGCCGAGCGGCTGTGGCGGCAGTTGCACGAGCGGGACTACATCCATGCCCTGGGCGCGCTGACGGGCGGTCAGGCCGTCCAGATGGTGAAGGCCGGTCTGCAGGCGATCTACCTGTCCGGCTGGCAGGTCGCCGCCGACGCGAACCGGGCCGGCCAGACCTACCCCGACCAGAGCCTCTACCCGGCCGACTCCGTTCCCCATGTGGTGCGCCGGATCAACAACGCGCTGCTGCGCGCGGACGGGATCGACGCCGCCGAGGGCAACGAAGGACCGGACTGGCTGGTGCCGATCGTCGCCGACGCCGAGGCCGGCTTCGGCGGCCCGCTGAACGTCTTCGAGCTCACCAAGGGCATGATCGCGGCCGGCGCGGCGGGCATCCACTACGAGGACCAGCTCGCCTCCGAGAAGAAGTGCGGCCACCTCGGCGGCAAGGTCCTGGTGCCGACCGCCCAGCACATCCGTACCCTCAACGCCGCCCGGCTGGCCGCCGACATCGCGGACGTGCCCACCGTGATCGTGGCCCGCACCGACGCGCTGGCCGCCAACCTCCTCACCACGGACGTGGACGAGCGCGACGCCCGGTTCTGCACCGGCGAGCGCACCGCCGAGGGTTTCTTCCGGGTCGAGCCCGGCATGGCGCCGGTGATCTCCCGCGGCCTCGCCTTCGCCCCCTACGCCGACCTGCTCTGGGTGGAGACCGGCACCCCGGACCTCGTCCAGGCCCGCGAGTTCGCCGAGGCCGTCAAGGCCGAGTACCCGGACAAGCTGCTCGCCTACAACTGCTCGCCGTCCTTCAACTGGAGGGCCGCCCTGGACGACGACGAGATCGCCAAGTTCCAGCGCGAGCTCGGCGCGATGGGCTACCGCTTCCAGTTCATCACGCTGGCCGGCTTCCACGCCCTCAACCACTCGATGTTCCAGCTCGCCAAGGGCTACGCCGAGCACGGCATGACCGCCTACGTCGACCTGCAGGAGGCCGAGTTCGCCTCCGCCCCGGACGGCTACACGGCCGTGAAGCACCAGCGCGAGGTCGGCACCGGGTACTTCGACCAGGTCTCCACGGCGCTCAACCCGAACGCCGAGACCCTCGCCCTGACCGGCTCCACCGAGGCCGAGCAGTTCCACTGACCGAGCCCGGCGGCCGCCCCGTCCGGGGAGCTCCACGGCCGCCGATACAGCCCGGGGCCTCGTTGAGGGACGAAGCCCCGGGCCCGCCGCCCGAAGAGCCCTCTTGGAGAACCGGATGAGCCCGACCAGCCGCATCTCGACCCCCGCCGAGATCCTCGGCGAGCACGAGGAGCGTTTCGAGGAGATCCTCACCCCCGAGGCCCTGCGCTTCCTCGCCCGCCTGCACGAGGTCTTCGCGGGCCGCCGCACCGACCTGCTCGCCGAACGCGCCCGCCGCGGCGCCGCGTTGGCGGCGGGCGGCACCCTGGACTTCCTCCCGGAGACTCGCGCCGTCCGCGAGGACACCGCCTGGCGCGTCGCCGGGGCAGCTCCCGGCCTCGCCGACCGCAGGGTGGAGATCACCGGGCCGCCCGAGCGCAGGATGACCGTCAACGCCCTCAACTCCGGTGCGAAGGTGTGGCTGGCGGACTTCGAGGACGCCACCGCCCCCACATGGCACAACATCGTCAGCGGGCAGCTCAACCTGCTCGACGCGATCGAGCGGCGGATCTACGGGACCACCCCGGACGGCCGGCGGTACCGGGTCGGCGACACACCCGCCACCATCGTCGTCCGTCCCCGCGGCTGGCACCTCGACGAGGCCCATCTGCGGTTCGGCGGCCGCCCGGCCGTCGGCGCCCTGGTCGACTTCGGCCTCTACCTCTACCACTGCGGCCGGCGCCAGATCGACCGCGGCAGCGGCCCCTACTTCTACCTCCCGAAACTGGAGAACCACCTCGAAGCGCGCCTCTGGAACGACGTCTTCACCGTCGCCCAGGCCGAACTCGGCATCCCGCACGGCACGATCCGCGCCACCGTCCTCATCGAGACCGTCACCGCGGCGTTCGAGATGGACGAGATCCTCTACGAACTGCGCGAGCACGCCGCGGGGTTGAACGCCGGCCGGTGGGACTACCTGTTCAGCCTGATCAAGAACTTCGCCCGTCACGGACCGCGGTTCGTCCTGCCCGACCGCGCCGACCTGACGATGACCCAGCCCTTCATGCGCGCCTACACCGAGCTGCTGGTGCGCACCTGCCACCGGCGCGGCGCGCACGCCGTCGGCGGCATGGCCGCCGCGATCCCGAGCCGCGACCCCGAGGCCAACGAGGCCGCGCTCGCCAAGGTCCGGCGTGACAAGGAGCGGGAGGCCGGCGACGGCTTCGACGGCTCCTGGGTCGCCCACCCGGGTCTGGTCGCCACCTGCCGCGCCGCCTTCGACGCCGTCCTCGGCGACCGCCCGAACCAGCTCCACCGCACCCGGGACGACGTCGAGGTCACCGCCGCCGACCTGCTCGCCGTCCAGCGGCTGTCCGTCGGCCTCCCGACCGAACAAGGCGTGCGGTCCAACGTCGCCGTCGCGCTGCGCTACCTCACCGCCTGGCTCGGCGGGACGGGCGCGGTCGCCGTCCACGGGCTGATGGAGGACGTCGCCACCGCGGAGATCGCCCGCTGCCAGCTCTGGCAGTGGCAGCACCACTGCTCCCGTCTCGCCGGCGGCTCGCTCGCCACCCCGGACCTGATACGGCGGCTCACCGACCGGGAGCGGGCCGCCCTGCTCGCCGAAGGCGCCGACCCGGTGCTGGTCGACCACGCCGTACGGACCCTGGAGGAGACCGCCCTCGCCGCGGACCTGCCCGCCTTCCTCACCACCGAGGCCTACGCCCGCCACCTCGTCCGAGTCCGCACCGCGGCCTGAGCCGCCCCCACTACGGAGGCACCACCATGAACGAGATCCGACGGGTCGCCGTGGTCGGCGCGGGGCAGATGGGCTCCGGCATCGCCGAGGTGTTCGCCCGTGCCGGTCTGGACACCGTCGTCTGCGAGCGGGACGCGACCGCGCTGCGGGCCGCCCGGGAGCGGATCGACCGATCCCTGCGGCGCGCGGTCGACCGCGGCCGCCTCGACCCGGCCGGCTGCGAGGACGCCCGGGCGCGCCTGCTGTTCGCCGACGACCTGGAGGCCCTGGCCGACCGTCAACTCATCGTCGAGGCGGTCGTCGAGGACGAGACCGTCAAGACCGGCGTGCTCGCCCGCCTCGATGAGATCCTCGCCGACGACGGCGCCGTCCTCGCCACCAACACCTCCGCCATCCCGGTCACCAGGCTGGGCATCGCCACCACCCGCGCCTCGCACGTGCTGGGCCTGCACTTCTTCAACCCGGCACCCGTGATGCCGCTGGTGGAGGTGGTCTCCTCGCTGCACACCGGCCCTGACGTGCTGCGGCGCATCGAGGCCTTCGCCGCCGACACCCTCGGCAAGCACGTCGTCCGCTCCCGCGACCGGGCCGGCTTCGTCGTCAACGCCCTGCTCGTGCCCTACCTGCTCGCCGCGGTCCGGATGGCCGAGGCCGGCCACGCGAGCCCGGAGGACATCGACGCCGGCATGCTGCACGGCTGCGCGCACCCCATGGGCCCGCTCCGACTCGCCGACCTGATCGGCCTGGACACCGTCGAGGCGATCGCGAACTCGCTGTACGAGGAGTACAAGGAGCCGCTGTACGCGCCGCCGCCACTGCTCTCCCGGATGGTCGAGGCGGGCCTGCTCGGCCGCAAGACCGGCCGCGGATTCCACCCCTACCGGGAGGTGTGACCCGCCGTCTCCCGCAGAAGCGCGCCCCGGTCCCCTCCTCTTCTGCCTGGTCCGCGCTCACCTTGACGCAAAGGTATGACTTATTCAAGCGGTCGCAATCCAATCGTCATACTTTTGCTTCCC
>NZ_JBFBJZ010000116.1:0-13899 GCF_040686255.1 Kitasatospora sp. NPDC085879 | reverse complement strand
ACGTTCACCACCGAGCCACCCCGACGCGATCCCGCAGCGGCGTGAAACGCTCACCCACCGTCACCCAAGGGCTTGACAAACCCGATTGGGAATCATTGTCCGCCGGGGAGCCTCTCCAATACCGGTCGCCGGGGGCCCGAGGTCTCAGGCGAGGTTCTGGTCGAGGGCCATGCGCAGCAGGGAGACGGCGTAGAGGGCGTCCTGGGACAGCCAGGGCTCGCCGTCGGCGGCGTCGATGACCATGCGGCCGTCGATGAATGCGCCCCCGTCGTCGCCGACCGTCGCGACCCAGCCCACGGCCGGACCATCGCCTGGCCGGTGGACCGCAAACACACTCGGGTCGGCCTCCCAGCCCTCCACCAGCAGCACGCCGCCCTCCGCACTGCAGGTGCCGGTCGGGGCGCCCAGGCTCCGGCCGGGCGGCGACAGCGACGTACGTTCCGCGGCGAGCGCCAGGCGCAGCGGCGCCGAGTCGTCGGCAGTGGCGCCCGCCGCTGCCGGCGCCGAGCCGGGCTGCAGCGGCGCGCTGGCGGCAGGGCGTTGGTGCAACGGGCGGCGCCGCACCGGCGCCGCCAGGGTCTCGACGCGCGGGGACACAAGGTCGGCCGGGGAGGCATCGGCCGTAGGGTCGCTTGCTTCATCGCATGTCGTATCGAACGGCGGCCTGGCGGGGCTTGATCCGACGCGCGACGAATCCACGCCGCCGCCCTGCGCCGCCTCGGCAACGGGTTGTCCGGCTCCCGAGGCGGCTGGCCTGTGCGCAGCGGTGGCCTCGTGCTCGGCGGGCGGTGAGCATCTCGTAGCGCAGTACGCGGGCTGTGTGCAGCAGGCGCTGGACGGCGGCGGTGGCGCTGCGCTCCAGGAGGTCGAGGGCCTCGGTGCCCCGGGGTTGACCTCCCCGTGGCGGGAGGTCTCCAGGTTCTGGAGGAAGCGGGCCGCGGCGGCGGGTAGCTCCTGGGCGCCGGCGTCGAGGCCGCTGTCCGGCGCCTCGGTGCAACCGACCACCTGGTTTGTCGCCCCTGGAGATGAAGTTCAGAACGATCAAGATCGCAAACACCGCCACTGCGGATTCCCTGAGGTCCCTCGCCGCAAGCTTCCGCCCGACTTCCATCCTGACGGTCAGGCAGGTCTTCCCAAACACTTGATACTGCTATCGTAATATGTGAGACATCATGATAGCGCTTTCGTTCCGGTGCCAAAACCGCTCCCGGACCCGACCGCCTTTCGGGCCGACACTTCCGACTGCGAGTCAGTGACCCACTTCATGCGCTACGGCATTCTCGGAGCGCTGGAGGTGTTCGATGGAGATCGCCGGGTCGGGGTGGACCGCCCACGACGGCGCGCTGTACTTGCATTCCTCTTGCTCCACGCGAACCGATCGGTGACCACCGAGCAGCTGGTGAACGCGCTCTGGGAGGCGGACCCGCCGCACAGCGCGCGCGGGCAGGTCCACACCGCGGTCTCGGAACTGCGCAGGGTCCTCGGCCCGGACAAGGGCCGTCCGCTGGCCTCGCACCACGGGATCTACCGGCTGTCGGTGACGGACTCCGCCCTCGACCTGGCCGAGTTCCGGCACCGGGTGGGGCAGGCCCGCCGACTTGCCGGGTCCGGCGACCTGCGCGAGGCGGCCCATACCGTGCGCAGGAGCCTCGAGGCATGGCGGGGCCCAGCACTCGCCGACATCACGGCTCCCTTCGCCGACCCGGTGCGCGCCCAGCTTGAGGAGCAGCGGTTCGCCGCCCACGAGCTGCTCGCCGAACTCGAGCTCGGCGCGGGGCGGCACCGGGAGCTGGTACCCGAGCTGACTGCTCTGCTCGCCGACCACCCGACCCGGGAGGGCATCGCTGAGCGCCTGATGCTCGCGCTGTACCGGAGCGGCCGACAGATCGATGCACTGGCGGTGGCTCGCTCGCTCCGTGTGCTGCTGGTCGAGGAGTTCGGACTCGACCCGGGGCGGTCGCTGATCGAGCTGGAGCAGGCCGTGCTGCGCGCCGACCCGTCGCTCGCCCCGCCGAACGGGCCTGCGTGCGGCCCCCGGGTCCAGCAGCCGGACGGCCGGACGGGCCCTCGTGCCAGCGGTCCGGCAGCTTGCGACCACGGGCGGACCATGCCGCACGCAGCGCCACGGAACCCGGTGCCCGCCCCCGGCGGGCCGAGTCGGCCGGGCCACTGGGTCCAGGCCCCGCGGCCAGCGCAACTGCCTCCGCACACGGCCGGGTTCATCGGGCGGGGGGAGCAGCTGGCCGCTCTCGACGCGGTGGCGGGCCATGCGTTCAATGCCTCTCGAATCGCCCTGGTCAGCGGCCCGGCCGGCTCTGGCAAGACCGCTCTGGCCGTCCGTTGGGCCCACCGCCGCACGGACAGCTTCCCCGACGGGCAGCTCTTCGCGGATCTCCGCGGCGGCGCCGACGATGGGCAGCCCGCGCAAGTGCTGAAGCGGTTCCTCATCGCCCTGGGGATGCCGGCCCGGCAGGTGCCCACGTCGACCGGCGCGCGCGAGGACCTGTATCGGTCCTGCCTTGCTGGTCGCCGTGTTCTGGTGGTCCTGGACAACGCGCACGACTACCGGCAGATCCGGCCACTGCTGCCCGGTGCTCCCAGCTGCCTGACCGTGGTCACCAGCCGCCGTATGCTGAGCGCCCTGTTTGTCGAGTGCGGGGCAACCGCGATCCGGGTCGATGCCCTGTGTTCCGGACAGGCGGTCGAGGCGCTAAGCCGGATCGTCGGGCCGGAGCTGGTGGCGTCCCATCCAAGGGCAGCACGCGAACTCGCGCGACTGTGTGGGGGGTTGCCCCTGGCGTTACGGATCGCCGGTGCGCGATTGCTGGTCGATCAGATGTCGCTCGACGAGCTGGTCGAAGAACTCGCGGCTGGCGACGGCCAGTCGGTCGACCTCGAACGGCTCGGCGACGGGAGCGGTGTTCCGGGCCGGGAAGCGGCCCACACGTACCGTCGGTCAGCACCGGAGCCGCCCCTCGCCTCCCAGCTGCTCGGCGCCCACCCGGGCTGATGGCGGGCCCGGCCGCGTTTGCCGCTCTTGTCCGGCCTGCGGCCATTTGTCGGCCGCCGCCCCGGGTGCCTAGAGGGGCCCGCGGCCCACTGCGGCGGCCGGCGATCCGGTGGTGGACGTCAGTTCGCCGCCGGGCCTCGGAACAGATAGGCGAGGTCCTCCCAGCGGGTGACCACCAGGCCGGTCGCCACGCCCGCCACGAGGGACACCGTCCCGGGTGCCATGGCCACCGGGCCGCCAGGAAGGAGCACGACCGCCAGGGCGACAAGCGCCAGTAGAGCGTTCCGACCCAGAAAGGTACGCCGACTGCCCGATGTTACCCGGGCGGAGCCGAAGCAATGGCAGTCGCCCGCCCTGCCTGCCGCGAGCGTCGCCACCGTGAACAGAACGAGCACGCCTAGGGCAAGCGCGGCGCCGGCCCGCGCCGCGCCGGCCAGAAGCGTCACCGTCACCGACTCGGCGGCCAGCGTGGCGATCGCCACCGGGCCACGCAGCCGGGCCGGGATCCATGGAAAGTCCGCGAGCCCGGCGGCGAAGGCGGCGACCGTGGCGCGGTTGCGGGCCTTGCCGGCGACCGCTACCGCAAACACCACCGCTAGCAGGGCGCGGCAGCCCAGCTGCGCGTAGCTCATCGCAGCCCGCCCACGGCTCCCGACGGGACGTGCTCCGACCCGAGCGGAAGCACCCCCTCGTGTGGTAGGACCCCGGCGAGGTCGTGCCCGGACGCGGTGACCACTGCGTCCCGCAGCACCAGCAGGGTCGGGAAGGCCTCGACCCCGCCGAACGCGGTCGCCACCTCGAGCCCGTCGCCGACCAGCGCGGCCTCGCCGATCGCCGCCAACTGCGCGGCCATCTCCCGGGTCCGCGGGTCCGACGGGTCGCCGGAGACGAAGAAGTATGCCGGGAGCACGGGAGTCGCGACAAGGCGCGTGACGTCCGCGATGAGCTCCGCGCACGGCCCGCAGCCGACCTGGAGGAAGCCGACGAGCCTGTCGCCGCCGAGCAGGTCGCCCCGACCTATCGTTCGCCCACCGACCGATCGCACCGTGAAGTCCGCTACGGGGGTCCCGGCCGGTGGCCGGCGGGGAGTACGCAGTCCGGTCGCCTCGATGGCTCGCATCCGCCGCACGAGCGCGAAGGTCAGCAGGAGGTTCGTCGCGGTGGCTATCGCCAGCAGGACGGTAAGTGCGATGAGTGCGGGAAGCACGGCTGCCTCTCAGGGGTGGCGCACGCAGGTGTGCGGACGGGTTCGGGGGTTACTGGGCCGCCGGCCTACGCGGGCGAGAAGAACGCGAGAAGCGAACGAGAAGAACACTCGGACACTGTGGAGTGCCGGCAGGGAGCGACACCTGACGTCACCGGGAAGCGCCGAGAGGAGTCAACAACGATAATCCGCGGAAGTCAATCAAGAATTATGATGTCCGATATTCATCCGATTGTTCCAGATCCGTATCGGTCGCATCGAAAATGCGCTCCATTTGCCATTTTGAGGATGAAATGACGCCGCATTTCGCATTGGTGCACGGGAAATCGCGACAGCAAGGCCGGCCGCTTGACACCGGCGATGTCGGTCGTCTTTCATAAATCCCGTCCGAGATCACCAAACCTCGGCCCGAGAAAACAATTCACAGAAAGAATGGGGACATTCATGCCTCTTTCCCGCGCCATTTCCGCGATCGGCGACCGCCTGCTGGGCCGCATCCTCCCCGGCGTCGAGGCCTCCGCGATGTTGGCCCCGTACTGCTGGTACGCGGGCGGCGGCCTCGGCGGCCAGATCGACGTGCACGAGTGCTGCCGCTACAGCGACGGCAGCATCAGCTGCGTCTGACCCGCCGCCACGCCGCGCCCCACCGGCCGGGTTCCGCCAGGAACCGGCCGGTGGGGAGAACGGCGCCGAATCACGGAGGACGACTCCGCCGAAAAGATCTGGGAGACGTCCAGTCATGCAGGCCAGCGCGCGTAAACCAGGCGGAGATCCCCGCCTACTTCTTGCCATCGTCCGGATCGCACTCCTGGCGGCGCCACTACCGGCCATCGGCTACCTATTCCTCACTGTCCTCGGCGGAGCAATCCCGACGGCAATCGCCTGGTCGACAAAAGGATTGATGGACGGGATCGCAAGCGGCGCCGCGATGGCCGGAATCGTCCGGCAGGCGTCCATTCTGGCGCTGCTCGGCGTCGCCTCCGCGCTCACTCCGCGCCTGGCCCGCCACTACCAGTCCCTGACCCAGCGCGCCGCGCGGCTGTGGATGCGTGATCGGCTGTTCCGAGCCCTCAACGACATCCGGGACATCTCCTGGTTCGAGAACCCGGCCTCGATGGACCGCGTCCAGCTCGCGCTGAAGGCCAGCACCACATCGCCCGAGGTGCTGCTCGGCGCCTGCCTGTCCGCCCTTCAGGGCATACTCGTCGCCGGCGGGTTGCTTAGTTCCCTCTGGATCATCAGCCCAGTGGTCTTCCTCCTGCTCGCGGCGGCCTCGCTCCCGATGCTCGTCAGCCAGCTGATGCTCTCCCGCGAGCAGACCCGCCTGGAGAGGGACACCGTGGAGGCCTCCCGGCGCGAGGTGTTCTACCGGATGCTGATCACCAGCCTCGACGCCATCAAAGAGACCCGGATCTTCGGCCTCGGGGACTTCTTCCGGGAAAGGATGAATCGCGAGACCTTCTCGATCCACGTCCAGGAACAGCGCGTGGAGGCACGGCAGCTGCGCCGCCAGGCATTGCTGTCGATGCTGTCCGCCGCGATCGTGGGCACATGCGTGGTCTGGTCGGCGGCACGCGCAGCGGACGGCCGGCTAAGTATTGGAGACCTCTCGGTCTTCATCACCGCGACCGCGGGAGTGCAGGGCGCGGTCCTGCAGGTGGCGACCGCCATCGGCGACGGCTACAAGTCCCTCCTGGCCTTCGACAGCTTCCGCATGATCACGGTTGCCATGCCCAGCCACACCCCTGCACCGGCCCGCGAGATCCAACGGCTCGCGGGCGCCATCGAGGTGAAGGATCTCTGGTTCCGCTACGCGGACGACGGGGACTGGATCCTGCGGGGCGTCGACCTGACTATCCCGGCTGGCGGTTCGCTGGCTCTCGTCGGCGTGAACGGTGCTGGCAAGAGCACTCTGGTGAAGCTGCTCTGTGGCCTCTACCAGCCAACCCGCGGGTCGATCCTGGTCGGCGGCCGGGACATTCGCACCGTGCCCGCTGGTGACTACCAGCTCGGCGTCGGCGCGATCTTCCAGGACTACATGTGCTACGACCTGACGGTCGCCGAGAACATCGGCCTGGGTGACCTGGCCGGCCTCGAGGACCGGCAAGCCGTGCGGATGGCCGCCTGCCAGGCGGGCGCCGACGGTTTCCTCGACGCCCTGCCCGACGGGTACGACACCATGCTGAGCCGGATCTTCTTCGCCGGGGACGCGGCGGGCGGACGCAGCCGGGGAGTCCACCTGTCAGGCGGCCAGTGGCAGCGACTGGCCGTCGCACGAGGGCTGATGAAGCGCCGAAGCCACCTGATGATCCTCGACGAGCCCAGCTCCGGCCTTGACGCCGAGGCCGAGGCCGAGCTCCATAACCAGATGCTGCGCGACTCGGCGGGCATGACCCGCCTGCTGATCTCGCATCGGCTGGGCACCGTCAAGGACGCCGACACCATCGCAGTGCTCGAGGACGGACGGATCACCGCCCTCGGCGACCACCGCACGCTGATGGCCGCCGGCGGAACGTACCACCGGCTGTTCACCGTCCAGGCCGCAGGCTACGCCGATGCCGCCATCTGACCGCGCGGACGGCCGATCACACGACGCGGCGTGACTGGACTCGGACACGAGAGGAAGGGTTCGACATGACCGGTACGGCCTCTGCCGGCCTCGTGGTGGCCGCTGCAAGCATCACGGCCGCGGCGTTGGTCTCCACCACAGTACTGACGGCGCGTCTGCTGAGGCAGCGTCTGTACCTCGCCACGGTCCGTGGGCTGAGCATGGCGCCGACTCTGATGCCCGGCGACCGGCTTCTCGTCGCCCGACCGCGCCGCAGGCCGACGAAGGCTGGCGACATCGTCATAGCGCCAGCGCCTCGCGCCGTCGCCTGGGCGGGGCAGCCCACGCTGCGGCCTACCGTCGACCGCACCGGCTGGGTGGTCAAGCGAGTGGCGGCCGTCGGGGGGGAGCGTGTCCCCGAACGGCTCCGTTGCTTCTCGGGGATGCGCGAATGGGAGACCGTGCCCGAGGGCACCGTGGTCCTGCTCGGCGACGGAAAGCACAGCGAGGACTCCCGCCACTGGGGGTTCTGCCCGCATCACCTGATCCTCGGCCGGGTCCTGCTGCGCATGGCGCGCGGGCCTGGGCACGTCCCCGACGGCCGCAGCCGCGCGGGGCGGCCGCCGACCCCAATGCTTCCTGTGCCGGTCCCGGCACAGGAGAACAACCACCCTGACAGGAGGTGAGACAGATGCAGAGTGAAAGTGAGCTCCAGGAGGAAACCGCCGCCCCGTTCGAGGAGGAGGCTGGTGCCATCGAGATCCGCATGCTCGACCGGATCGAGACGATCGGCACAAAGGCGTGCAACAACTGAGTTCCGTCCCGGTGCCCGGGCTGATGAAGGCCTCGGCCCCATCAGCCCGGGCACCGGGCCCGTTTCGACAGGAGACGCCCAATGCGACGTCCGACCGTGAAATACGAGCATCTCCCCTACCGGCCCGGCCACAGCTCGGTGCGGATCGGCGACGGGGTCTACGGGCTCGCCGCCGAGATCCGCGACCCACACGGCTGGGTCTGGACCGCCCTCGCACTGATGGACGGCACCCGGACCCGCGCTGACCTGGTCGACGACCTTCGCACCCACTGCCCCGACCTGCCAGAGGCCGGCGCCGCCCGGCTGGTCGACAGCCTGGTCGCGACAGGTTACGTCGAGGACGCCGCCGCCGACGACCCGGCGGACCTCAGCTCCGCCGAGCGCGACCGGTACCGCCGCAACCGGGAGTTCTTCCGCATGGTCGACCTGCGACCGCAACCCGGCCGCTGGGACGCGCAGCTGAGCCTGAAGCAAGCCGGCGTCGTCGTCCTCGGGCTGGGCGGCACCGGCAGCCACGCCGCCTGGGCGCTCGCCGCCGCCGGGGTGGGCCGGGTGCATTGTGTGGACCCGGACGTCGTCGAGCGGGCCAACCTGGCCCGGCAAGTCCTCTACACCGAGGACGACCTCGGCCAGCCCAAGGCCGGAACGGCGGCCCGCCGCCTGCGGGCCGTCAACTCCGAGATTGCGGTCAGCCACGAGTGCCGCGCCGTCGACAGCCCCGAGGCACTCGCGGACCTGGTCACCGGGTACCACGCCCTGGCGCTCTGCGCGGACGAGCCGGACTCCGAGGCCCTGCGGGGCTGGGCCTCGGAGGCCTGTGCGAGGACCGGCGTGCCCTGGGTCGGCGGCGGCTACGACGGACCGTACATCTCGGTCGGGGTCTTCGGACCCCAGGGGCCGTGCTTCCAGTGCCTGGCCGCGGGCGAGGAGGCCCGGCTGCCGAGGGGACCGGCGCCCCGGCTGGGCGGGAACGGCGTGATCGGCCCGTCCGCCGCAATCTCCGGCAACCTGGTGGCGTACGAGATCATCGCCCTCCTGACCGGCATCTCCCGGATCCCTCCGGGCTACCTGCGCGGTCTCAACCTGATCGTCCCGGACGAGCCGGTGCTCATCCGGCATCCGGCCCGACCCGGCTGCCGGTACTGCTCCGCCGCGGCCGCCCGGCGGGCGGGCGGATGAGCCGGGTCGAGTTCCATCCGCTCGGCATGCGCGAGGACGGCAGCGAGTGGATCGTCGGCCGCGCCGACACCGGCAGCCACATCGCCGTACCCCCGCACGGTGTGCTCGCCATCCGCCTGCTCCAGCAGGGTCTGACGACCTCCGAGGCAGCCCTACGGATCGAGCGGGAGACCGGCCAGCGGACGGCGGTCGACTCATTCGTGGCCTCGCTCGCTGCCCTGGGCTTCGTCCGGCGGCTGGACGACCGGGAGGTCTCCTCCCCGCCACCGGTCCGGCCGACCTTCCCACGGCTGAGGGCCGCCCACGTGCGATGGGCGCTCAGTCCCGTCCTGCACGGCGCGCTACTCACGGTGGCGTTCGCCGGGGCCGTGGCGGCGGCATTCAATCCGCGCCTGCGACCGCACTGGCAGGACCTGCTGTGGAGCGGACAGGGAACGGTAGTGCTGGCCGCGCAGGCGGCGCTGACCTGGGCCCTGCTCTTCCTCCACGAGCTGGCCCACCTGCTCACCGCGCGCGCGGCGGGTGTCCCCGGACGGATCCGCCTCGGCACCCGGCTGCAGTTCCTCGTCATGCAGACCGACGTCTCCGGCGTCTGGCAGTGCGACCGTCGGACCCGGTTCACCGTCTACCTCTCCGGGATGGTGCTGGACCTCGCCCTGGCCGGCGGCTGTCTGCTGGCGGAGGCGGCGGCCGGCCCGCACCGCCTACTCGCCGTGGTGGTGCTCACCAAACTGGTGGCGGTGGCCACCGAGTTGCTCGTCTTCATGCGGACTGACGTGTACTTCCTGCTGCAGGACCTGCTGTCATGCCGCAACCTCTACCGTGACGCGAGCGCGTACGCCCGTCATCTCGGAAGTCGCCTTCTCCGGCGGCCCGGTCGGGACCCGCTGACCGGACTGCCGCCAGCCGAACAGCGCGCAGTCCGCAGCTACGCGTTGCTGATGGTGGCCGGGTCCGCCGGCTCGCTGGTGCTGGGCTACCTGATCCTCACCCGGGTGACCCTGGTGCTGCTGGGCCGGGCCCTACACACGCTGGCGGCTCCCCCGGGATGGACGGCGGCCGCCGACGCGATAACCACGGCGGTCGTCCTACTGGGGCTCCAAGGCCTGTGGGTCGCCGCCTGGTGGCGCCGGCACAGCGCGAGGGTGCGCGCCGGCGCCCAATGGGGTCTGAGCTTGCGTCCCGTCGCCGTCAGGCGGCGGGACGCAGCGTTTCGAAGCGTGAGGTTCGGGTGCCGGCTCGGGAGATGTCTCTGGTCCAGGCGTCGAGGCGGGTGAGATTCATCGCGGCGGCGGTGAACAGGTGCTGGAGCTGGGTTTTTCCCAGCCCGCGATAGCGGGAACTGCGCAGGCCGAAGGCCCTGACTCCCTGGGAGACGGTGGCTTCACCGTTGTGGTGGCCGTAGCGGCGCCTGCAGTCCTCGCCCTGTTCAGCTGTGCGTGCGGCATGGATCGCCTCGTGCTCGGCTCGGGGTCGCAGCGTGATCTCGCGGCCGGTGCTGTTCTTCGTGCACTCGCCGAACGCCGGGCACGGGGTGCAGTGCCGGGCCGGGAACCGGACCCGGATGACCGGGGTGCCCTGATGACTTTTGGCGTCGCGCCAGACCGCGCTGGTCTGTCCGCCGGGGCAGGCCCCGGACTTGGTGTCCCAGTCGATGGTGAAGGCGTCCTGGTGGTAGGCCCTGGCCATGGGCGGTGGTGTCGGCTCCGACCGGTCCCAGCAGCTCGACACCTCAGACATGACCAAGCGTCGGCCCTCGCGTCGACGGTCGGCTGCTCTAGTCGGCGGCACAGCGGTGTTGGTCGCCACAGCGCTCGCGACCTTCTACCCCGCGAGCTTCGGCCCGATCGGGGCCGGCGCAGCGGTGGCTGCAGTGGTGATGCCGCTCGTGAAGTGCAAGGAGTAGCCGCCCTGGGCGGGCAAGCCAAGGGGGCTTGCCCGCCCAGGTCATCAAGAGCTACGGCGGCAAGGCCTTCGCCCTGCCTGGCTGGTGGGGTGGGGTTTTCTACCGGTCGACGTTGACTGGTGGGCTCGGCTGTGAGGCTTTGCGCAGCAGTTCCTCGGAGGTGCAGGTTTGGTTCGGGTCTTCCACCAGGCAGAGGTTGAAGCCCCTAGAAGCCGTTGCCGAACCGGGAAGTTCGCCTGATGGCCGAACGAAGGTTCCCAGTTGGTGCGGTGGGAGCGACACCGTTCGTCCCGGTGTCCGCAAATCCGTTCGCCTGCACGCGTATGGCTGCCTACCCTGCCAATCATGAGCTTCGTATACGGGATCAGGCCTGAGCAGGCCCAAGATCATCCGGAAGTGCGCCGCGTACATGCACTCGCCTTCGGCAATCCGGAACGCGTCCCCGGTCTGGTGGACGCGCTTCGTGACGCGCCGGGAGCAATCGAGCCGATTTCGCTCGTCGCGACACGGCATGATCAGGTTGTCGGGCACGTCATGCTCAGCGCCTGCCGCCTGGATGCCCAGCCCCAGCTGGTCGATGTCGTCAGCCTGTCACCCCTGGGCGTCCACCCGGACCACCAGCTCCACGGCGTCGGCACCCAGCTGATCAAGGCAGCCCTGAAAGCAGCTGACGACCGCGGAGTGCCGCTGGTCTTCTTGGAGGGCTCGCCGACGTACTACGGGACGCGTGGTTTCCAGCGGGCCAGCTCGTGTGGGTTCCGTTCACCCTCGCTGCGCATTCCGGATCTGGGGTTCCAGGTCGCGAAGCTGTCGTCGTACGAGCCCTGGATGACCGGCACATTCGTCTACTCCGAGGCATTCTGGGCAAACGACTGCGTAGGACTACGCGACCCCGAGCGCTTCGCGCGGATCGCCACCCAGGTCTGAGAAACCGCTATACCGATCACGAGGCGTGTCGATCGAACGGGAGTCCCGATCGGGTGACTGCGGCGGGTGCCGCGCATGAAAGCAGGGCCTCTTGGTAGCCCAAAGGGTGTCTACGCCAACAAGCTGCCCAGGAGGCCCTGTTGCCGCATTTCTACGGCATCGCGGGAGTTGGGTCCACTTCGGCCACTCCTCCGTGTGACTGCCTGGCTCACCGGTTCGGGAACGCGGCCGGCCACGGGGTGCGCGAGCGCCGCTATCCGACGGACATGTCCGACGCGGAGCGGGCGGTGGTGCGGCCGCTTCTGCCGGTGCCGGCCTGGCTGCGCGGCCGGGGCGGTCAGCCGGAGGCCTACTGCCACCGCGCGATACTGGACGCGATCCGCTACCTCGTCGACAACGGAACGAAGTGGCGGGCCATGCCGGCCGACTTCCCGCCGTGGGACCGGGTCTACGCCTTCTTCCGCCGCTGGCGCGATCACGGTCTGGTCCGTGAGTTCCACGACCGGCTCCGCCGCAGGGTCCGCGAGCAGGCCGGGCGGGACCCGGAGCCGAGCGCGGGCGTGATCGACTCGCAGTCCGTCAAGGCGGACGCTGTCGTCGGCCACGACAGCCGCGGCTTCGACGGCGGCAAGCTGATCAACGGACGCAAACGGCACGTCGTGGTCGACACCCTCGGCCTGCTGCTCGCCGTGATGGTCACCGCCGCCGACACCGGAGACCGGCACCGCCGCCCAGGTCCTGCTCGCCCAGGTCGCCACCGCGCACCACCGGCTGGCCCTGGTCTGGGCCGACGGCGGCTACACCGGCAGCCTCGTCGAGTACTGCCTCGCCGCCCTCGCCCTGGTCCTCGCCATCGTCAAGCGCAGTGACGACATGCGCGGCTTCGTCGTGCTGCCCAAGCGGTGGATCGTGGAGAGGTTCTTCGCCCACCTGATGCGCAGCCGCCGCCTGGTGCGGGACTTCGAGCGGTCCACCGGCAGCGCGGAGGCGGTGGTCTACTGGTCGGCGACGATGCTCATGACCCGGCGACTTGCCCAGCCACGGCCTTCGCGAGTGTGAACCGGCCCGGCGCCGGCTCGGCCAGCCACCCCCGCGCTGTCAGCCGCTTCGCCTTCGACCGCAGTGCCTCGATCTTCGCGGGCACCGGGTCCAGGCCGAAGCAGCCGGCCATCTCCTGGCAGGTCAGCGGCCCCTGACCGAGACGGCCCCGGTCCGCGAGGACCTGCACGATGCGCTGGTAGTCCGCCGACAGTGCCGACCGGGCCAGGCCCGCCCCCCACATCGGCACCACCGACTTCGGCTTCGCCGCCTCCGAAGACGCAGGCAGCGCGGGCGGTTCACCGCGATCCGATGGCTCCTCGGCGGCGTCCGTGCCGACCGCGTCTCCTTCGCCTGGGGACAGCACCTCGCCGACGCGCGAACGGGCGATGACCCACTCGTTCCACTCCCGCTCGGCCACGACCAGCTCGGCCTGGATCCGGTCGGCCTCCTCCCGCAGACCGTCCACACGACGGCGAGCGGTCAGCTCACGCTGTTCCAACAGCCCCACGACCGACGGCATCCCCGACCTCCACCAGAACGACCACTCGACACCTCGCCACTCTCCGAAACCGCCGACCCCATGCCTGAACAGCGGAAACTCAGTCCTCAAGCCCGGAAACACAACAGCCACTTACCTTGTCGTTTTACCTCTGGTGATCGGCTTGAGGTTGTTCGATCTGGTCACCCACATGGGGATCTGCCGGACAGGGCGACGACCTCCGTCTCACGCTGTGTGATGTCGAGTCGCACAACGGAGCCGGAGGTCGTCTGTGTCGATTGTGGTCCCTGAGGCCGTTCACCAGCAGGCAATCGCGGAACTGTCGTCCTTTCGACTGGACTTGTACGCTGCGATGCCCCGCCGTGCGGATGCACTCTTCGAGCTGTCGGACGCCCTGCTGTGCACGGACGGGCCGGTCCGGGCCCTGGTCGAGCTGGCCCTGGCGCCCGAGCACCGGCGCTCGCACGCCTCCCTCTACGCCGCCCTGAACCGCGGGGATCTCGATGCGGACCGCCTGCGGTGCGCGATCGCGGCCCGCGGCCTTCCCCGCGGCCCCGGCGGACGGATCGTGCTCGCCGTCGACGTGACCGCCTGGCTGCGGCCGGACGCCAACACGAGCGACGCCCGCTCTTTCTGCCACACCTATGGCCGGCGGGAGAACACCCACGAAATGGTGCCCGGCTGGCCCTACTCCTAATGGGCTGCGAAGCCAGTGGACCGCTTCCATACTCCTGGTCCAGCGAGACCTTGACGAAGACTGCGGCCACGGGC
>NZ_JBFBJZ010000115.1:0-13926 GCF_040686255.1 Kitasatospora sp. NPDC085879 | reverse complement strand
CCCGCGCGGGGCCCCAAAACCACCCTGCGGGGGGGGCGGGCCCCCCCCCCCCCACACCCCCCCCCCCCCCCCCCGGGGGGGGCCGGCCCCCCCCCCGGGGCCCCCCCCCCGCCGTACGTGCGGTGCGAGGATCAGCCGGCCAGGCCGGCCATCCAGGCCTCGACCTCGTCGGCGCTGCGGGGCAGGCCGGCGGAGAGGTTCTCGTTGCCGTCCACGGTGACGAGGATGTCGTCCTCGATCCGGACACCGATGCCGCGGTACTCCTCGGGCACCGTCAGGTCGTCCAGCTGGAAGTACAGGCCGGGCTCGACGGTGAGCACCACGCCCGGCACCAGCTCGGCGTCCACGTACTCCTCGCGGCGGGCGTGCGCGCAGTCGTGCACGTCGAGGCCGAGCATGTGGCCGGTGCCGTGCAGCGTCCAGCGGCGCTGCAGGCCGAGCTCCAGCACCTTCTCGACGTCGTACACGGCCGGGTCGAGCAGGCCCCAGGCGAGCAGGCGCTCGGCGAGCACCCGCTGGGCGGCGTCGTGGAAGTCGCGGAACCGGCCGCCGGGCTTCACCGCGGCGATGCCGGCCTCCTGCGCGTCGTACACCGCCTGGTAGATCTTGCGCTGCAGCTCGTTGAAGCGGCCGTTGATCGGCAGGGTGCGGGTGACGTCGGCGGTGTAGAGGGTGTTGGTCTCCACGCCGGCGTCGAGCAGCAGCAGCTCGCCGGGGCGGACCTCGCCGTCGTTGCGCACCCAGTGCAGGGTGGTGGCGTGCGGGCCGGCCGCGCAGATCGAGCCGTAGCCGACGTCGTTGCCCTCGACGCGGGCGCGGCGCCAGAAGGTGCCCTCGATCCAGCGCTCGGAGGTGGCGACGGCCTGGCCGAGCTCGCGGACGACGTCGGTGAAGCCCTTGACGGTCGCGTCGCAGGCGGCCCGCAGCTCGCCGACCTCCCACTCGTCCTTGACCAGGCGCAGCCCGGACAGGAAGACCTTCAGCTCGTCGTCGCGCTCCTCGTCGAGCACGCCGGCCAGCGCCTCCTCCAGGGTGGCGTCGTAGCCGCGGACGATGCGGGTGGGCACGCCCTCGACGGCGGCCAGTTCCTCGGCGGCCTTGCGGACGTCGCGCGCGGGCAGGCCGAGCAGGGCCTGCGCCTCCTCCAGGCTGTGCCGGCGGCCGACCCACAGCTCGCCCTGGCCGTCCAGCCAGAACTCGCCGTTCTCCCGGTCGGAGCGCGGCAGCAGGTACAGCCGGAAGTCGTGGCCGCTCCCGCCGGTCGGCTCCGCGACCAGGACGGCGTCCTCGGTCTGGTCGCCGGTCAGGTGCACGTACTCGCTGGCGGCCCGGAACGGGTAGTCGGTGTCGTTGGCACGGACCCGCAGCCGGCCGGCCGGGACGACCAGCCGCTCGCCCGGGAACGCGGCGGACAGCCTGGCCCGCCGCTCGGCCGCATAGGGGGCCTGGGCGACCGGCTGCAGCCCGCGCAGCTCGGTGTCGGCCCAGCCGGACTTCATGGACGCGGCCAGCTCGTCGGAGACCTCCCCGTACAGGCCGTTCTTGCGGCCCTTGATCGGCTGGTCCTCCTCCTCGGCGGCCAGGCCCTCGGGGTTGTCGGACACTGCCGGGGTGCGGTCCTCGGTCACGTACGTCGCCTCCTTGCGCGCGTTTCCCCGCCCGGGCACGTCGGATCGCGACGTGGAAGGGCGGCCGTGCCCCCATGGTACGAGGACGGACCGAACGGCTGTCCGGGGCCGTCGGGTGCACCGGGGGCGGTCGGTCAGCAGAAGCGCAGTGCCAGCAGCACCAGGTCCTCGGTGCCCGCGGCGTCGCCGCCGGTGGCCTCCAGCAGGTGGGCGCAGAGCCGGTCCGGGTCGAGCCGGACGTCGCGCGGCGCGTCCGCGGCGGTCCGGCGCAGCGCGGCCTGCCCGGCGTGCAGGCTCGGGCCGCAGCGGCGGGCCAGGCCCTCGGTGTAGAGCAGCAGCAGGTCGCCTCGGTCGGCGGTGAGCTCGACGCCCGGTGCCTCCCAGCAGCTGAGCACGCCGAGCGGCGCGGAGAGCGAGGTCTCGACGAAGCGGGCCTCGTCCCGGGTGACCAGGATCGGCGGGCAGTGGCCGGCGCCGGCCAGGGTGACCCGCCGCTCGGCGGGCTGCACCCAGGCGTACACGGCGGTGGCGGTGCGCGCCGGCTCGGTGGTCTTGAGCAGCAGTTCGAGGTCGCCGAGCACGGAGACCGGGTCCTCGCCCTCCAGGACGGCGTAGGCGCGCAGCGCGGCCCTGATGCGTCCCATCGCGGCGGCCGCGCCGGGGGCGGAGGCGGGTCCGGCGCCGGGGCCGTCGCCGAAGACGCTGCCGACGGTCAGGGCGAGGGTGCCGTCGGGGAGTTCCACCGCGTCGTACCAGTCGCTGCCGGTGGCCTGCTCCAGGCCGGGGGTGACGCAGCGGGCGGCCAGCCGGATACCGTCCAGCACCGGCAGGCGGTCCGGCAGCAGGCCGCGGCGCAGGGCGTCGGTGGCCCGTCGGGAGCGGTCGGCAGCCAGCTGGCCGGCCAGCACGGGGGCGGCGAACTCGCAGTAGCGGAGCAGGAGTTGCTGGCGGCGTCCGCTCGGTTCGGCGGGCTCGTCGTAGAACCAGGCGGCGGCGCCGAGCGGGCCGTCCTCCGGGGTGCCGAGCGGCAGCGCGAAGCAGGCGCCGAGGCCGAGCTGGGCGGCGACCTCGCGGAAGCGCGGGCCGACCGACGGGTCGTCGGCGAGGTCGGCGATCAGCAGCCGGCCGCCGTCGCCGGCCCGGCTGAGCAGCCCGGCGAACGGGCCGTGTTCGACCGGCACCGTCTCCAGGGCGCCGATGCCGGAGCGGTCGAGACCGAGGCCGACGGCACGGCCGGCACCGCGCGCGGTGGTGGTGATCAGGCCGCGCCGGGCGCCGAGCAGGGCCGCACCGGACTCCAGGACGGCGGCCAGCGCGGCGTCCAGGCCGCGTGCACGGGCGAGCAGTTCGGTGTGCTCGTGGAGGCTGGTGAAATCGGACAGCCATCCGGCCAAACGGTCCTGCAGATCGCCGTCGGTGTGGTCGGCGAACTCGTCGCCGAAGAAGGCGGGCAGCGGGAGCACCGGCGCCAGGACGGCCGCCGCGGGCGACGTCCCGCAGGACGCTGCCGGGGCCGCCCCGCACGCCGCCGTGCCGGGCAGCGCCGCGCCGCTCACGGCCAGTCCGCTCGGCTGGGCGTCGGTCATGTCGCAACTCCCCACATACTGGTACGTGTCACGCAGGACTCCCGAGACCGGACAGAACGAGTGCTATCTCACTGTTCGGCAGCAATCCACCACTTGTACACAGGCCGATCGGGGCATGTCCATAAGCGTGACGCGGTCTCTCCCGACCGCTCGCGCGCGTCGTCGCGTGCGGCGCCGGGTGCGCCGGGGCGGGCCCGCGGCGGCGCCGTGCGGCTGCTCGGGCTGACGCTCGGTCAACCTGCGGTCCGGATCGTATGCTTCCGCCTCGCGACCGCTCCCCGGCCGGGGGCCGACTCACTCGTACGGTGGAACCGGCGGCCCACAGCGCGCGTCCATCCGGCCGTATGAGGGATTCTCGTTCCAGGGGCCGCGCGGCCGGGAGCCTCCGGGCGCCTCCCCCTCCCTCGTCTCACACCGCCCGCGCCCCGCGTCGGCGGTCGTCCTGATCCCACGGTCGCGGAGAGGAACGAGCGCCCATGCGTCGGATGCAGTTGCGGTGGCCGGGGAGCCGCCGACGGGAGCAGGGCGCGCTGCTGTTGGCGGCGCTGGAGGCGGCGGACCGCGGCTGGCCGGTGGTACCGGGCGCGCGCGCCGTCCGCGGGGTGTACGGCCCGTGCACCTGCGGCGAGGCGCGCTGTCCGCTGGCCGGGGCCCACCCGCACGACCCGCCGCTGGCCGCGGCCACCACGGACGGCCGCATGGTGCAGTGGTGGTGGGAGCACCGGGCCCCGGGCGCGCCGGTGGTGGCCGCCACCGGGCGGTCGCTGTGCGCGGTGAGCCTGCCGGCCGCGGCGGGGGAGCGGGTGCTGCGGTACTTCGCGGACGTGGGGGTGCCGGTCGGTCCGGTGCTGGCGTCGCCCGGGCGGTACGCGCTGCTGGTCGCGCCGTTCACGCTGGAGGACCTGGGCGGCCTGCTCGCCGAGCGGCCGTGGGTGCCCGGTTCACTGCGTTACCACGGGCCGGGCGGGTACGTCCTGCTGCCGCCCTCGCAGACCGGCGCCGGCGGGGTGCACTGGGTGTCGCCGCCGGCCGCGGACGCCCTGTGGCTGCCTCAGGTGGGCACGCTGCTGGAGGGGTTGATCGCGGCGAGTGCGGCCGAACCGGACGGCAGCCGACTGGCCTACTGAGCCCGGCGCACGACGGTGGCGCATCGGCGGCGCGGGGCGCCGCCGGGAATGGAAAATCCGGTCGCTGGCGACGGGGGATGCACCAGCGACCGGACTGTTTAAACAGTAACAAAGATCCGGCGGGGCGCCAATTTGTCCGCCCATGGCCGACCTGGCATTTTCGTCCCGCCCGGAGAAATGTGACCGGAGTCACATTTCCGTTCAGTTCAGGGTGATCTGACGGCTCACCAGGTTGGCCCGGGCCCGGCGCTCCTCCGCGGTCAGCGGCGCGGTCTCGGCCAGCGCGCCGGCCAGCCGCTCCGCGAACTCGGCCGCGGGCTGCTCGCAGTCCTTCGCCGAGAACTCCAGCGGCAGGTCCCACACCGGCACGGTCAGGCCGTGCGCCCGGAACGAGCCGACGAGCTTGGTGTCCTCGCCCAGCGAGCTGAGGCCGGCCGCGGACAGCCGCGCCAGCGCGTCCAGCAGCTTCTCCTCCGGCACCGTCATGACCCAGCGCAGGTGGTTCTTGTCCGGGGTGCCGCACCAGTAGGCGGCGTCCACGCCGGCGACCTTCTCGGTCGGGATCACCGAGGCGTTGGCGCGCTCCAGCGAGGCGGCGACCTCGCCGGTCGCGGACTCGGCGTCGTCCAGCCAGAACTCGAAGCCGGTGTGCACGGTGGGGGCGAAGCCCGCCGAGGTGTCCAGCAGGTCCTGCAGGCGGCGGCCGCCCGGCACCGTCCGGCGGGACGGCACCGGGGTGCCCGGCTCGGTGGCGAGCGCCAGCTCCAGCGCGTCGGCCAGGTCGCGGCTCAGGTCGCCCGAGCTCGACTGGGTCTGCAGGCCCAGCAGGATCGAGCCGTCCGCCCGGCGCAGCGCCGGCCAGGCCAGCGGCAGCACCGTCGCCAGCGTCACCGACGGCACCTCACCGACGGCGCCCTCCGTCACCCCCGCGGCCAGCGCCAGCGGAGCGGTCGCGGCGGGCACCAGCTCGCGCAGCGCGACCCAGTCGGCCTCGCCCGCGAGCCCCTCGAACGGGCGGTGCACCAGCTCCTGCACGGCGTGCGCGGCCTCCCGGCCGTGGCAGGCCTTGTACCGGCGGCCGGAACCGCACGGGCACTTCTCGCGCGCACCGACGACCGGGATCTCGCCGGTGGCGGTGGCGGTGCTGGGCTGCGACGAGGACTTTGCGGCCTTCTTGGCCATGGTGCGGCTCCCGGGAACGGCGACAGTGCACCCGCAGCCTACTGAGGTTCCCGCCCCGGCCCGGCGCGGACGCACCCGGCACACCGGCGCCCGGCGCCCGCTCCGCCCCGCGCGCCTAGGCCGCCGGGTCGTCGCGCCGCTCCGGTCGCACCGGCAGGGCGGCCCAGACCGTCACCTCGCCCGGCGCGTCGCGTACCCCCCAGGCTCCGGCCAGCTTGCCGACGATGCTCAGCCCGCGCCCGCCGCGCGCGGTCAGCGAGGGGCTGGCAGGCAGCGGCCTGGTCGGCGCTCCGCCGTCGGTGACCTCGACCACCAGCCCGTCCGCGTGTGTCCACCAGCGCACCAGGATGCCGCCCGGATCCGCGGATTCCTCCGCCACCTCCGCGCCGCCGTGCCGGGCCGCCGTCACCGACCGGACGAGCACCGCGTCCACCATGTCGGAGGTCGTCCGCTCGACCAGTTCCGCGAGCTTTCCCAACGGACGCGCATACCGACAGGAATTGCTGAGCAGTTCGGAGAGGATCAGCACCGCGTCGTCGACGACCGGTTCCGGTACCGCCCGCGCACCGAGCTCCCGGCGCATCCTCCGACGTGCCGCTCCGACGCCGGCCGGACCGTGCGGCACCGCCATGGTCGACGAAGTCGGCCCTGTCTTTTCGGGCACAGCACGCGCCACCATCAACGCCACCCCCGGGACCTCCTTCAGCATCTGCCGAGGGATGGATGCCCCCAGGGAATGCGTCGGAAACGACCGTTCGGCGATCGTGGGCCGACATTTCCAGGGCCCGCGACTCACGGTATTCAACCACCGATAAACCGCTTACGGTCTGTTGTGAAAGTCCGAAGAATTGAGCGTTCTCTGAGCATCCGTCAGTAGTTCCGCGCCCCGCCGTGCGCTCCGTGCACATCCGCCCACCGGGGTCACAGGCTCACGAGCTCACCGGCCGAGCTGCGCCAGCACCTCGCGCGGCCGGTTGGTGATCAGCGCCTCCACGCCCAGCTCCAGGCAGAGCTCGACGTCCTCCGGCTCGTCGACCGTCCAGACGTGCACCCGGTGCCCGGCCCGCCGCAGCGCCGTCACCAGGCCCGGGTCGCGCCGCACCAGCTCGATGCCGGGCCCCGCGATGCCGGCACCGCCGGGCAGCGCCCTGGTCCTGCCGAGCACCGGCAGCCTGCGCTCCAGCAGGTACACCGTCGGCACTGCGGGCACCGCCCGGCGGACCCGGTGCAGCGACAGCTCGGAGAAGCTCATGATCCGGACGGTGGACTCCTCCGGAGTGCGCGGCAGCAGCCCGTAGTGGTCCAGCAGCCGCACCAGCTCCGCCTCGGTCCGGCCCGCGTACCGGGTCGGGTGCTTGGTCTCGATGGCCAGCTCCACCCGGCGGCCCGCCCCGGCGACCAGTTCGAGCAGGCCGGCCAGGGTGAGGATGCCGCTCGGCCGCGGGGTGTCCGGCGAGTGCCAGGAGCCGAAGTCCAGCTCGGAGAGCTGCGCCAGCGTCATCGCGGACACCGCGCCCCGGCCGTCCGAGGTGCGCCGGACGGTGCGGTCGTGCACGCACACCAGCCGGCCGTCGGCGGTCAGCCGGACGTCGCACTCCAGCCCGTCCGCGCCCTCCTCGATCGCCCGGGCGTACGCCTCCAGGGTGTGCTCGGGCAGGGCCGCGGAGGAGCCGCGGTGCGCGATGACCCGGACGGCCGAGCGCTCGGGCGCCGGGAGGCCGGAGTCCGCCGGAGCGGTGCGGCGGATCTTCTGAGTGTCCACATCAACACCCTACGAGTGCGTAGATGTCCGATCGGATTCGGCACGGGAAACCCGTGGTGAACACCTCCGTCCGGCGGTCGGCGGCACCGGACGGAGGCCGTCGTGCCCTCGCGGGCCCGTCCGCTCAGTCCTCGGCGCGGGCCGGCCGGCGGGCCGTCAGCGGGGTCAGCGCCCAGGTCGCCAGCGCGGGCACCAGGAAGCCGAACAGCGAGGCCGAGGTCCACGGCTGCGGGGTGAAGCCCACCGCCGACTGCAGGCCCTGCCAGAAGTCCGTCCACCAGCCGGCGACCGCGGTCGGCGCCAGGAACTGGTAGGTGGCGAAGCCCAGCGCCCACGGCAGCAGCATCAGCCAGCGGGCGGGCGCGTCCTGCCCGGTGTTCCAGCCGTTCCGCCCGGCACCGAAGAAGTAGTCCACCGCGAGCACCGCCAGCAGCGGCACGAAGACCGCGCCGATCAGGTAGAGGAAACTCGCGTACGTGTCGTTGAACTCGCCCTCCTGGACGCGCAGCGCCAGCAGCGTCACCAGCGCGCCGATACCGCCGGTGAGCAGCCGCCGGTCCACCTTGGGCAGCAGGTTGTGCACCGACATCGCGGTCGAGTAGACGTTGGCGAAGGACTGGTCGGTCTCCCGGATCACCAGCACCAGCAGGAAGGCCCAGCCGGCCGCGACACCGGTGAACGAGGAGAAGATCTTCGAGCTGTCGCCGCCCGACTGCAGCAGCGCGATCAGGCCGAGCACGTAGCACCAGACCTGCGCCAGCGAGTAGCCACCGAAGGTGCCCCAGTAGGCCGAGCCCGGGGTGCGCGCGTGCCGGGTGTAGTCCGCGGCCAGCGGCACGAAGGAGATCGACACCGCGATGATCGCGTCGGTCGCCGACAGGAAGCCGTCCCAGTTGCCCGCACCCGGGTCCGGGAAGCCCTGCCGGGCCAGCTGGACGGTGAAGTACACCATCGCCACGCCGACCGCGATCGCCACGTACTTGCGCAGCACCGCGATCGAGCCGAGCGGCCAGATGGTGAGCACCGTGGTCAGCACGCCGGCCACCAGCACGAACAGCCAGCGCCAGCCCTGGGTGCCGGCCACCGTCTGGGCGCCGCCCGCGATCACGATCAGCTCGAAGACGCCCCAGCCGATGCACTGCAGGATGTTCAGCGCCGTCGGCAGGTAGGAGAGGCGGGTACCGAACAGCCCGCGCAGCACCGCCATCGCCGGGGCACCGGTGCGGGCGCCGATCAGGGCGGCCACGCCCAGCATCGCCGTGCCGATCACGGTGCCGGTGACGATCGCGGTGACCGCGGCCGCGAAGGACAGCTCGTGGCCGGGGGCGCCGAGCACGGTGGCGGCGCTCTGGAAGCCGATCAGGCTGACCCCGAGGTTGGCCCAGAGCGCGAACTGGGCGCGGAGGTCGAGCGTCCGCGGCGGGGCGGTGTCCAGGACGAGCGGCGCCTCGACGCGCCGGCCGGCCTCGACATCGGGAACAGGGGCAGGCGAAACAGCCGTCATGGCCGGAACTCCCTACGCCGGCATTACCCGGACAGGTTCAGGCGGTCAGCGCCCCCTCGTCCGGGCCCGGGCTCCGCCCGGCCGGTCGATCGGCGCACTCTCAGCCTGGAAGGTCCAAGCTCCCGCGTGTTCAGATGAGGACGACAGGCTAACGGGCCTCGCGCCGGACGCCAAGGCCCGGACGCCCGCGTTCCGCATCGCGGGACCGCGGGCCGCCGGCCGCGTGCCGCGGCCGCGCACACCCGCTCCGGCGCAGGTCGGGCGCATCCTGTCAGGGACGCCTAAGGATTCTTAGATGTTCTTCAGGAGGCTCCTTACGGCAACCGAATCAGCCATGCGAAACACTATGGGCCAAGGATCTGTCAGCTATGGAGGTCGTCCGTGAGCAACGAGCACGCGAGTGGGTCCACCGGGCCGCAGGAGGAGCAGCAGCTGCCCTCCGGCGAGCCCCGTACGGTGGGTCCGGCTCCTGACACCGCGGCGGCCGACGGGCCGCCGCCGGTCGTCGAGTCCGCGCCCACGCTCGCTCTCTCCAAGCTGAGCGAGCCGGCCCCGGCCGCGCCGTCGTACGGCGACGCGCCGCCGCCCGCCGCGCCGGCCGCGCCCACGTACATCGACGCGCCCCCGCCGGCAGCCCCGGCGGTGCCCACGTACATCGACGCGCCGCCGCCGGTGGTCGCGGCCACCCCGGCCCAGCCCGGGCACGCCAACCCCTACGCGGCACCGGCCGCCGCGGGCACCGACCCGTACGGCACTCCCGCGGCCCCGCCGCCGGCCGGGCCCACGCCCCCCGGCGAGGTGCACCACCCCTTCGGCGCCGGCCACCCGGTCGGCGGCTGGGGCCACCCGACCGGCGGCCCCGGCGGCGGCAACCCGGGCGAGCCCGGCGGCCCCGGCTACCCGTACCCGTACCCGTCGGCCGGCGGCCCGGCCCCGCGCCGCAAGCGCGGCGGCATGATCGCGCTGATCGCCGCGGTCGCGCTGGTCGCGGGCGTGGCCGGCGGTGCCATCGGCGCCGCGGTCACCGGCGACGACAGCTCCGGCGGCGCCACTCGCACCAGCACCACCGTCAGCGTCAGCGACAGCCGCAAGGTCACCGACCGCGCCCCGGACTCGGTCGCCGGCATCGCCGCCAAGGCGCTGCCCAGCACCGTCACCATCAAGGCGCAGGGCTCGCAGGAGTCCGGCACCGGCACCGGCTTCGTCTTCGACACCGAGGGCCACATCCTCACCAACAACCACGTGGTCGCCCCGGCGGCGTCCGGCGGCAAGCTCACCGTCAAGTTCTCCGACGGCTCGTCCTACAACGCCTCCGTGGTCGGCCGCGCCCAGGGCTACGACGTCGCGGTGATCAAGCTCGACAACCCGCCGAAGGACAAGCTCAACCCGCTGCCGCTCGGCGACTCCGACAAGGTCGCGGTCGGCGACGCCACCATCGCCATCGGCGCCCCGTACGGCCTCGAGGGCACCGTCACCACCGGCATCATCAGCGCCAAGGACCGCCCGGTCGCCTCCGGCGACGAGACCGGCCAGCAGGCGTCGTACATGAACGCCCTGCAGACGGACGCCTCGATCAACCCGGGCAACTCCGGCGGCCCGCTGCTCAACGCCTCCGGCGCGGTGATCGGCATCAACTCCGCCATCCAGTCCAACACCAGCGGCAACGGCCGGGCCGGCTCCATCGGCCTCGGCTTCGCGATCCCGATCAACCAGGCCAAGTGGGTCGCCGAGACGCTGATCAAGGACGGCCAGCCGGTGTACGCCATCCTCGGCGTGCTCCGCAACGACGACTACAAGGGCGACGGCGCCCAGATCCAGACCACCGCCGTCCAGGGCACCCCGGCCGTCACCCCCGGCGGCCCCGCCGACCAGGCCGGCCTCAAGGCGGGCGACGTCATCACCAAGCTCGGCGGCATCCCGATCGACAGCGGCCCGACCCTGGTCTCCGAGATCTGGACGCACAAGCCCGGCGAGAAGGTCGAGGTCGAGTACACCCGCGACGGCAAGGCCGCCAAGACCACCGTCGTCCTCGGCGAGCGCAAGGGCGACAACTGACCCCGGCCGAGGACACTCTGGGCCGGAAACGGAGTGCACCGAACCCGCTCCGACCCGTTAGGCTGACCTCCGCCAGGAGGGTTGCCCGAGCGGCCTAAGGGAACAGTCTTGAAAACTGTCGTGGCCTTGCGTCACCGTGGGTTCAAATCCCACACCCTCCGCGTGTGAGGAAGAAGTACCAGCTCAGGGCGGGTACCGACTTCGGTCGGTGCCCGCCCTCGGCGTTGGGCGGGCCCGGCGGGCCTGACGGGGCGCCATGGAACGGGCGAGCCCGGGAGGCAGGCATGCCCCGGACGGGTCGCCCGCCTTGCCGGGTGCGGGCCGGCGCCGTCCGATGGACGTGTGCCGTGCCCGTACCCCGGCGCCGTCCAGGGTGCCGGGCCGACGACAGGAAACCGCAGCCATGTACGTCCGCACCCTCTACACCACCGGTGACCCCGCCCTGATCGACGAGGCGCTCGACGCGCTGCGCGCCGAGGCCATCGGGCTGCTCACCGGTCAGCCCGGCTACCGCGGTTACGGGCTGTTCGCCGACCGGGCGCTCGGGAAGATCGCGATGGGCTCGTGGTGGGAGAGCGAGCAGGCCCAGCGGGACAGCGACGAGGCGCTGCGGGCCCGCCGCGCCGCCCTGCTGTCACCGTTCGCGGGCACCGTCACCACCGACGTCTGGGAGGCCGCCGTCTTCACCCCGCCCGCCCCGGCCTCGCCCGGCGCCGGCTTCCGGGTGGTGCGTGCCGACATCGACCCGGCCCGGATCGACGCCCTGGTCGAGCGGTTCCGCGAGACCCTGCTGCCCGGGATGGGACAGATCGACGGCTTCGTCTCCGGCACCCTGCTGGTGAACCGCGCGGCGGGCCGCGCCTCGGTCGGCACGATCTTCCGCGACCGTGCCGCGCTGGAGGCCTCGCGCGGCCCGCAGGCGGCCCTGCGGGCCAAGAACGCCCCGGCGGCCGGTGTCACCGTCCGCAGCCTGGAGGAGTTCGAGGTGGTCCTGCTGGACCGCCCGCACCACGACTGACCCCGGCGGCCGCACCGCCCGTCCGATCGGCACCCCTGACCGCCCGTCAGGGGTGCCGATCGGTGTTCGCGCACCGTCCTTGCCGCGCCCGCCCGACGGGGGCAGAGTGCAGATCGGACGGATGCGCGAGAGGCGGAGGCTGCCGTGGGTGATCTGGTCGACCGGCTGGTGTCGGGGCTCCCGGAGACGGCGGTCGCCGTCGACCCGGACGTGGTCGCCTCGTACGCCCACGACATGGCCGGGTTCTGCGAGGCCGGTTCGCCGGCCGTGGTTGTCTTCCCGGAGACCGTCGAGCAGGTGCAGCACGTGCTGCGGACGGCGACCGAGCTCCGGGTGCCGGTGGTGCCGCAGGGCGCCCGCACCGGTCTCTCCGGCGGGGCGAACGCCGTGGACGGCTGCATCGTGCTGTCGATGGTGAAGATGAACCGGATCCTGGAGATCGACCCGGTGAACCGGCTCGCCGTCGTCGAGCCCGGGGTGGTCAACGCCGAGCTCTCCCGGGCCGCCGCCGCGCACGGCCTGGCCTACCCGCCGGACCCGTCCAGCTGGGAGTCCTGCACGATCGGCGGCAACATCGGCACCGGCGCGGGCGGTCTGTGCTGCGTGAAGTACGGCGTCACCAGCGAGTACGTGCTCGGGCTCGACGTGGTGCTGGCGGACGGGCGGCTGCTGAGCACCGGCCGGCGGACGGCCAAGGGCGTCGCCGGCTACGACCTGACCCGGCTGCTGGTCGGCTCCGAGGGCACCCTCGCCGTGGTGGTGCGGGCGGTGGTCGCGCTGCGGCCGACCCCGGCCCCGCAGCTGGCCCTGGCCGCGGAGTTCCCCAGCACCGAGACGGCGAGCGCCGCGGTCTGCGCGGTGATGGCGCAGGGGCACGTCCCCTCGCTGATGGAGCTGATGGACTCCACCACCGTGCGCGCTGTCAACGCGATGGCGCGGATGGGGCTGCCGGAGTCCACCCGGGCGCTGCTGCTGGTCGCCTTCGACGGCCCGGCCAAGGAGGCCGAGCTGGCAGAGGTCGCGCGGCTCTGCCGGGAGGCGGGGGCGAGCGAGGTCGTCCCCGCCGAGGACCAGGCCGAGTCGGACATGCTGCTGGAGGCCCGCCGGCTCTCACTGCCCGCGATGGAACGGCTCGGCACCACGATGATCGACGACGTGGCGGTGCCGAGGTCCCGGCTCGGCGAGATGCTGGACGGCGTGGCCGCGATCGCCGAGCGCCACCGGCTGACCATCGGTGTGGTCAGCCATGCCGGCGACGGCAACACCCACCCGGTGGTGATCTTCGACTCCGCCGATCCCGACGAGACCGCCAGGGCGCGGGCCTCCTTCGACGAGATCATGGCGCTGGGCCTGGACCTCGGCGGCACGGTCACCGGCGAGCACGGGGTCGGTCTGCTCAAGCGCGAGTGGCTCGCCCGCGAGCTCGGCCCGGTCGGACTGGAGCTCCAGCGGCAGATCAAGACGGTCTTCGACCCGCTCGGCATCCTCAACCCGGGCAAGGCGCTCTGAAACCCGGGCAAGGCGCTCTGAAATCCGGGCAAGGCGCTCTGAAATCCGGGCAGGGCGCGCGGCGAGTCCCGAGCTCCCCGGGGCGGGCGCCCCGGCGCGCCCTGCCGTGGCATGCAACCGGCTCGACATCACGCTAAAGGGCGAAAAGGGTACGTCGAGCTATGCCTTTGTCGATTTGTTGCGGGAGTCTTCTCTCCGGCGGGCCCCGCCGACCGACCCAGGCCACGGAGGACATGCATGGCGAGCTTCACCGTCCCGCGCCCGACCCGCGCACCGGCGACCGCACAGGCCCCGGTGACCGCACCGGCCAGGGCGACCGCACCGGCCCCGGCGGCCACCGGCTGAGCCGGCCCTCCCGGACGGCCCGAGCAGGACGGCCGCACCACCCGCCGGCGGGGGCGCCGAGCGGCGGAGCGGCCCGCGGGCAGCCCGGGAAGAGGCAAGGACACCGGGGAGCGGAAAGGGTCTGCGCACACTCGGGCCGGGGGGGGCGGCCGCGCGGCCCCGGGCCCGCAGCGAGGGCCCGACCCGGGCCGCGGCCACACACCCCATCGC
>NZ_JBFBJZ010000114.1:0-13949 GCF_040686255.1 Kitasatospora sp. NPDC085879 | reverse complement strand
GAAAGTGCCTTCCTGCTGGTACGACTGGGACCTTAGACAAGCCTCATCGTTGCAGCTCAGAAGGCACTTTCGCTTTTCCGATCATGATCCGGACGCGCCCCCAGATGAAACGCGCAGGCTAGAGCCAGAAGGCAGAGGAAGCGGCCGCCGAGGCACGGTGCCGTGTGACGGGCACGTGCTCAACAGCCCACGTGGTGGAACCTGGCGACACTCTGTGGGCCATCGCCGAGAAGCTCCGCGGCGTCGCCCTGGAGTGGAAGACGATCTTCGCTGCCAACGTTGCGAAGCTCGAGGAAGTGGCGCGGGCGCACGGGTTCGCATCGAGCGACGACGGCCACTGGATCTTCCCGGAAACTGTTCTCGTCATTCCCTGACCGGAAGACTGCCGGCCCCCGAAGCGGGTCACCTGACCGAACCGGTGAGGCGACCCGCTAAAGCATGCTTCCTTGGTCACTTTCACAGCGCGGCACCCAGTTGCGGCCACTCGGATGAATCCGGGCCCGGCGCGCCGAGCACGGCTGTGCGCTCCCAGCGCACACCGGTGTGCGCGCGGCTTCGCCCACACGCCACGCAAAGAACGCAAATCACCTCGCCTGACAGGGAGTTCCTTGTGCGGGGGTGGTGTGCGGGCAGCTGCGCTGGGACGATGAACGCTTCTCGCGCGTGTACGGACCGAGGGGGCACATGGCACCCGTGCAGAGCAACGACCAGCGCCTGTTGGACCGCATCCTCGACGATCAGCACCGTCGCCTGGCGCCGCACAAGAGCCGGGAGGACTTCTTCACCTTCTTCACCGCCGACAAGGCGCTGCAGGAGTGGGACCTCGACAACGACGAGATCATGGACGGCATCGTCGACGGCGCGCACGACTGTGGTGTGGACGGCATCTGGTCCTTCGTCGACGGCCGCTATCTGACCGCGGACGCCTGCCAGTACCTGTCCGGCCGGTCGGGCCGGATCGACCTGGTCGTGCTGCAGGCGAAAACCTCCCCCGGCTATCAAGAGACGGTGTTCGAGAAGCTGCACTTCCACCTCCCGGCCCTGCTGGACATGGGCCGGCAGGAGGACGAACTGACGTCCCACACCAATGCGAAGCTCCTCGAGCGCACCCGCAGGTTCCTGCACGTGCTGGAGGAGTCGGCGTCGTCCTTCCCGGAGCTGCACGTGCGGGTGATCTACGCCTGCACCGCCCCCGAGGGCCCGCACCCCAACGTGAAGGCCAAGGGCGACCGGCTCCGCGGCGAACTGGCGAAGATCACATCGGGGGCGAAGGCGAAGATCGAGTACCTCAATGCCGCCGACCTGCGGGAACGCACCGCGCGCGGGGCCAAGGCCGTGGCCGAGCTCGTCTTCTCGGAAGCCCCTATGAGCACCTCCCTCGGCGAGGGCTATGTGTGCCTGGCCCGCATCGACGAGTACTACCGCTTCATCACGACGAAAAACCAGGCCCTGCGCCTCGAGCTGTTCGAGTCGAACGTCCGCGACTACGCCGGGTCCACCGCGGTCAACAGCGCAATCGCCGACACGCTGAAGTCCGGTACCGGCGAGGACTTCTGGTGGTTCAACAACGGTGTCACCGTCGTCGCGGACGCCGCCCAGATCATCGGCAAGCGGGTCGTCGTCAAGGAGCCGCAGATCGTCAACGGCCTGCAGACCAGCCACGAGATCCACAGCTACATCGAGTCCGGCGGCCACCACCGCGACCGCTCCGTGCTCGTCAAGATCGTCGTGGCACCGGGGTCCGGCACCGCCCGCGACCGCATCATCCGCGCCACCAACAGCCAGACCGAACTGCCGGCCGGAGCTCTGCGCGCCACCGAACCCGTCCAGAAGGACATCGAGGAGAGCCTCATCAACGCCGGCGGCTACTACTACGAGCGCCGCGCCGGCTACTACCGCAACCTCGGCTTCCCCCTCGACCAGGTCGTCAGCATGGCCCGCCTCGCCCGCGAGGTCACCGCCTTCGCCCTGCGCGAACCCCACACCGCGCTCAAGCACTCCGAGGCTCTGCTCCTCGAGGACACCCACTACAGCAAGATCTTCTCCCCCAAGCACGACCTCGACCTCTACCGCCGCTGCTTGGACGTCCACGCCGCGTTGCGCCGCTTCCTCACCGACTACGCCCAGGACCGGCCCCTGCTCGGCGAGACGGTTGAGAACTGGCTCTACCCGATGGCCTGCATGTCCGCCCACACCCTCACCCGCCTGCGCCAACCCACCGCCCGGGACCTCCTCAACATCGACCTCGCCCACCTCGACACCGAGCTGATGGAACGCATGGCCACCACCCTCGACGGCGCCTTCAAAGCCGCACTCCGGCAGAACAAGGCCGGCGGCGTCGACCGCATCGCCCGCAGCGCCGACTTCACCACCCGCCTGCGCCAGACCGTCGTCACCCAAACCCGTTACCACATCACCCACTGACCACGGCCGGACAAAGGCGCGGCCACGGATTCACGTGACCAGCCGAACGCGACCGCGAAGAGCCGCGTTCGAACTCTCGGCACTTGTCCCGACGATCACGCGGCTGTCATCTGCGTTTGGGTTCGGGCATCGGCCGGGGTGATCTGACAGATGCCGATCGAACCGGTCGCTGGCCACACCCACCCCGCCGTCCGGTCCCCGCGGCTACGGCCGCGGGGACCCGCCCCTTCCTCATACTCGCCGCGGCCTGTCTCTCGTACGGCACCACCGGGCCCGACCGAACGCCGACCGTGGTACCCGGCTGACTTTCTGTCAGCCCAACGGGTGGGCGCGGGGCGCAGCGAGAGAGGCTTTGCCGGTGTCCGGCAACGGCTCGGCCGAGGATGCGGGCGCTGCTGGACGGCCTCCGGGTGGGAACTCAGCACTGCGCCCGGCTCCCGGCACGGGGTCGACGCCATTCCGCGCCGAGGGCCTGCGCACGCTCGACAAGGGCCTGGTCAACGAGCGCCTCGACCAGGCCCGGCCGCGAGGCTAGGCAGCCTTGGCCGGCCCGCTCTGGTTTCTGGATCTAGCCGGTCCCGGCGACCATGCGGTCCACAGGTCGCTTGTGCGCTCCTTCGTCGGCAAGACCGTCGGCCATGCCCACCATCGCTTTCCTCGGCGATCCCGCCGACGACCGCATCCCCGGTCTCCCCAGGCTATGACCCGCGTCGGCGGTGCAGCTGGTCGATGCCTGTCTCGCGGGGACAGCGCTTGCCTCGATGGAGGCTGCAGGTCGCCACCGCTGGCACGTTGCTGTGGGCAGCGGTTCACCTAATGGCGGATCGGGGCAGGGTCGACCTGGTCCGCCGCGGGGGAAGGACGTGACGGGGAGGGCGCGAGGGCGGGAGCCTGTGTCACGGCCCGGGGTTCGGGCGGCGCGTCGCTTGCCTGGGCTGTCGTCTTCCACTGCTTGGCCGAGCGCAGGAGCAGGTGAGCGACTCTCAGCGCGAGGGCCGTGGCAACACCGCCGAGGAACTCGGGCACGGCGCTGTAGAGGACGTTCACCCGGCCGCCCTCCGCGCTGTGGGGGCGATGGCAGCGGTACGGGCCGACTGGCAGGCACCCAGCCGCTTGAGCTTCCGGCGAACACGGTCTCCGAACGCGGCCGGATCCCCGGCGCCTGCCTCCGCTGCCGCTTCGGCCCAGGTCATGCGGCTCGAGCTGTAGACCTCGGCGACCGCTGCCTCAGCGGGCTTCAGGGATCTCAGGACGGCGAGGACGCGGGATGTCCTCCAGCTCTCCGTAGAAGACGGAGTCCTCGGGTCTGCGGTGATCGGTGACGATGTCGCGCAGTGTGGTCCCGTCCCCCGCCGGTTCATCGAGCGAGCGCCACAGGCGCCCGCCGACCTTCCGCTTCCAGAGCGGTTGCAGATGCCGGTGTTCGGCTTTCGCATGGCGGCGCAGGAGGTCCACAAGTTCGGCGTCGTTACTCAGGCGGCTCTCAAGGCCACTCGTCCAGTTTCCGAGCAGCGCCATCTCGACGGCCGCGCGCCAGCTCTCCGGCTCGCCCAGGCCGAGCCATGAGCGGGTGAACTCGTCCACGGTCGCGGTGTCGCCCTCGATGGCGGCGTTGCGGGCGACGAGCGCGGCCATGAGTGCCTCGCGAGCGGCGGGCTCGAGCCGGTGCCGGCTCTGCTCCGCGAGCATGAGCAGGATCTTGGCAATGAAGTTGACGGGCGAGTGCCGAACGTCCGTGCGCTCCGCCTCGAGAAGGCCGGCTCGGCTGAGCGCACCCATGACGCCGAGGTAGAACCAGCGGGAGTCCTTCTCGTGGACGTTGACGATGCTGTCCGCGAGGCCTCGCCTGCGCCAGGAGTTCGCCATCCGGTGAAGATCGTCGGAGATCCGTCGGCGGTGCCTCTGCTGGTCCTCGTCGTCTGCCGGGACGTTCTCGAAGGCTGCTGCCATCGCCCTGAGCCGCTCGACGACCTTCGAGGGGCGCGGCGGGTGAGGGGCGGGCCACAGTGCGGAGCTGGCAGCCCCCGGCACGACCGAGGCACCCGGTGATGCCGTAGCCGCTTCGTTCCTTCGCCGCCCGGCGCGGCAGGCGGAGCGCCCGTCGCGCGGGCAGTCGGGGCAGAGGTAGCGGAGGTAGGCGTTCGCATCGAGCAGCTGCACCTGGGCGTGGCGGATGCGCTGGATCATGTGCAGGGCGAGCTCTTCGGTCCCACCGCATCGGTCGCTGTCCGACGGTGCGAACTGTGCGAGGGGGCGGGAGGACCGGTCGCGTGAGTCGGCGAGGGCGTCGCGCACCCACCGCTTCAGCGCGGTGTCCAACGTGTCCAGTGTCGCGACGCTCGTCCGACCGTCCTCGAGGTCGGAGTACAACATGAGGGCCATACAAGCTCCTTGCGGGTGACGCCTGTCGAGGTTCCTACCCCTTGGCCCGGCGTGGACGTGGACCGGCAATTTATCCGCCAACCAGGCATGTGATGTGCGTCACGCCCAAGGTTGGATCGGGTGGCACCGCGTCCGCGTGCAGTCGACCACCGGCATGGCCCGGCCCAACAGCCAAGAGGGAGTCCAGGCCTGCCCGCAGGACTCTCGGCCGAAGATCTGCGGTGGGTGCAGCGGGTCAAGGACGGCGCGGGTCGATCATCGTCATCCCGGCGGGAGAGGCGGTGTCGAAGGCCGGGAGGAGTGCGGCTGCCTCCGTCAGCCCGATGACCCGTTCGATCAGGTCCTGCGGGCGCAGCTCGCCGCGTTCGATGAGCGCAAGCATCCCGGGATAGTCGGCCGCCGCCATGCCGTGACTGCCGAGGAGGTCGAGCTCCCAGGCGATGACCCGGGCCATCGGAACCCGCGGGTGGCCGTTCACGGGAGGCAGCAGCCCTACCTGGACATGCCGCCCGCGTCGGCGCAGGCTCAGAATCGATGCTTCGAGGGTCTGCTCGCTGCCGACTGCGTCCACCGCGACGTGGCTGCCACCGCCCGTGATCTCGTGCACCTGAGCGGGAACGTCGCAGCCGTCGGCGACCAGGACATGGTCGGCTCCGAGAGCCTTCGCGGCGTCCAGGGCGCCGCTGTTGCGGTCGACGGCGATGACCTTGGCGCCCAGGGCCTTGGCAATCATCACCGAGCTGAGGCCGACTCCACCCGCGCCGATCACGGTTGTCCATTCGCCGCGGGCCAGGCAGGCACGGCCGGTCAGCGCACGATAGGCGGTGGCGAACCGGCAGCCCAGGCTCGCTGCCGCCTCGAACGAAACCGCATCGGGAATGGCGACCAGATTGGTGTCCGCGGCGTGCAGGGCCACGTACTCCGCGAAGGAGCCCCAGTGGGTGAATCCGGGCTGTTCCTGGTCGGGGCAGATCTGGGCATCGCCAGCGCGGCACCACTCGCACACGCCGCAGCCGCACACGAACGGCACCGTGACGCGGTCGCCCACCGACCACTTCTCCACCCCCGCGCCCACCGCGGCCACAACGCCGGCCAGCTCGTGGCCGGGCACATGCGGAAGCGCGATGTCGTCGTGGCCCGCCCACGCGTGCCAGTCGCTACGGCACAGCCCCGTCGCGTACACCTGCACCGCGACCCCGCCCACGGGCGGAACCGGGATCGCCACCTCACGCACCTCGAGCCGTCCACCGATGTTGTCCAACACCATCGCCCGCATCACGCCACATCCCTTCGAGCGTCATCCATCACCCCGAGAGGCTACCGACCTACTCCGGTGAGAATCCGTGCACCGAGCTCGTGTGTTTCGTTACGCCGGGCACGAAGGGGATCGCTGAAGTTGACGTCTGGCAGGCAGAGTTGGGGTCGGTCTTCGCCTGGGTGGCGGGCGGTTCTCACGACCGATCCGCGGTGGCGGATGTGAAACCACGTACGGGGCTCCTGGCGCCAGTAAGGCAGAAGAACGGCTGGCGGAGTGGGCGGGTCACCGTCGTCCGGCCGGCCCTGCGCACCTGTTGAACGGAGCACGCTGGGACGCGGACGCGGTGCACGGTGCTGCGCTACGACGCGGTCCGCACGGAGGCCGATCCAAAGCAGCCGTGCTCGCCTTCTACGAGGACGTCTACCGAGCCGGAGCCGCCCGCGCCGGCTGGGATGTCAGCAGCCTCCTGCCCGGGCGGCATCACGGCCCCTCGCCTGCCGGCCCCACCCCGCTGAACACGTCCGTTCCGGTGCAGTTGGTGATCGCTGCCTGCGTCTGACGCCGATACGTCACCTGGCAAGGGCGATGGCGTTCCACCCCGAACCGGCCGGGAGCGGGCCCGGCAGCGCGCAAGTGCCCGGGGTACGACGCCGTGCGGCCGACACCGCCCCGCTCCCCCGGCCTCTGCACACGCCAGTGGACGCCGTTCCCGTCGCGGAACCGCTGGCCGAAGCCGCACAGATCGATGCCGCTCGAGTGCCTCCCGCCCGGGGACGATGCCTGTCTTGGGCACTGCCGGGGCCGGAGGCGGATCGAGTGCGGGTGCCTGCCACCGGTTTTAGCGTTGTTACTGCGGTTGGCGGCGAAGTGGGCGCTTTGAGAATGTGCCGGTGCGCGCGGCCGCCGTCGGCGCGGAGGTCAGTACGCCAGGGCGGGGGCCATGGCCGTTACGGTCGAACCGTCTTGGCTCTTGCGGACCTGCATCTGCGTGGGGATGCGTCGGCGCAGGTCCGCGACGTGGCTCACGACTCCGACGGCACGGCTGTAGGAGCGGAGGTCGTCGAGTACCTCAAGAACCTCTTCCAGGGTGTCGTCGTCGAGGCTGCCGAAGCCCTCGTCGATGAACAGGGTGTCAAGCCGGCTACCGCCGGCTTCCTGGGCGACCACGTCGGCGAGGCCGAGTGCCAGGGCAAGGGAGGCGAAGAAGGACTCGCCGCCGGACAGGGTGCCGGTGTCGCGGGTTTGGCCGGTCCACAGATCGAGGATCTCCAGACCGAGGCCGGAGCGGCCGCGGCTGCTGGTACGCGCGTCGGTGTGGGACAGCACGTAACGGCCGGAGGACATCCGTTCAAGACGGGTGTTGGCCGCTTTCGCCACCTCCTCCAGCCTGGCCGCGAGGACGTAGGCCTCCAGGTGCATGCGGTACTGGTTGTCGCCCGACGTTCCTGCGGCGAGGTCCGCCAGATGTCTGGCCACCTGGTGGTCCTCGAGGAGCGGTGCCAGCCGCCCGACGGCATGCGTGAGGTCGTCGATGTGGCCGAGCAGCGCCTCACAGCGGTCTCGGCCGGTGCTCTCGGCGATGGCGGCTGCTTCCGACTGCGCGGCGGCGGCGGCAAGAGCCTTCTCTGCGGCTTGCAGGTCTGCCGGTTCTGTAAGTGCGGCCTCGGCTAGATCCGGGTCCTCCAGTGCCGCCGCGTGCTTGGCCTGGTCGGCGTTCCATGCGTCCAACCGCCCCTGCATCGCGACCAGTTCCGCATCGGGGAGCACGGCGAGACGAGCGTCGGCCAGTTTCTCGAACCCGGCAGCTGCAGACTCGGCCGTGGCAACCTGCCCAGCCCGCTCCATCTGCAGCGCGGCAACAGCTGCCCGCTGGATCGCTGTCCGCGCACGGGCGATCGCTTCCGCCTCGGCGGTGAGAGCAGTGCTGCGCGCAGCAACGGTCGGAAAGCCGTCCAGGGCACCGGCCAGGCGCAAGGTCAGGGTCTCCTGCTGGGCGCTTTGGGTTTCCTGCCGCCCCCGGTAGTCGCCGATCCTGCGGTCCAACGCGGCGAGTTCGCGAACTCGGGCTTCGCGCGTCTCGTCGAATGCCAGCAGGTCCTGGTGCGCGGTCACGGCATCGGCGGCGGCGTGCAGGAGGTCTTTGTGGGTTTGCTGGGCGTCGTGGTGGCGTTGCTGCAGATCCGCAGTCGCCTCCTCGCCGGCCAGCGTTCGGGCCGACGCTGCCTCGGCCGTGAGACGGACGAGGTTCTGCTCGGCCTCCTTGCATGCCTGGTCGGCCTGCTGGTACGCCTCCTCGGCGAGGGCCTCGTCCTCGCGGCTCGGATGGTCGGCTGCGGCGGTCGCCGGGCGCGGATGGACCAGCGAGCCACAGACCAGGCAGGGCTCCTCGGGGCGCAGTCGGCTGGCCAGCTCGCCGGCCATGCCGTCGATGCGTCGGTCCCGGATCTGGCGTGCGTGTGCCGCGGTGTGGATGACGGTCTTCTTCAGCTCGTCGACGCGGTTTTGTGCTTCGGTGATGTCGGCGGCCAGTAGGTCGCGGCGGCGGGCGGCGGCGAGTTGCTGTTCGAGGGTCGTCAGGGTGGTGGCGAGCTGGTCGGCCCGGGTCTGGGCCAGGTGGGCTGCGTCGATGCGTGCGGTGCACTCGGTGCGTCGGGTGTCTGCTTGGTTCAGCCAGTGGTTGATCTCGTCGTGGTCCGCCTGGGCCTGGTCCAGGTCGGCCGCGAGCTTGGAGAGCGAGGCGGCCAGTTCCCCGGAGCTCTGCTCGTCGTCGCGCAGTGCGTCGAGGCGGCCGAGGTCGTTCTTCAGCCGGTTCTCAACGGCGGCGAGGTCCCCGTCGGTGTCCTCGCTGTACGTGTCGGGAAGCTGTGTCCTGGCCTGCGTTTCGGCGAGGTACGCCTCTTGGTGGTCACGCTCTGCCTCGTCGAAAGTGTGAAGAAGGGGCCGGACCTGCTCGGCGCGGCGGCCGCGCTCCACGGTTGCTCGCAGTGCCTCGAAGGTCGGGGCCTGCGTGCGAAGGGCGGCGAGGGCTTCGGTCGCGGTGCGGTGGCGCAGCTGGCGTTCCGCGAGTGTGCGGACCTGTGCAGCCCGATTCTCTCGGGTGTTGTGCTCCGTCCGGGCGGCTTTTAGCGTGGCGGCATCGGTCCGGTGGACCTCGGCGGCGCGGGCGTGCACGGCTTTGGCCCATGTGAGTGCGGCGTGGTGGGTGGTGTCGATGCTGTCCTCAGACGGGGTGGTCTCCTCAACCGCGTCGGTGATCGGGGTTCCGGCTGTCTGCTGGATGCGGTCCACTTCGCGCAGTACCGCTCTGCGGGCGTCGTCGCAGCGCTGCCCGGTGTCCTTGGCGTGGTCGGTGAGCCAGCGTGCGACGTTGCGGAAGCGGTGGGTGCCGAAGAGGCGGCCCAGGACGGTGGCGCGGTCCTCGGCCTTGGCACGCAGAAATCTGGCGAAGTCGCCTTGCGGAAGCAGGACGACCTGGCAGAACTGCTCGCGGTTCATGCCCAGCAGGGCGTCGATCTCGCGGGCGACCTCCTGGTGGGCGGCGGCGATCGGCTTCCAGACCTCCTGGCCGAGGCTGCCGTCGCCGTGCCGTTCCTCCAGGCTGGTCTTGGCCTGGGCCTGCGTGGTGCCGTTTCCGCTGCGCCGGGCCCGTTCCTGCTGGGGGGTGCGCACGATCCTCAGGCGGCGCCCCGACATGCTGAACTCCAGCTCGACCTGGGTGATCGTGGCCGGCTCGGCGTGGTGGCTGCGCAGCGCCGTCTGGTGCCGGTCTCCCGGCACGTTGCCGTAGAGGGCGTAGCAGACGGCGTCGAAGATGGTGGACTTTCCTGCGCCGGTGGCGCCGTGCAGGAGGAAGAGTCCTCCTTGGGAGAGCGTGTCGAAGTCGACGCTCTGGCGGGTGCGGAAGGGGCCGAAGGCCTGCAGGGTGAGGGTGTGCAGGCGCATCAGTGGGTTTCCTTCGCGGTGTCGTTCAGGCGAGTGGCTTCGACCGCGCGGCGCAGCAGGTCCTGTTCGGCCGGGGTGGGGGCGTGGCCTCGGACGTGGTCGACGAAGCCGAGGGCGATGTCGAGTTCGGTGCGGTGGCGGGTGCGTTCGGTGTAGGTGGCGGTGTTCTGGGGGTTGCCGTCCTCGGGGGCGAAGGTGAGTTGGACGGTGTGGGGGAAGCGGGTGCGCAGGCGGTCCATGGCGTTGATGGGGCGCTGGGGGTCGGTGAGGGTGATGTGCAGCCAGGCGTCGCGCAGGTGGTCGTACTGGTGGTCGTGAAGCAGGGGGTCGAGGCGCCCTTCGATGGTGTCCAGGACACGGGGGCGGGGGCAGGGTATGGCTTCGGTGGTGAGGGCGGCGTCGGCGTCGAGGTCGATGAGCCAGGTGGTCTTGTCGTAGCCGGCTTCGGAGAAGGAGTAGGCGAGGGGGGATCCGCTGTATCGGATGCGGTCGGTGACTTTCTGCGGGCGGTGGAGGTGGCCGAGGGCGACGTAGTCGATGCCGTCGAAGATGGTGGCGGGAACGGTGGGGATGCCTCCGGCCGTGATGTCGCGTTCGCTGTCGCTGGTGTGGCCGCCGGTGACGAAGGCGTGGGCGAGGACGACGGATCGGGTGCCCGTGGGGCGGGTGGCGAGGTCGGCGCGGACACGGTCCATTGCAGCGCCGAGGACGGCCTCGTGGGTGGGCTTGTCCGCGGTCATCTCCTCACGGGTGAGGAATGGTTCGAGGTAGGGCAGGCCGTAGAACGCGACAGGTCCGTGCGCGTCGTGGAGGACCGCCGGGATGTGGCAGGTGGCCGGGTCGGTGCGCAGGTGGATGCCGGCGCGTTCGATCAGCCGGGCGGTGACGCCGAGGCGCTGCGGCGAGTCGTGGTTGCCGCTGATCATGACGACCGGTACGTGCAGGTCTGCGAGGCTGTTGAGTGCGTGGTCGTAGAGGGCAACGGCGTCGAGGGACGGGATGGCACGGTCGTAGACGTCGCCGGCGACGAGGACCGCGTTCACTTCCCGTTCCTGGACGACGGTCAGCAGGTGGTCGAGGAAGGCGCGCTGGGCGCCGATGAGGGACTCTCGGTAGAACGTCCGGCCGAGGTGCCAGTCCGAGGTGTGGAGCAATCGCATGATTGCTGACCGTAACCGTTCGGGTGTAGTGCGCGGGCCGACTTCGACGTCTTGGCCAGCGCGGTGGCCTGCAGGGGCATCTGTGGCGTGACGGCGCCGACCGGGGCAAGCGGCGGGCGCGGGCGAGGAATTTGTCAGTGCAACGGGAAAGAATATGGGCAGAGAGGAGGAGAGATGACTTCCGAACAAGGTTCTTTTGGCGACGGTTTCCCTGCTCCGAACGGGTGCCGGTGGTGTGGCATCGCCGAGCGGTCCCATGCCCGGCAATGGACGGAGAGTGCGGGCTGGCATGCCTGGGCCGCACCGACCGGACAGCAGCTCAAGGCCCGGATGAGGGCACGTCGCGCTGCCCGGCTGGAGAACGGCGCGCCGCCCGGAAATGATCAGGCCGCGCTTGAGCGCAATGCCTCGAATACCTCCCTCAGCTGCTCGGGGACGTCGGAGGGGGAACGCAGGGACGTTGCCAGTTCGTAGACCATGTCGGGTTTCCCGTCAGGGCTCTTGCTTCCCTGTTCCTTAACCATGTCCAGAATGTCCTTGCTGAATTTCCGGCCGCTGCGGTGCGCCTTGAAGTGTGCGGCCTCCCAGGGCTGGTGGCCGTCGGGCCGGGGCCACTTGCTGTTGGCCACCTGCGCCCACTGCTCGTCCTCAAAGAGTTCTTCGAGCTCGTTGTAACCCTTGGCCTCCCCGACGAAGGACACCTGTGTCGCGGGGTCGAGCCCGAAGTGGCGCAGCCGGTCATCTCTGAAGAACTTGGCGACGTTGCGGCTGTCGGCGTCCACGAGCAGCATCACGGTACGGCGCCGGTCGGCGAGGTAGCGGGCGAGGTGCAGGGCCCCCTCGTTGTTGTTGCAGGCCCACAGGGCGATTCCCGCTGCCTGCAGGGACAGCCCCTGCGAGAGGCGGAAAAGCACCGGGATGGCCTGCTGTTCCGTGGCTCCCTCGACGGCGAGGAAGCAGCGTTCGTGGAGCAGAACGGAGTTGCGCAGGCCCAGTGCCGAGGCGATCTGTCCGAGGTGCAGGTCGATGCCTTCGTGGGTGTCGTCGGCGAGGCGCTCGACGACGGTCCGGCCGGCCTCCAGGCGCAGGTGGACGACATCGGCGATGTCGACACCGTCGATGAGGTTCATCGAGTGCGTGGCCACGATGACCTTGACGGTGTCCGTCGCGCACTGGCGGCGGATGAGGTCCATGACGGTCCGCTGGTGGCTGTAGTCCAGGTGGGTGTCGGGCTCGTCGTACACAACGATCGTCTGGACGGGAGGCATGCCGTCTGTATCCGGATGGGGGTCTTCGAGAAGGCTGCTGGTCCACTCCCAGACGGCGAGGGCGATCCGGCGGTTGCTCCCGCGGCCGGACCTGGACAGGTCGACGCGCTCGCCCTGGGCGCGGGCGACGTGCAGGTGCGCCTGCCTGAAGCCGTGGGAGAAGGAGATCTCGGGTTCGACGGAGACCTCCAGGAGGTCCCGGCAGCGCGACTTGATGTGCTCGCACAGCGAGGCGGCGTCGTTCCTGACCAGGTCGGTGACCTCGGACTCGATGGTCCGGAGGCGGCCCTGCAGCCCGTCGTCCTCGAGATGGGCCTGGTAGCTGCCGGCCAGTGCCGTGTGGACGGCCCGGTCCGGGCTCTCGTCCTTCCCACTGAAGGCCAGCAGCCTCGGCAGCCGCCGCGCCAACGGCTTGGGCAGGACAACCCACTCGGTGCACTGCGGGGACGAGGTCGCATACGCGGCCAGCGCGGCCTGCAGGTCGGCCTTGAGCCCCTTGCCCTCGACCGGCACGTGGAAGTCGTCCACCAGCTCCTTCAGACCGGCCACAGTCAGGAAGCCGAAGTCCCGCAGCCTGGGATCTGCCGGGACCTCGGCCCAGTACTCGAGAACGGGCGCACCCTCGCCGTCCACGCGACGGCGGATCCTCAACTCGGCCGGGAAGCCGAGGCCCTGCTCGGACTCGTCCAGGACGAAACGGCCCTCGACCCATGTCGAGGCGCAACGCACCGGCGCGGTGGCCCCGGACGTCGGCGCGCTGTCGTAGGTCCTGTCCTGCTCGACCGGACGGTACCCGCCCAGGAGAAAGTCGAGTGCCGCGAGCACTGCGCTCTTCCCGCCGTCGTTGTGGCCCGCGAGAATCGTCGGCGCGCTGACGGGAATGTTCTCGACCAGCGTCAGCGAGCGGAACCCGCTGACGGAGAAGTCTTTCAGGTGCACTGTGCCGGCCGCTCCGCTCTCCCCTGCCCGCGCCATGTCAGGCAGCAACTGTCTTATTTCACAGCACTTCTGATGTTACGTCTGTTTCAGATTGGGCCCATCGTAGGCGCTTGCGCACGACGTGGTCACCCGCAATCGAAGATCGAAGGCCGGCACGGAGGGGGCCCTTGGATGTGCGCGCCGCCCCTCACCTGTCCGTACGAGCAGCCCCGAGCACCCCGCGGCACGGCCTACCTGCGGGGCCCACAAAGTTGGGCCTCCCACCGTGTCGGGTCCGCCCGTTAGGTTCCATGCCGGGAAGAGGACGGTGACCTTCCCACCACACCGGGGCAACGGTTGGAGTAGGACGCCGCAGGTCTCCGCAAGGGACATGCGGCGTCCTACGTCTGCAGCAAACCCGCCACCCGGTACCCCAGGCACGCGCCTGCGTGCCATGGCGCAGTCCTGGCGCCGCGCGGCATGGTGCGGTATCCACTCCCCGCCGATACCGCACCATCCCCGCCCGCGGCGCAGCAGGGCCCCCTCCGGCTGCGCCGCGGGCCCGGGGCCCCCCCCCGGGTCCGGGAGGCGTTCGGG
>NZ_JBFBJZ010000113.1:0-13973 GCF_040686255.1 Kitasatospora sp. NPDC085879 | reverse complement strand
CGGGGGGGGGGCGCGGGCGGGCCCGCGCGCCGCCCCGCCGCGCCACTGGTCCGGGCCGTCCCGACCGAGCGCCTCACAGCCGTCGAGGACCCCGCACGGCACCGGCTCCTGCACCGGTTCGCCACCTGGCACGCGGACCGTTACGCCACCGCGCACCCGCCCAGCTCCTCCTGCGCTGGTGCATGGACAACGGCACCATGCCCCGACTCGCTCTGCCACCCCGTGTGATCAAGCAGGACCAGGCCCCGATGCACCAGCACCGCCGCCTCGCCGCCCTCCACCGCCACTGCCCGCACCCGTCGCTCTCGGAAGGACAACGACTTCTCAGGCCGCGCTGCTGGACCGCTTGTTGGTGCCCGTCCGCGCGGCGCTGGCGGAGGGAACCGCCGGCGGTCTCAGCAGGGCGGGGCGTCCGTCAGATGGCGAGGATCTGCCAGTCCTGGTTGTCGCCGCCGGTGGTGGGCCATTGGATGACATGGGCGCCGTCGGCGGTGGAGGCGTCCTTGACGTCGGCGCACCAGCCGTTGCGGAGGTTGACGAGCCGGTAGTAGCCGCTGGTCGCGGAGGGGACGAGCTGCCAGCACTGGTTGTCGCCGCCGTTGCCGGTCCACTGGTCGAGGTTCGCGCCCTGGGTGGAGTTGCCGGGGCTCTCGAGGACCTTGCCGCTCTTGACGTTGGACAGCCGGTAGGACCCGTCCGAATTGGGCACCAGCTTCCACTGCTGGTTGGTGCCACCGGTCCAGGGCCACTGGACGAGGTCGGCGCCGTCGGCCGTGGAGGCGTCGATGACGTCCATCACTTTGCCGCTCCTGCGGTTGACCAGTTTGAAGGTGCCCAGGTTCGCGCCGAAAGGCCGGTCGTAGACCTCCAGGTTGCGGATGGACGCCCATACACCGTCCGGTAGCCCGGTGACGGTGACGCGCACGTACCGTGCCTGGGTGCGGAACTGGGAGACCTGGACCTGGGTGGTGCCGGTCGTGGCGGTGAGGTCGGCCAGCGTGGTCCAGCCGGTGTTGTCGGTGGAGCCCTCGATCTTGTACCGGTAGTTGGCCCCGTCCAGCTCCCAGGCGATGCGGGTGCCGGTCAGGGAACGGGTCGAGCCGAGGTCCACCTTGAGCCAGTGGCCGGTGTTGCCGTCGTTGGCGCACCAGCGGGTGGAGGTGGCCCCGTCGACCGCCTTGGCCGCGGTGTTGCCCTTGGATGTCTCCTCGCTGTCGGCGGTCGCGGTCTTGCCGGCGGCGATGTCGGCCGGCTGCACGCTCCGGTCGAGGACGACGCCGATGACGCTGTCCTGGGGGTGGGTGGTGCGGTCGATGCCGGTCACGGTGACCCGGCCGTCCGCGCTGACGGTGCAGGAGAGGGTGCCGCCGGACCGCACGTCGAACACGCGGGTGACCTGCGCGTCGCCGACCGGCGGGGTGGTGAAGGTGGTTCCGCTGAAGCCGGGCAGCAGGTGGACGTAGAAGGTGTTGCCGTTGTAAGTGAAGCCGTACTGATCGTCGACCGGGTTCCACGGCCCGCCGCGCGTGCCGTAGATGGACTGGCCGTAGGCGGTCATGAAGGTGCCGATCTGCCGCAGCAGGCCGGCCTGGGGGTCGGGGACGGTGCCGTGCCGGTCCGGGCCGACGTTGACCATCACGGTCATGTTCCGCACCCAACAGTTGACCAGGATGTTCAGGGCGGTGCCGTAGCCCATGACAGGGGAGTTGGAGTAGCCCCACGTGCCACCGACGCTGAAGACCTTCTCGACGAGCCTGCCCGTGCGGATCGCCCCGCTCGGGACCCCTGGGCCCTCGTCGCTGTCGTAGTCGCCCTTCCAGCCGGAGCGTGAGGTCGCGACGATGTCGGGCTGGTGCTTGCGGACCATGCCCATCAGTCCGAGCGGGTTGCCGCCGGAGTCCGTCTCGCTGTACGCGGCGTCCACCGGCCACTGGTTGGCGGTGTCGCGGAACCGGCCGGGTTCCCAGAAGAACGCGCCGGCCGCGTCGGTGCCCTGCTCCGCGATCCAGCCGCCGTCCCACCACAGGTCGTCGATCACGCCGTACTGGGTGACCAGCTCCTTGACCGACTGGTACACCTCCGTCTTCATGATCCGCGCGTTCTCCTTGTGCGCGGGATCGGTGGTGTAACCCCAAGGGTTCGTCGCGCAGTTGGTGCCGGTCACGTCGTAGTAGCCGGGGTAGCGCCAGTCGATCGGCGAGTAGTACAGGCCCACCCTCAGACCGGCCGCCCGTACCGCCGCGACGTAGTCCTTGACGAAGTCACGCCTGAGCGGCGCCTGCCCGGAGTGCCAGCTGTTGGGGTGGTTCAGCGGCCACAGCGCGAAGCCGTCGTGGTGGCGGGCGGTGAGCGTCGTGTACTTCGCCCCGAAGTCCTTCGCCAGCTGGGCCCAGGCCGCCGGGTCGTAGGCATCGGCGGTGAACTGCTCGCTCGTCGCGTCGGTGAGGTATTTCTGGTAGTTCGCCGGGGTGACCGCGGCGTTGTGCATGTACCACTCACCGTTGGCCGGGCCCGCGTACACGCCCCAGTGGATGAACATCCCCAGCTTGGCGTCCATCAGCCACTGGATCTTGGAGTCCGGCTGCTGCTCGAGGCCCAGATCGGCATGCGGGATCCGCAGGGGAGGGAGCGGCAGCGGGTCGGCGGTCGTCGCGGCGTACGCGGGCGTCATCATGGCGACGGAGCCGACCGTGGCGGCCACCGTCATGGCCGCCATGCCGACGAGAACCGATCGACGCGGGATGGAATCCGGCACTGTAACTCCTTCTGTTCGACCTTGAACGAGGTGTTGAGGTTGTCTGCGCCTGTCGCCCGGCGGCCCTCACGTGAGCCACCCACCGGCCGGGCCCCCTGCTGTCAGCCGGTCAGGACAGGGTCCAGCTCTCGCTGGCAGCACTTGCACTGCCGCCGGCCTCCTGATCCACTGCCACGCCCTGCGAGGTCGAGCCGCCGGTGCCCGTGGTCAGGCCACTGCCGACGCCGACCAGTACGTACTTGCTGCCGGTGAGATCCAGCGCCCACTGCTGGTTGACGCCTCCGTTGCAGGTCCACTGCTGCAACTGCACGCCGGTGCCGGTCGAGTAGCCGGGGACGTCCAGGCACAGTCCGCTGTTGACGCTGGTCAGCGTGTAGATGTTGTCCGCCACCCTGGTGAGCGTCCATTTCTGGTTGGCACCGCCGGTCGACGGCCATTGGATGACCCCGCCTCCGTTGGAGGTGGAGGCGCCGGACACATCCAGCAGCATCGAACTGGCCGCGTTGGTCAGGGTGTAGGTGCCGGCGGAGGGGATTCCGCTGCCGGCTGACCAGGTGCCCGCGGCCGTGTCGAGGGACCAGGTGGGGTACTGGCCGAGGTTCACCGTCGTCCCCCTGATGGTCAGCGGGAGCCAGATCAGCTTGGAGTTGCCCAGGTCGCCGGTGTTCCAGCGGTCCCCCGCGTAGATGTACGTGGTGCCCGAGGAGCCTTGGACGGTGATGATGTTGGCCGTCTGACTGTCGTACGTGTTGGTGCCGGGGGCGGCCAGGTCCCTCCAGGACGACCACGGGCCGCTCAGGGACGTGGCGGTGGCGTAGACGTTGTCGTTGGTGTACCAGCCCGACAGATGCGACCCCAACAAGTAGTAGGTGCCGCCGCTCTTCACCATGGCCGGGGACTCGATGCTGCCCCCGCCCAGGAGCGCGACCGCGCTGTCCACCGAGAGGTAGTCGGCGGACAGTCTGTCGATCCGCAGGCCGCCGTTGTTGCGGTCCTCGGTCAGCAGGTAGCCGGTGCCGTCGGTCTCCTGGAACAGACCCAGGTCACGGCTGACGTTGCCCAGCGGCCGGAAGCTGCCCCGGTAGGTGTACGGGCCGCAGGGGGTGCTGCTGGTGGCCACACCGGCCTTCGCGTCGGAGTAGTCGGCGTTGTCGATGTGCAGGTACATCACGTACGTGCCGGTCGACGCGTTGTAGATGACCTTCGGTCGCTCGACGATCCGGTTCGGCCCCAGATCGCCGCTGCTCTGCTTGGCCAGTGCCACGCGCTGGTAGGTCCAGGTGCCGAGGTCGCTGGAGGTGTAGCAGGGGATGTCCTGGAACGAGGTGTTCGCCGACGTCTCGCCGGTCTTGTCCTCTCCGAAGCCGTACCAGGTGCTCCCCACCTTGACGATGCCCAGCCCGTGCAGCTGGAGTGTGTTGCCGTTCTGGTCGGTGCGGGTGGCTCCCAGGGTGAATCCCACGGAGGCCGCGTGGGCCTGTGTGGCGGGCAGCAGCACCGTCCCGAAGGCGCCGAGCAGGGCGAGAAGCCCGGCGAGTGCGGTTCGCCACAGGCTGACCGACCGGCCGTCGCATGAAGGACTGGGGGCCAAGGGTTCACCTCTCCTATGAGGACGTGTTGCAGCGGGCACGGTCACGACCGGTTGCCGGCAGACGTGCGGGGCATCAAGTGGGCCAGAAGGCGGGCTTACCGGACGGGTCACCGCTGCGGCGAACCTCGTGTGGAGCCGCACAGCGGTTCGTCGGAAGGCTGGTGTCGGCCGCCGATCTCGATCTTCAACAGCTGCAGGCCGGCGCCGTAGCAGGGGTTCAACAGGTAGTCCATGTGCCGATTGCGCAAGGGGAGCGGAACCGACCAGAACCGATCGAGATCAAACACCCTCGGCGATACAGCAAAACGCTGAGCCCGGGTTCATGTCAAGCTTCTCGCGCGGAGAGCAATCCGATGAATCTCTTGCCTTTGGTGTGGGTTCGACGAATTGACGCCACGTCGATCGGGGTGCGGAGTGGACTGTCGAGATCGGAGGAGAGGGGCACTTCGCCGAGACCACCTGCAAGTTCTTCGGCGGCGCAAGAACTTGCTCGGCGTCGAAGGCGGTCGAACTCCTCCGGTGGGGTGGGTGCGGCAAGGCTGGCCGGGTGAGAAACATCGGACATATCCCTGTCGCATCTCTTGACGCGCCGCTCCAACGGGCGCGATACATGTAGCTGACCGCAGCGACCATCCCCGTGTGTCCCAGGACCATCGGAGCAATTCATGTCACGATCCATCAGTCATAGAACTGCTCTCACGGGCTCGGCAGTTGTGACCGTCGCCGGAGTGGTCGGAACCGGCAGTGCCCCCGGCCGTCGCGGCGGTGGCCGAGGGCGACCCGCTGCCCCTCGTTCCGCTGCGCACCCCGAAGCTGGACCGGGGAACCTGGACCAGGGGGCCTGGCAGCAGCCGGACAGCAGGATCCAGTGGATGCGTGACAACAAGCTCTCGATGCTCATCGACTGGGGCGTCTACTCCGCACCGGCGCAGGGCGTGTGGCACATGTTCGGCTCGAAGACCAAGCCGGCCGCCTACCAGGGCGCAGTACCCCGCTTCCTTCGCGACCCGGTCGCAGTCCTTCGATCCCGCCGCCTGGGCCCGGCTGGCACGCGACCTCGGCGCCGGAGAGGTGGTGCTGACGATCCGTCACCACGACGGCTTCGCCCTGTGGCCAGCCGCCACCTCAACGCCTGGACCGCCGCCGCACCCTTCACCGTCGGTACCGACTTCGTCAAGGCCCACGTGAACGCGGTGCGGGCTGCCGGTCTCTACTACTCGCCGATCGACTGGCGCTACCCCGGCTACTACGCCGCAACCGGGGCGAAGCCGCCGAACCCGCGCTCAGCTCCGACCGAGTGCTTCCGGGCAGCCTCTACCCGTGGAACCACGAGGGCTCCGATCCGGCAGGCTTCGGCTACCGCGAGAACGCCCGCATTATGAAGAACGAGGTGCACCAGTCGGTGCGGGAGCTGGTCACCGACTACGGTGCGGTCGACGACATCTGGTGGGACGGCGGCTGGCCGGCGCAGCAAGGCACCGACGCAGACGGGTCCTTCTTCTGGGCGTCCGGTCAGTACCGGGACCCCGCCAACGGCTGGTCGGTGGACCCGGCGTACGGCGAGAACGAGCCGGGCCCCGGCAGGGCACTGGGGCTCACCGGCCTGGTGTGCCGGCACCAGCCGAACGCGGTGTCCAACTCGCGGCCGCGCTCGGCGGCCGACCGCCCATCAGCCGGACCGCCGCAAGCGACTACCGGATCGTCTTCGACCAGCCGCCCGAACCACTCGCGGACATCCCGCAGCAGCTCACCTTCGAGGACTTCGCGTAACCGAGGCCCGAGACACCACACCTGGCGGGCCGTGCCGAGCGAACTGTGCCGGCCCTCCGCCGGCACAGTTCGTCTCTATCCGAACAGGCGTCGCTGGATCTCCCGCCGGTAGTCCCCCAGCGTCCGGTCGAGGTGTACCGCTGTGGCCGCGGCCGCCTCGTCGGGGAGGCCGTCGCGAATGGCCAGGTAGATCGCCTCGTGCTCCTCGACCGCGGCCCTGGCGGCCTCGCCGAGCATGTCGTGGATGCCGATGGAGCTGGACTGCCGCTGCAGTCGACGGGCATCGCGCACGGCGCTGAGCAGGAAGGTGTTGTGCGCGGCGGTGGCCACGGCCGTGTGGAAGTCGTCGTCCGCCTGGTTGAACACGTCGACCTGGCTGTGGACGACCCCGTGCCGGCACTGCTGCGTGGCGACCTCGATGGTGCGCAGCTCGGCCGGTGTGGCCCGGGTGGCCGCGAATCTGGCGGCGGCCGTCTCCTGAACCTTGCGGAATTCGAAGAGCATGAGGACGTGATCGAGGTCGACCGGCCGGAAGAAACCGCCCCAGCGGCTGGTGATGAGCATGCCCTCGTCGTCGGCGACGAACAGACCGCGCCCCTTGTGCGCCCGGACGCGGCCGAGCGCGGAGAGGATCTTCACGGCCTCCCGCACCACCGCCCTGCTGGTGTTGAGCGTCTTGGCCAGATCGTGCTCGGTGGGCAGCCGGTCGCCCGGTACCAGGCGTTCCCCGGCAATGTACTCGAGGATCTGCTCCGACACGATCTCGTATCCGGGCCGGTAGTCCCGCTGCTCCTCGCCCGAGCCGTTCACCGCCGCCGCGACGGCGGGAGAGGCCTGCGGTGGCAGGGCCGCTTCGGTCGTGGGCGTGTCGTTCATCTTTCCTGCCTCCGGGATGACTGGCGCGAGGGGCGACTGATCGCTGTGGAGCTGGCTCATCGTAGCGCAGAGAGCTATAAGTCCTACTCATTCTTCGAAGACTGTCGGTGAGAGTCGACGGATAGAAACGGACAAATAGGGGTGTCCCCGGCATAAGGGTGCGGATATGGCGGGTCGCCAGTCTGAAACTGCTCGGAATAGATCTGCGCGAACCCTTGACGGCGCTTTTGATAGGGCGGCTAATTAATCCCCGAGGGCGGCAGTGGAACAGCGGCCCTCGCTACCCGACGCCCGACCGGGATGGCCCGGCGTCGCCCCACCCCCACCTCCCGTCCCCGTTCGGGGCCTCTGCAGTGGAGTCGCTCATGACCGTCAACAAGCCTCCGGCCGTCGCAGTGTCCAGCAAGAGACGGCCGGTGTTGCTGGCCGCCTGCGCGGTCACCTTGGCAATGACCGTGGCCGCCTGTGGTGGTGCGGCTCCCGACAAGACCACCAAGGACGGCTTCGCCCAGGCGGCGCAGACGGACGGAGCGGTGACGGTCTGGGTCGACTCGACCCGACTGGCCGCCGCGAAGCAGTACCAGGAGCTCCACCCCGAGGTGAAGCTGGACATCGTCACCTACGATGGCGACGCCAACGGGTCCAACTACCTCCAGACCAAGGTCCAGCTCTTCAACCGGACCGGCAAGGGTTGGCCCGACGTCGTCTTCAGCTCCCAGAACAACGAGGCCACCTGGGCGGTCGACGCCGGCTTCGCCGCGCCGCTCGACAAGGGTCTGATCCCGGCGGAGACCCTCGGGCAGTTCGCCAAGGGCGCCAACGACGTCTGCACGGTCAACGGCACCGTCTACTGCCTGCGCAACGACCTCTCGCAGGCGGTGCTCTGGTACAACGCGCCGCTGATGAAGCAGTTCGGCTACACCGTCCCGAAGACCTGGGAGGAGTACCAGGCGCTCGGCGAGAAGGTGGCCGCCGAGCACCCGGGCTACCTGGTGGGCGACGCGGGCGACTCCTACACCCCCGAGATCTACCTCTGGGCGAGCAAGTGCGAGGCCAACCACATCACCGGTCCCAAGGCCGTCACGGCGAACACCAGCGGTGAGAACTGCACCAAGATGGCCAAGCTCATGGACGGGCTGATCAAGAACAAGTCCATGTCCGTCAGCGGCGTCTTCAGCACCGAGTTCGCCAAGAACCAGGCCGACAAGGTCCTGCTGATGCCCGGCCCGGCGTGGTACGGCGGCGCGGTGTTCAAGGACACCCTGAAGACCCCGGACAAGACGATCGCCGTGGCCCCGATCCCCCAGTGGCAGGGCGAGACCGCGCCGTCCACCGGCAACGTCGGCGGCGGCACCTGGCTGCTGTCGCAGCACTCCACCCACCTCAAGGCGGCCACCGACTTCCTGAAGTGGGTCACCACCGACAACGCCTACCAGGGCGAGAAGTCCCCCGGCTTCCCGGCGTACGCGCCCGCCGCCGAGAACTGGCTCAAGGCGCAGGGCACCTCCGGGTACTTCGCCGGTGACCTCGGCGCCCTCAAGGACGCCTCCTCCCAGGTGTGGCCGGGCTGGGGCTCGGGCCAGTACAGCCAGGAGGCCATCTGGGCCGCCACGGTCAAGCCGGGCCTGACCCAGGGCCAGACCATCGGGTCCCTGCTGCCCGCCTGGCACGACGCGATCGTCAAGCACGCCGAGTCGTTCGGATACAAGGTCTCGTCGTGACGGTCACCTCCTCCTCGGCCGGCTCTGGCCGGCGCCCCCGTGGCGCCGGCCAGGGCTGGGCCGGCCCGGCTTTCGTCGCCGGTTACGCACTTCTGCTGGTCGCCTTCGGCGTCCTCCCGATCGGCTACGCGATCTGGTTCGCCTTCACCGACGCGGGCGGCACGTTCACCGGCTTCACGAACTTCATCACCACGGCGCAGGACTTCCGGTTCGTGGACGCGGTCGGCCACGTGGCTGTCTACCTGCTGTTCTGGCTGGTCTCGCTGGTGGTGTTCGTGGTGGGCCTGGCGCTGCTGCTGCACCGCCTGTCCTCCGGGCGGGCCAGCAAGACGCTCCGCTTCCTGTACTACATCCCCGGGGCGCTGGCGGGCGCCGCGAGCGTGCTGGTCTGGCTGTTCATACTCGACCCGACGGTGAGTCCGGTCAGTTCGCTGCTGGGGGCGCTGGGGTTCGACACCTTCGGCGCGGTCATCGCACCGGACAACCTGCCGGTGCTGTTCACCATCATCGCGTTCTGGACCGGCGCGGGCGGCTGGATCGTCGTCATGTACGGCGCGCTCAACAACATTCCCCAGGACGTGCTGGAAGCCGCGCGGATCGACGGCGCGGGCGCCTGGAAGACCGCCTGGCACGTGCAGATCCCCATGCTCCGCAAGTGGATCGTCTACATGGTGATCCTCGCCTTCGCGGGCGGTGCCCAGCTCTTCGTCGAGCCGCAGCTGCTCTCCCTCGCCAGCGTGGGTGTGGCCGGTCGCGACTACTCGCTCAATCAGCTGACCTACGATTTCGCCTTCCAGATGAACAACATCAACGGCGCCGCCGCGGTCTCGATGGAGCTCCTGGTCGTCAGCGTGTCGGCCGCCGGTCTCTTCGTCGCACGGTCGAGGTTCTTCGATGCCGACTAATTCTCCAACCACTCACGTCGCCGTCTCGTCGAACACGGAACGGGAACCGAGCGTCACGAGCCGAGCGCCACGCCGGGCGCCGCGGTGGGGACACCGCCCCGTACGGCGCGCGTCGTACCGGCTGCTGACCGGCTCCGTCCTGGCCGTGTTCGCGGTGTTCTTCGTACTGCCGGTGCTCTGGCTCGTCCTCGCGGCGACCAAGACCGACCAGCAGCTGGTCCACGACCACCCGCTCTCCTTCGGCTCCTGGGGCGCGCTCGCGGACAACTGGCACGCGCTGAGTGGATTCCAGGACGGCGCGATCCTGCTCTGGCTGGGCAACTCCGCCCTGTACGCCGTCATCTCCCTGGTCATCACGCTCTGCGTGTCGGTGCCCGCGGGATACGCGCTGGCCATGACCGAGTTCCGCGGCCGGAAGACCCTGCTGGTCTCCACCCTGGTCGTCATGCTGATGCCGACCGCCACGCTGGTGGTGCCGCTGTTCCTGGAGCTCAACGCGGCACGCCTGATCGGCACCATGTGGTCGATCATCCTGCCGTACTCGTTCTACCCGTTCGGCGTGTACCTGACGTACATCTACTTCACCACCGCCGTACCGAAGGACCTGCTGGCGGCCGCCCGGATCGACGGCTGCTCCGAGTTCGGCGTCTTCCGCCTCGTGGCACTGCCGCTGGCGACACCGGTCATCGCGCTCGTTGGCTTCTTCAGCTTCGTCGCCAACTGGACCAACTACTTCCTGCCCTACGTGATGCTCCCCGAGAGCGACCAGATGCCGGTCCAGGTGGGCGTCGGCAACCTGCTCACCAGCGTGCCGCAGTTCAACCCGACCGCCGGTTCGCTCGCGATCGAGCGCCCGCAGCTGGCTCTCGCGACGCTGGTGGCCATCACACCGGTACTCGTCGTCTTCCTCTTCGCCCAGCGCTTCCTGGTCAGCGGGATGCTCGCCGGAGCCACCAAGGAATGACGCTCGCGCCACCCCGATCGGAGATCCTCCCCATGTCTCACAGCTCCACCGATCCCTCGCCGGGCGGGGACGCCCCGGCGCCCCTCCCCGAGATCCAGGCCGGGGTACCACTGCTCGAACCGCCCGGGTGGGCGGTGGCGCAGCGAGCGCTGTTCGACCTGCTCGACCACAGCTGGCGCAAGTTCGCCCGGGACTTCACGGGCCCCGACGGCCGACTGAACTACAACGGCCGGCTGACCACCCGTGACGGTGTGGACGACTTCTACGAGGTCTTCTTCAACTGGCCCCAGCTCTACCTGCTCGGCGGCGCCGACGACCTGCTGGCCGCCAGCGCGAAGCACTGGGAGGGCGTGACCAAGCACCTCACCGAGCTGGACATGCTCAAGGACGAGTACGAGCGCGGCTACGACTGGTTCCACCAGGGCGAGAGCCTGCTGCTGCTCTACTTCCTGTGCATGGCCGACCCCGAGCGCTGGTCCGAGCGCGCCCTGCGGTTCGCCGAGCTGTACGTCGACCCGGTCCACGGCAACTACGACCCCGGGCACCGCATCGTCACCCGCCCGCACAACGGCAGCGACCCCGACCGGCAGGGCCTGTCCGACGGCGACGTCTACCCGTGGCTGCAGAAGGAGGCGGCGACTTACGGCTACCCGCTCGAATGGCTCCCCGAGGCGCAGGACGGCCCGTACCCGCTCGACTCGGACCCGCGGCTCGGCGCGCAGATGCGCGAGCGGATGGGCTTCGGCGACACCGCGGTCAACCTCGCGGTGGCCGGCCTGGTGCTCAACGCCTGGATCCTGTCCGGCGAGCAGCGCTACCGCGACTGGATCGTCGAGTACGTCGGCGCCTGGCGGGAGCGCACCGAGGCGAACGGCGGCGTCCTCCCGGACAACGTCGGCCTGGACGGCGTGGTCGGCAGCCGGCTCGAAGGCCGCTGGTACGGAGGCCACTACGGCTGGTCCTGGCCGCACGGCTGGCACAGCGTGGGCCACGCGGCCTGCGTGGCGGCCCTCGCCGCGGCGGTGTCCACCGGCGAGGACGACTACCTCTCGATGGTCGGGACCACGCTCGACGAGATGATCTCCCGGGCCAAGCTGATGCCGCACGCCGAGGCGGACTCCAGCCTCCCGGCCAAGTGGGCGGTCGAACTCGCCGGGGACTTCGACAAGCCGACGCTGCACCTCCCGTTCCGGCACAACGACTCGGGCTGGTTCGACTACAACCCCGTCACCCTGCCGGTGCCGATCGCGCTCTGGCACCACAGCGCCTCCGAGGAGGACCGCGCCCGCATCGAGAAGCTGCGCGAGGCGGACCCGCTCGACTGGAGCACCGTGCGCTCGTTCCGGGCCAAGGAGGAGTCCGGGCACGAGAAGGCCTGGTTCGCCTTCCTCGCCGGCGACGACCCCGGCTACCCCGAGCGGATCCTCGCCGCCGCGCAGGCGCAGGTGCGCCACCGGCTGCGGCGGATCGACCGCTACCGCGACCTGGACGTGGACGAGGCCGACATCCACGTGTGGCAGCAGTGCAACCCGGTGGCCACCGAGGCCCTGGTCCAGCTGACCTGGGGCGGTCCCCAGGTGCTCTACAACGGCAGCATCCAGCAGGCCCGGCTGCGCTACCACGACGCCGAGGCCCGCCGCGCGGGGCTGCCGCAGGACGTGGCCGCCCTGGTCACCTCCATCGACCCCGAGGCGACCACCGTCGAACTGGTCAACCTCTCGCCAGACAAAGATCGGACGATTATCATTCAGGCGGGTGCTCTCGCCGAGCACACCATCACCTCCGTCCGCTACACGACGTGTACGGACGAGGGCTGGATCGGTGACATGTACGACTACGGTCACACCGAGCCGGTGGTCGGCGAGGCAGAGACGGCCTGTTCCGGCGCGTACCTGACGGTCCGGCTGCCCGCGTCCACCCGGATCCGGATGACGCTCCGGCTGGAGCTCCGCACCCGTACCCCCAGCTACCGCTCGCCCTTCGGAACCTCGGCCGACGTGCCGAACGCCGAAACGTCGGAGGAATTCGCATGAAGCGCTTCGCTCAGACCATCAAGCTCCGGCCCGAGCACCGCGAGGAGTACCTGGAACTCCACTCCGCCGTGTGGCCCGGGGTCGAGGCGGCGCTGCACCGGGCGAACATCCGCAACTACAGCATCTACCTCCACGGCGACGTGCTGTTCGCGTACTACGAGTACCACGGCGAGGACTTCGACGCCGACATCGCGGAGCTCGAGGCCGACCCGGTGACCCAGGAGTGGTGGACGCACACCGACCCCTGCCAGGAGCCCTTCCCGGACCGGGGCGACTCCCGCCAGTGGACGAACCTTCCCGAGGTCTGGCACCTGAGCGAGCCCGGCGAGCAGCCCACCGCCGACTGACCCGCCCACTCCAGACCGACCCCACCCGGAGCCTCCCGTGACCTCCACCCAGCCGCCCGTGCTCATCGACGCCCACCACCACCTGTGGGACTTGGCCCGGCGCCCGCAGTCGTGGCTCGACGAGCCCGGCCTGGAATCGATCCGCCGCACCTTCACCCCGGACGACCTGCGCGCCACCGCCACCCAGGAGGTGGCTGGCCGCCGGCTGCACAGCACGGTGGTCGTGCAGTGCATCCCGGACGTGCCCGAGACCGAGGACCTGCTCGCGCTCGCCGCACAGGAGCCGCTGATCGACGCCGTAGTCGGCTGGGTGGACCTCACGTCCCCCGGGGTCGGCGACGACCTCGACCGGCTGCTCGCCGGACCGGGCGGCAACTACCTCCGCTCGCTGCGCAGCCTGGTCCAGGGCGAGTCCGACCCCGAGTGGCTGCAGCGGGCCGAGGTCGGACGCGGCCTGGCGGCGGTCGAGAAGCGAGGGCTGGGCTACGACGTGCTGGTGCGCAGCCACCAGCTCGACCAGGCGATCCGGCTGGCCGAGCGCTTCCCCGGCCTGCCCCAGGTGCTCGACCACGCGGGCAAGCCGGATATCGCCGGCGGCGAACTGAGGGAGTGGGAGAGCCGGCTGCGCCGGCTGGCCGGGCATCCCCAGGTGGTCTGCAAGGTGTCCGGGCTGATCACCGAGGCCGACCACGACTGGTGGACCATCGTCGACATCCGGCCGGTGTGGGACGTCCTGCTGAGCGCCTTCGGCCCCGAGCGGCTGATGTTCGGCTCGGACTGGCCGGTGGCGAACCTCGCGGGCGGCTGGAACCTTTGGGCCGCCACTGTGCACGAACTGCTCGACGGGTGCTCCGCCGACGAGACCTCGGCGATTCTCGCGGGCACCGCGACCGCCTTCTACCGCCTCACCCGTACCGAAGAGACTCGGGAATCACGATGACGCTTGCTGTTCGTTACACGGCTGCTCGGACGTTGGACACGGCCGTGGTCGGGCCGTGCGAGCCCGGTCCG
>NZ_JBFBJZ010000112.1:0-14257 GCF_040686255.1 Kitasatospora sp. NPDC085879 | reverse complement strand
GCGCCCCGGCCCGCTCACGCGGCGGGCGCGGGCTTGATTCGCTTTGACGGACACCCCTGATCAGGGGTGTCCGTCAAAGCGAATCAAGCCCAGTCAGTAACGAGCGCCTGGAGGCCCGAGGGCAGGGCGGAGCAGGCGAAGGCTGACCTGAAGCAGGCCGTCGAGCACCGCAAAGCACTGACACCCTTGTCCGCCTTGTGTCGCCGTGACGTCCAGGGCCGACCGGTTCGATGGCGCGGAGCGGGGTGGGCCGGTAGCCGAGGGGGTGGATACGCCGGGGCGGCTCGCCGGGCGGGCGGCTTACGTCGACCTCGGCGCTCGTCGCGCTCTGACGGCGATGTCGCCTTCGACGCGGTCCGCAGCGCGGCGAGCCGGAGCGCGAGCGGTTCAGTGCGGGTGCGGGACCGGCCCGACCGCCGGGGCTGTGGATCGGGAAGCCGATCGGTGTGTCTGACGCAGTGTCGGTGCTCCTGCGGCTAGTGTCCTGGCACGGAGTCGCATCCGGTCGGGCCCGGCTGTCCATCCCGTGCGGGCGGCCGGGCCCCGCGGACCCGGCAGAGGGCGCGTCCGACGGCCCGGTATCGGCAGGCTCAGTCCGGCTCGGCGCTCCGTGCCCACCCGACGCTCCGCAGAACCGCGGATCGGGTGGGCGTGGTTGTGCTACGGACGAGTCACAGTCGGGTCAATGGCCGGGGGCCGCGCCCGGTCGCGTTCCAGACTGGCCGCATGATGTTGACCAACCGCGCCACCGGGCCCGCCGTTCGGGCGGCCGCCGGACTGACCGCTCTGCTGCTGGCCGTCCCGGGGATGGCGGCCTGTTCGGGGACGATGGTGGACGGCTCCACCCCGGAGCATCGTTCCGCCGTGCTGTACACGCCGGACGAGCCGCTGAACGACGCCCAGTTGAGAATCGCGGCCGACATCCTGCGGCGTCGCGCCGAGGCCAGTGGCCTGGACCGTGTGACGGCGGAGGTGGACGGTTCGGCGGTCCGGGTCTCCGCCGGGGGCGAGGCGGAGAAGGAATTGTCCGTCCTGGGTGGCCGCGGGGCGCTCTCCTTCCGTCCAGTGGTGGCGGTCGCCACCTCGGGTGCGCCGGTCGTCGGTACCGTGCCGGAGTCGCTTCGGCAGCAGTTCTCCGCACTCGACTGTGCGCGGGCCGCTGCCCGGTCGGCCGCGCCCGAGCCCGTCGCGGAGATGGTGGCCTGTGGCCGGGAGCCGGCTGCGGCTGGTGGTGGCGCCAGTGCGTTCGTCCTCGGCGCGGCGGTCGTGGACGGCGCCCAGATCGCCAAGGCGGTGGCCTTCGACAGCCCGCTGTCCGGCGGCTGGGTGGTGGAGCTGACCTTCACCGCCAGCGGCGGCAAGGCATTCGCGGATCTCACCGCCGCGTCGGCTGCCGGAACCGATCCTGCCGACCAGATTGCCATTGTTCTGGATGGCGCTGTCATCTCCCATCCCAGGGTCACGTCCGCGATCACCACCGGAACCGCGCAGATCACGGGTGGCTTCGATCATGCGCAGGCTGCGGCGCTGGCTGCCGAACTGTCCACCAGCCGGCTTCCCACGGCCATGCGGGCGAGCACCCCGTAGCGTCGGGGTCGGGGCGGTCCCCAGCAGCGGCGAAGGTGGGGACCGCCGACCTGGTGGGATCTCCGCCAGGATCGTGCCGGAAGTGTGCTCCGGCGCAGCGAGCCCGTTGAACGCACGGCCGACCGGCGACCGCTGTCGCGACGAGACGCTGCCACCGCGGGTGGGGCGGGACGCCGCGGCGCGCCTCGCGCCGTTTCCCCGGCCGCACCCGTTCCGGTCGGTCACCGGCGGGCCCGCCGCGTTGCCAGGCGCCCGTCAAACCTCCGACGGCGGGCGCCCACCGGTCCGAGGACGTTCTGGCAGCTGTGATGGAGGGCTCGCCAGGCAGACAGGCGCCGTCAGAGCGCGGTAGCCGCGCCGGGGCTCGGCGAGACCGAGGCGATGATCATGAACCCCGCTGGCGCGGTATACCGGTGGGTTTTCCGGCTCGGCGCTTGCGTCGGCCGTGGCTTGCCGTGTCGTGCAGTGGCGGAGTTGCTCGCTGCGCGGCTGGTCCCTCAGCGGCAGCCGGGGCCATGGAGTTCGGCCCAGACCGTCTTGCCGTTGGGGTGCGCCTGGTGGCCCCAGGCGGTGGACAGGCGCCGGACCATGAACAGCCCGTGCCCGGTCTGGTCCGGGCGGTGCCGCCGTGGTCGTGATGGCAAGGAGGGCGTCGGTGCCGGCGGGCGACGCGGTGAGGTACCACTCGGTCAGGTCCTGGCGTAACGAACCGCCGCAGGCAGCCCTGCCGCGGTGCGGGGCGCGCGGCCGGGACGCCACCCGTTTGCGCGGCGAGTCGTTTGCGCGGCGAGTCGTTTGGCGGCGGGGATCCGGGGTTACCCGGCATGGGTTACAGGAACCCTGAGGAGGACGACGTGGCGGAGCCCGGACCGGTGAAGAAGATCGTGGACAAGGTGGTCGAGGCCGCGGAAGGCATCCCATCCGGGCAGCGACCGCGGGTGCCCGGCGCCCCGGGCGCCGAGCCGCCGCAGGTAGCGGAACCCACCGAACCGAGGGCGCCACTGCCTCCCAAGCCGGATCAGCGGGCGCCCGCCCCGCTGTCCGCCACCGGGCGGGACACCGGAGCGCCCGCAGACGCGGCCTCGCAGAACGGCGGCTACCTGACGACCGCCCAGGGCGTTCGGCTGCCGGACTCGGACCACTCGCTGAAGGCCGGCCCCCGCGGTCCGGTGCTGCTGCAGGACCACCAACTGCGCGAGAAGATCATGCACTTCGACCACGAGCGGATCCCCGAGCGGGTCGTCCACGTCCGGGGCGCGGCCGCCCACGGCGTGTTCCGCGGCTACGGCACCGCCACCGGCGTCAGCAAGGCCGCCTTCCTCCACGAAGGGGTCGAGACACCGGTGTTCGTGCGGTTCTCCCCTGTGCTCGGCTCGCGTGGCTCCGCCGACACGGTCCGGGACACCCGCGGCTTCGCGACGAAGTTCTACACCACCGACGGAGTTTTCGACCTGGTCGGCAACAACATCCCGGTGTTCTTCATCCAGGACGCGATCAAGTTCCCCGACGTCATCCATGCCGGCAAGCCGCACCCGGACCGGGAGATCCCCCAGGCCCAGTCCGCCCATGACACGTTCTGGGACTTCGTGTCCCTGCACACCGAGGCCACCCACCACACTCTGTGGAACATGTCCGACCGGGGGATTCCCCGCTCCTACCGCATGATGGAAGGCTTCGGCGTCCACACCTTCCGCCTCGTCAACGCGGAGGGCGCGAGCACGCTGGTGAAGTTCCACTGGAAGCCGAAGGCGGCGTGCACTCCCTGGTCTGGGAGGAGGCACAGCTGATCGCGGGCACGGATCCGGACTTCCACCGCCGCGATCTCGCGGACGCCATCGAAGCCGGCTGCTTCCCCGAGTGGGAGCTCGGCATCCAGACCTTCCCCGACACCCCGGAGCAGACGTTCGCAGACATCGACCTGCTCGACCCCACCAAGATCGTCCCCGAGGAACTCGCCCCGGTTCAGCCGGTCGGCCTGCTCACCCTGAACGCCAACCCGACGAACTTCTTCGCCGAGACCGAACAGGTCGCCTTCCACCCCGGCCATCTCGTCCCGGGCATCGACGTCACCGACGACCCGCTGCTCGCCGGCCGACTGTTCTCCTATCTCGACACGCAGATCACCCGGCTCGGCGGCCCGAACTTCGCGCAGATCCCGATCAACCGCCCCCACGCGCCCATCAACGACATGCTGCGTGACGGCTTCCACCAGGACGCCGTGCACTCCGGCGTCGCCCCCTACAAGCCGAACTCGCTGGACGGCGGCTGCCCGTTCTTCGCCGGGCCGGGCGAGCACGCCTTCATCGAACACCCCGTCCCGATCGCCGCCGCGGCCAAGATCCGCGAGGCGCCCGCGTCGTTCGCCGACCACTTCAGCCAGCCGCGCCTGTTCTGGCTCAGCCTGAGCCCCGTCGAGCGCGAACACGTCATCGCCGCCTACACGTTCGAACTTTCCAAGGTCTACGAGCAGGCCATCAAGGAGCGGGTCCTGGAAGTCCTGGCGCGGGTCGACGAGGGGCTCTGCCGCCAGGTCGCCCAGGGGCTCGGCCTGCCCGCCCCCCAGGCGCCAGCCAGCGGCGTGGTCCAAGCCGCGCCGAGCCCGGCGCTGTCCCAGGTCGGGCAGCGGTGGCCGGCCACCGGCCGGGTGCTCGGCATCCTCACCGCCACCACCAGCGACGCGGGCGTGGTGCGGCAGCTGCGGGAGGCCGCACGCGACGCCGGGCTGATGCCGTTGATCATCGCACCCACCGGAGCGCCGCCGGCGGACGACCTCGCCGTGCAGCGGACCTACGCCGCGGCCCGGTCCGTCGAGTTCGACGCCCTCCTCGTGGCCGGCGCGCCCACGCGCGGCGCCGACGACCACGGCGCCCGGGACGCCAAATCCGGCGCCGTCGCCGGCGGCCAACCGGCCCTCGACTCCCGCGCCGTTCTCCTGGTCAACGAGGCCTACCGGCACGCCAAACCCCTCGCCGGCCTTGCGGATGCCCGCAGCCTGTGGGCGGCGGCGGGGGTCGATCCGCAAGCGCCCGGCGTGTTCACCGAGACCGACGCGGCACAGGCCGTCTCCGCCCTGGTGGAGCAGCTCGGCACGCACCGGGTCTGGGAACGCTTCCCGGCAACGGCGCACTGAGCCCTCGCTGCTCATGGCCTCGCCACCGCGGGCCCGCGACCGTCCGACGAGCGCACCCGCGCCGAAATCCGTTGCCTGCAGGATGCCGGGTGTGCCGCTGGCGCCGACAACTGCCGGTGCGCCCGGCTGTTTCGCCGCGCGCTGCTCCTGTGCGCCTGCACGTGCTCCCCTTGGCTCGGCCGGTGAGCAGACCAGGCCAGTCAAACGGGCCGACCGGGGGCGGGCGGTGGAACACGCCGCCCCGGATGCCAGGGGCCCGCCAGGACCGCCCATCGTCCGCGGCAGCCCGCGTGGTGCCGCGGCCGACCGCGTGACCGGGCGCCTCCGAGGCAGGGGCAGGCAGGGTTCGCTCCCGGCCGTCAGCGGCTGCCGGCGCGACCACATGGTGCACGTCGGCCGCGTAGCGAAGACTGAAGGTATGGATCCGGTCGAAGCGCTCCGCCGCATCGCCTTCCTCCTGGAGTGGCGTGGCGCCTCCCCCTACCGGGTTCGGGCCTTCCACACGGCGGCCGACGCCGTCCGCGATATGCCGCCGGGTCTGGTGGACGCGCAGGAGGCCAGGCGCCTGCGCGGTGTCGGCCCGGTGACCGCCGAGGTGATCGCCCAGGCGTCGATCGGCGAGACGCCCACCTACCTCGCTCGCCTGGAGGCGGAGATCGGGCCGGCCGCGACGCCGGGCTGGTTGCTGGTGGAGGCGAGCGAAGGCGACTGCCACATGCACTCGGACTGGTCGGACGGCGGCAGCCCGGTCGAGGAGATGGCGCAGGCCGCCCGCGCGCTGGGCCACAGGTGGGCCGTCCTGACCGACCACTCGCCGCGGCTCACCATCGCCCACGGTCTCAGCCCGGACCGGCTGCGACAGCAGATCGAGGTCGTTGCCGATCTCAACACCCGGCTCGGTCCCGGCTTCCGGCTGCTCACCGGAATCGAGTGCGACATCCTGGAGGACGGCACTCTTGACCAGGAGGAGGGCCTCCTCGCCCGTCTCGACATCGTGGTGGCGTCGGTGCACTCAAAGCTCCGATCGGAGCCTGGCCCGATGACCACCCGCATGGTCGCGGCGGTGCGTAACCCGCTGGTGGACGTTCTTGGTCACTGCACGGGCCGGATCGTCACCGGCCGCGGCCGCCCGCAGTCCCTCTTCGATGCGCAGGCCGTGTTCACCGCCTGCGCCGAGAACGGCATCGCGGTGGAGATCAACTGCCGGCCCGAGCGGCGCGACCCGCCGGACGACCTGCTCCGTCAAGCAGCCGAAGCGGGCTGCCTCTTCGCCGTGGACACCGACGCTCACGCCCCCGAGCAGCTCCACTGGCAGTCCTCCGGCTACGCCCGTGCGGCGCGCGCTGGCCTGCGTTCGGACAGGTTGGTGACGACCTGGGCCGCCGACCGGCTGCTCGACTGGGCCGCGCACCCCGGCCGCCGGTCGATGACCCGCTCCAGCTGACCTGTACCCACCGGCTCGCCTTGTTCGTCGCCGATGCAGCACCACGCCGCCCGGACTCCTCCTCGCGAGCGAACACGCTGCGAGCCCATTCCACGCCCACCACCGGCGCCCGCTCCTGCCAGTGGTCACCCGCCATCTGCGCCGACCACCCAAGGCACGGCCGGGTGCCGGGCCGGAGGTGGTGGCCCTCGTCTTCCTGACCGGCTTGCAGCTCACCTTCGCCGTCCTGCTGCTGGCCCTCAGCCTGCTGCTGATGCCCCGCTACGGCCTCACCGGCGTGGGCGTCGCGTGGCTGGCCATCGCCTGCGCCCTCGCGCTCTCCCCGGCCGCCACGGCCCCGCGCTGGCTGACAACTGACCACCACCGGTGGCGATGAGCCGGCACCCCGCCTCCGCCGCATCACAGGCGCCCACCGACGCCGGCATCACCCGGTCGCTGCGCAGGTTCGGACACGCCGCCGGCGCCTTGTGGCGCTCCAGCTCCCGCCCACGGAAATCACCCTCTCCTCCTGACCCTCAATGAAGATCAGGATGATCAGACGATCGCGAGGTGGGTCACCGTTGATCCGCCGTTCAGCGGTCAGTTTTCACCCGTCGCCGAGACACGCCCCCGTCGGGCCGGCCACGAGCTCACACGGCTGCTGGGCAGCCCCTTTACCGCGTTGCCCGGCCGACGAGCATCGTATGGGCCCGAAACGGGCCGTCCGGACGGCGAGAAGCCTGCCACCCGGCCCCGGCGACCCGACAGGTCGCCGACTGGCTCCAGGAACACCTCGCCCCGAAGGGGGTCGGCGTGGTCATCGAGGCCGAGCACACCTGCATGACCCTGCGCGGCGTCCAGGCCACCGGGTCCAGCACCGTCACCTCGACCCTGCTCGGCACCTTGCGCGACGACGCCCGGTCCCGCGGCGAGTTCCTCGCCCTGACCGGCCTGGCCCACTGAGGCCGACACCCGAAGGCCGGGCGTGTCACCGATCCGGAGGAGGGATGTCGAGCGGCTCGAGAGGCCGGGTGGCCGGACCCTGCAGCACCGTGCCGTCGGGCGCGAAGCGGGAGCCGTGGCAGGGGCAGTCCCAGCTCTCCTCGGCGTCGTTGAAGTGCACGGGGCAGCCCAGGTGGGCGCACCGTGCACCCGCCGTGTGCGGCCCGCCCTCTCGTTCACGGCAGACCGCGACCCGGTGGCCCCGGAACCGCACCATCGTGCCCTCGCCCCGTCCGAGGTCCTGGTCGTCCGGGATGGACGGCACACCGGTCCAGTCACCCACCAGGTGCCGGGCCACCTCGCTCTGGAACCTCACCAGCGCGGGTGCCTCGCGCCACGGATTCAACCTCCGGCGGTCGTGCAGCGGCGCCCACCGCGGCTCCCCGCCGGTGATCACACGGGCCAGCAGCCGGCCGGCCATCACGCCCCGCTCATGCCCCAGCCGTTGAAGCCGGTCGCCACGTGGACGTGCTGCGTGCCGACGTGGAAGCGGCCGACGTACGGAACACCCTCGGTGGTGGAGTTGTCCTGTGCGGCCCCACGGTGGGTGGGCCGCAGGTCCGGGAACCGCTCGCGGGCCTAGTCCGCCAGTGGCGGCGCCGCTCCCCACTGCTGCCCGGGGCGAACTTCTCGCCGGTGACGATCAGCAGCCACCGGTCCTACGCGTACGGGGCCGTGCGCACCGAGCGGGTGCGGTGCTCCGGCGTCACGTACATGCCCTGCGGGTCGGCGTCCGCCGGTACAGTGCCGGCGACGACCAGGTCCCGCACCGGCCGCAGGCGTGCGAACAGCAGCGCCCGGTCGAAGACCGGGTAGTGGCTAGCACGACCTCGGGGGCCGTCACCACCGTGCCATTCTCGGTGGTGATCCGGCACGGGCGGCCCTCACCGAGTCCGGTCGCCCGGGAGTGCTCGAAGATCCAGACCACCCTCGGCGGCCAGGTCCTCGGCCAGTGCCAGCAGATATCTGCGCAGGTGGAACTGCGCCTGGTCCGCCACCCGCACGGCTCCTGCCACTCGGAACGGCAGACCGGTCTCCTCGGTGAACACGGCGTCCAGCCCGGCCTCCGCAGCCGTGTCGGCCTCCGCCCGGAGCTCCTCCAGCGCGTCCGGCGACCCCGTGTAGACGTAGCCTGGCAGCTTCTCCGGCTCGCAGTCGACGCCGAGTCCGACGGCCGTGCAGGCGACGTGCTCGACCGCGTCCTGCTGTGACTGCGCGTACCACCGGGCCCGGTCGTCAATCGATGAAGATCACTGAAGGTGAAGGAAGCGCTGAACGTGGACGTCGACGGCTGCTCCAAGGCTGGACCGGACCCGCTCCTGGCGGGCACGGCGTGCGGCGCTCGTCCGCAGGTTTACCGGCTTGCTGTTCGGCGGAGCCGTGCCGGGTATACGCGCGCAGCACAGGGACACCGACGCGTTGGCTCGCTGGCCTATCTCGGGGCGGATCTCGGTGCGCCTGGCGGAGCGTCCGATGAGAGGAGAGGCGCGATGACTGTGGTGCCGCAAAGCGGGGGAGGTGCTCACGCGGCCGGAGGCGGAAGTACCGGCACGCTGTACTACGTCCTGGAGCTGATCCTTGATCGCGGTCTGGTCATCGACGTCTTCGTGCGGGTGTCCCTGGTGGGGATCGAGATCCTTAAAGTCGACGCGCGGGTCGTGGCGGCCAGCGTGGACACGTACCTGCGCTTCGCGGAGGCGTGCAACCGGCTGGACCTGGAGTCCGGGCGCCGGGCTCCGTCCCGGTTGACGGACCTGCCCGGCGATTTGACCGAGGGCGGCGCCCGCGGGAAGAGCAAGGGCGCGCTTACCGGTGCGGTCGAGACGGTGACGGACACGATCCGGCAGCGCACGCAGGACCGGGACGAGGAACCCGCCGGGAGGCCGCGCTCGGAGCGCCGCACCAAGTCGCGGGAGGAGTAACGATGGCCGTCTACGGCATCGCGTTCTCCTGGCGGTGGCTGGCCGGTTTGCTTGGCATCCGTCAGTGCTACCTCCACGAGGACGGCGTGATCGTGACCGGTCTCTTGGGCCGCGTTCGGGACGCGGTCGCGTGGTGTGACGTGGCCATGGTCCAGGAGGCCGGTGCGACGGGAATCCTCACGTCCTTCCGCCGATTCGAATTCCGGCACCGCACGGGATTTCGCTCGACGGTGATCGTCCTCCTCTCGATCCACCGCACGTTCGCGAGGGAACTCATTCGCCTCGCCAACGAGAAGATCGACGTCTCCCGGACCTGACCGGAGCGACAGGGCAGTGGGGGTGCGTCGCGCCCGGTCGGCCCCGCGTGAACAGGCTCCACACATCGGGCCGGCGGGATCGCGATCACCTTGGGAATCGGGTGGCGCCCCACGGGTGGACCCGTCGAGATCAGTCCGCAGGGCCGCTTCTCGCGCTGCGGCGGGTGCTGATCGGACGGCCGTAGGCGGCAGCGCGTTCGCGTACGGTGTGGCTGGACAGGCCCACACCTGACCTGCGGGCAGCGGCCCGCTGCCACGGGCGCGGGGCGGAGTCCGGCCCTCGGGCCGATGACACACCCGCACCCCTCGCACTCACCGCCTCGGGGCGGGCACCCGTACGTCGACAGCTGTGCCTTAGTCTTTGGTGTCATGTCGAACCCTGACGGGCTGCTCGTCGACATCGCCGCGATGGTCGAGTCCGAGCACAGCAATCAGATGTCCCTGACCGTGGTGGTCCCCGGCGCGGTGATCACCGGCAAGCTCGCCCCGGTGGAGCTGTGGTGGGAGCGGGTGGCGGAGGTCCTCCAGGCTTCCGATCACCTGAAGCCGTTCGCCGCCCTCTTCGCCCCGCCCCCCGACGGCCCTCCCGCGCGGCCCACCCACCTCCACCTCCACCGCGCGAAGATCCTGCAGGGCGACTTCGGGCTGCCCCACACCGGCGGCATGTATCGCATCGCCATCGAAGACATCAGCGCCTGGAGCGTCGGGGACCTCAGCTACTCCGACGCCTGACGTCCTCGCGTCACCAGGCGCGGTCAGCACCCCGGGCGGCGGCCGCAGCCGGCCGCACAGGGCGAACGAACAGCGGCTCCCCGGGAGACAATGCATGAACCCGGGGAGCCGCCACGATCCTCCCACCCGCCGCCGCACTGCCGACCCTGCCCCAGGTGCGGCCCGACCAAAGGGTGCGGCCGGTCGGCCAGTACCGGCCCGGTGTCTGTCGCTACGGCAGGTCCGGGTCCGAGTGGTGCCTGCCGGGGCGCGGCGCCTCGGTGACGATCTCGTACAGGCCGGGGCCGGCCTTACGGAACCATCCGCCCACCGCCTTCGCGAGCCGGGCCCGCTGCACGTCCACGCGGTCCATCGTGACGCCGGGCGGGATCTCCACGTACTCGCGGACCATGGCGATCTCCTCCGGCGTCAGCTCGGGTTCGGCCACGACAGCCTCCAACGGGGTTCGGCAAACCTTCAACCAAACTACCCAAAAGGTGGCATTTCCCCCAAGGTCATCGGCCCGGTGATCTGTCTCCGCGCGGATCGTGCGGAGACGGGCCAGGTCGGATCTGCCGGCCGGAGCACCCTCGGCGGGTGATTTCTGCCGCGGGTCCGGCCCTGTGGCCGCGGGCGGTGCGGCTTACGGCGCGGGCAGGGTCGCCCACACGGTCTTGCCGTCCGGCCGGAGCGTCACGCCCCATCCGGCGGCCAGCCGGTCCACGATGTGGAGCCCTGGCTGTGGGGCCGCTCCGGACAGAAGGGAAGCAGGGCCGGCGGGACCGTGCTCGGGCAGGTCACCGACACCGTGACACACCCGCCGGCGACATCGAGGTCCACACACAGCGGGCTGGCCGTGTGCTGGTAGGCGTTGATCAACAACTCACACACCACGAGGAAGACCTCCTCCGACAGCCAATCGTCCAGGCCAGCTCGGGCGGCGAGCACGCTGCGCGCGTAGGCCAGACCCGTCCGTGGCCCGGACCCGTTGGCAGGGGAGAGCGGGAGATGCCAGTGACGGACTCCGCCTTCGGGGCGTCTGTCCCAAGGGTGGCCGTTCAGGCCGAGATCCCCAATGCCGTGAACGACTCCGCAAAGGCGGAGTCGTCGGCCGCATCATCGCCGTCTACGACGGGCCCTGACAGCCACGCCCCGGCGGAACCGGCAAACCGCCGGGCGCAGCCAGCCAACGCCGTGCCCGACTGGGGCACGGTGGACACGACCGCACAGCACGGGGAGTAACAGTCCGACAGCCCCAAGCTGGAATGGTGTGCCTGCGGCACTGCCGGCTCGGCTACGCGACCGCGTTCAGCAGGTCGGCCACCATGTCCGGCCGCTCCAGCGCGATGAAGTGACCCGCCCCGGGAACCTGCGTGAAGTCGGCGGCGGGCAGCAGCGCCCGGTTGGCTTCCCGGTCCAACGGCCGGGACCAGTCCGTCTCCCGTAGACGAGATGGACAGGGGCCTTGACGTCGCGGTAGCGCGGACGGGCCGCGATGAGGCTGGACAGGTTCTGGTACACCGCCCGCGCGACGACCGGGTAGCCGGGACGGCCTCCGACCTTGAGGAGCTCCTCCACGTAGTCCTCCCTCAGGGCGCTCTTGTCGCCCAGGCCGCCCTGCAGGATCCTGCGCAGGGCGGCCTTGGGCTCCACTCCGGCGATCACCGGGCCCACCCCCGGGGCCAGGACACCGCTGACGACGAGACGGGCGAGGAGGCCGGACCGGGCGATGCCACCGCGGAAGTCGTAGGGGTTCACCGCGACGACGCGCCGGACGCGCTCCGGCAGATCGGCTGCGGTGCTCAGGGCGAGGACCGCCCCCATGGACTCCCCGACCAGCGTCACGTCGTGGAGGTCGAGTTCGGTCAGCAGCCGTTCGACGCCCGTGCGCATCGCGGGCTCGTCGTACGAGGCGCCGGGCACGATCTCGGAGTAGCCCATTCCCGGCAGGTCCAGGGCGTACGCGGTGTACTGGTCCGCGATCAGCGGGACCAGGAAGCGGAAGTGCTCTGCCTGTGTGCGCACGGTGTGCAGCAGGACCAACGGGGCGCCGGTGTCCTTGCCGCTGCGGGTCGAAGGCGCGGATCTCCTTGAGCTGCTGGCTCACGACCGGTGAGCCGGGGGAAGTCGCCGAGGCCTACGCCCAAGAGGGCCTGCAGGTCTCCCGCCTGGCCGTCACGCACGTCGCGCGGCGCTGCCGGGAGCTGAGGAGCGAGTACGAGGAGCGCCACCGCCGGTTGAAGAGCCGCCTCGTCGCCCTGTTCCTGGGCGCCGGGGAAGGGGGCAGCCGCCGTCGCGGTGCCGGCCCGCGATTGGCCGTAGGGGTCCCGTCAGGGGCGCCGGGGGCAAAACCGCGTCCCTACGGGTCCCCGCGGGTCGGCGTGCGGCCGCGGTGCGGGCGGCGGACCATGAAGCCGACGAGTGGAGCCGCCGTGACGAAGGAAACACCCACCCCGACCGCGGGCGATCTGGTCGTGCTGCGCAACGTCAACAAGCACTTCGGCGATCTCCACGTCCTCCAAGACATCGACCTCACCATCGCCCGTGGTGAGGTCGTGGTCGTCATCGGCCCGTCCGGCGGCGGGAAGTCCACGTTGTGCCGCGCCATCAACCGCCTGGAGACCATCGACTCCGGGGAGATCTCCATCGACGGCAGGCCGCTGCCGGCCGAGGGCCGCGAGCTGGCGGCTCTGCGGGCGGACGTCGGCATGGTCTTCCAGTCGTTCAACCTCTTTGCGCACAGGACCGTGCTCGACAACGTCACGCTCGGCCAGGTCAAGGTCCGCAAGAAGGACAAGAAGGCCGCCGAGGAACGGGCGCGCCGGCTGCTGGAGCGGGTGGGCGTCGCCTCGCAGGCGGACAAGTACCCGGCGCAGCTCTCCGGCGGCCAGCAGCAGCGCGTGGCGATCGCCAGGGCGCTGGCCATGGAACCGAAGATCATGCTCTTCGACGAGCCGACGTCCGCGCTCGACCCCGAGATGATCAACGAGGTGCTGGAGGTGATGCAGCAGCTGGCGCGCGAGGGAATGACCATGGTCGTCGTCACCCACGAGATGGGATTCGCCCGATCGGCCGCCAACCGTGTGGTCTTCATGGCGGATGGCCGGATCGTGGAGGAGAGGACACCCGATCAGTTCTTCGGCAACCCGCGCAGCGAGCGGGCCAAGGACTTCCTCTCGAAGATCCTGCACCACTGACCCGCGAGCACAAGGAACGATCACCATGGAACTTCGCAAGGTCACCCTCGCCGCTGCGGTTGCGCTCGGGCTGTCCCTGACGGCCGCCGGCTGCGGATCGGACGGCGGCGGCGCCAGCAGCGGCGCCAGCGGCGACCAGAAGGTCACCGTCGGCATCAAGTTCGACCAGCCCGGCATCGGGCTGAAGACCCCGGACGGCACGTACACGGGCCTCGACGTCGACGTGGCCACATACGTCGCCAAGGAGCTCGGCTACGACCCCGGCAACATCCAGTGGAAGGAGGCGAAGAGCGCCGACCGCGAGACGCTGCTCCAGCGCGGCGACGTCGACTTCATCGCCGCCTCGTACTCGATCACGCCCGCCCGCGCGGAGAAGGTCGACTTCGCCGGCCCCTACCTCCTGGCGCACCAGGACGTGCTGATCCGGGCCGACGACAACTCCATCACGAAGCCCGAGGACCTGAACAACAAGAAGCTCTGCTCCGTCACCGGCTCCACCTCCGCGCAGAACGTCAAGACCAAGATCGCCCCGAATGCGCAGCTGCAGGAGTACGGCGGCTACTCGGAGTGCCTGACCGGCCTGGAGAACGGGGTCGTTGATGCGCTGACCACCGACGACTCGATCCTTGCCGGCTACGCCTCGCAGCCGGAGTTCAAGGGCAAGTTCAAGCTCGGCGGCTTCAAGATGAGCAACGAGAACTACGGCATCGGCGTCCAGAAGGACAGCGAGCTCAAGGCGAAGATCAATGCCGCCCTGGAGAAGATGGTCGCGGACGGCTCCTGGGAGGCGGCCGTCAAGAAGAACCTCGGCCCGTCCGGCTACCAGAACGAGCCCGCACCGAAGATCGGCGTCATCGTCACCTGAGGCGCGCACTCCCCGGCGCGGCGCCCCGGGGCGGGGCGCCGCGCCCCGCCCCAGCGGTAGTCGGGTGGACCCGGGTAGACATTTTTTAGGGGGAGAAAATGCG
>NZ_JBFBJZ010000111.1:0-14528 GCF_040686255.1 Kitasatospora sp. NPDC085879 | reverse complement strand
CGCCTCGGTGCTGCCCGGCGAGGACGCCCACCTGCTCTTCGCCTGGCTCAGGGACCTGCCCTTCATGGAGTCCACCCACCGGGGGCTCCACCCGCACGACGCCGCACGCGAGACGCTGGCCGCCGACCTGCGCTGGCGGGCCCCCAACGCCTTCGTGACGATGCGCCAGCGGCTGGCCGAGGAGTACCTGCGTCTGCTGCGCGAGGCACCCGACGACCGCGTCTGGACCGTCACCGACGAGCTCTTCTACCTCTTCCGGGACGGGGAGATCGTGGCGCGTCTGCGCACCTGGTCCCGTGAGGACGAGGTGCACGACCGGCCGCTGCACCCGGACGACCTCGATGTCGTGCTGCGCATGGCCGCGCAGACCGAGGGCCCGGCCTCCGCAGAGCTGGTCCGCTACTGGGCGCAGCGCCAGCCCCAGGCCTTCAGCGTCTACCGTCTGGTGAGCACGGGCCGCATCGTGGCGTTCACCGCGCGCCTCGCCCTGCCCGCCCCTGCCGACCCCGAGGACCTGGCCACCGATCCCGTCGTGGCAGCCGCATGGGAGTACACCGACGCCACCGCGCCGGTGCGCCCCGGCGAGCACATCGGCATCAGCCGCTTCACGGTCTACCCCGAGCGGTACCAGGTCCCCTCGCGTGTCATCGACCTGAGCAGTTCCCGCGCCCAGGCGGAATCCGCCCGTGCCCGCGGTCGCGCGTACGGCTTCGCCGTCTGGCGGGACGCCGAGGCGTGGTCCGCGCGCGTCAAGGGCAGCCTCACCGACACCGGTGCACGACCGCGGGTCGGCGCGCACACCTACGGCCTGTTCGGCGTCGACTGGCGCCAGGTGCCCGTCGAGACCTGGCTCCGCCACTTCATATCGGCCACGGCCGTGCCCGCCCAGGCCGGGCCGTCGGGCGTCTCACGCACCGCGTTCGACCAGGCCGTGCGCGAGGCCCTGGCGCACTGGCGTGATGCGGGCGCCTTCGCCGCCTGCGCCCTGCTGCGCACCCGCCTGGCGGCCGACTTCGGCGATCCCGTCGAGGAGCTGCGCGCCCTGCTGCGCCAGGCCGTGGACGATCTCGCCCGTGAGCCGCGCGGCGTACGCGCCCGCGAGGCCCTGACGGCGGGTTACTTCTCCGGTGCGCCCACCCAGGAGGCCGCCGCCCGCCGCCTGAGCCTTCCGTACGGCACCTACCGGCGCCACCTGCGCCAGGGCCTGGACCTGCTCTGCGACGCACTGTGGCAGCAGGAGCTGCACGGCCCTCGCTGAGGCCCGTCCGTCCCTCGGGCCCGCCTTCAGGTGTTGCCGAGTTCGGTGGGCAGGGGATCGGCGAGGTAGTGCTGGACGGTGGGGGTGAGAAGGTCGGCGACGGCGCTGGCGGGGAGGGTGGCGATGCTGCCGACCTGCCAGATGTAGCGGTTCATGACGAGGCCGACCATCTGGGTGGCGATGAGGCTGGCCCGCAGGTTGCGTTCGGAGTCGGTCAGGCTGTGGGAGACGGCGGCCAGGACGAGCTCGGAGAACAGCTCCCTCAGGCGTTGCAGGGCGGCGGGTTCCTGGGCGGCGGTGAGGATGATGGCCCGCAGGATCTCGGCTGAGGCGGGGTCCTCCCACAGGCTGAGGTTCGCCTCCACGAACGCGCGTCCACGCCGGTCGAGGGGCTGCTCGGCGGCGGCGGCGACGGCTGCGCCGAATTCCTCGGGCGGCTGCATGACCGCTTCCAGTAGTCCGGTCTTGCTGCGGAAGTAGTAGTGCACCAGGCCGGGGTCGACGCCGGCCTCCTGGGCGACCGACCGCAGCGACGTCGCGGCGTAGCCGCGGGCAGCGAAGGATCTGCGGGCGGCGGCGAGGATCCTGTCCGCCTGCTCTCCGCGTTCTCCCCGGGGGCCTCGCCCAGTCACACCGCATCACCTTCCGTAGCGCTTCCAAGAGGGGACTTTCCGTTTCCAGCAGTTTCATCATACGCTGAAACTAGTTTCCACATGCGAGGAAATTAGGAGTTCGTCATGCTCACGTTCAAAGACGAGTGGATCACGGCGTTCGACGGTGTCGAGATCTGCGCCGATGTGTACCTGCCCGACGGGGACGGCCCGTTCCCGGCGCTGTACGCGGTGGCGCCGTACCAGAAGGACCTGCTGTACCTGCCGGCCGTGTCGATGTTCCGGTTCATCGAGACCGGTCCGCTCGAGTACTGGACCGGCCACGGCTACGCGGTCGTGGTCGCGGACCAGCGCGGCACCGGCAGGTCCGAGGGAGAGTTCGAGCTGTTCGGGCCCGCCGAGCAGCGCGACTTCCACGACACCGTCGAGTGGATCGCCTCCCGGTCGTGGTCGACCGGGAGGGTGTCGATGGTCGGGGAGAGCGCCTACAGCGTGAACCAGTGGCTGGCCGCCGCGCAGCGCCCGCCGCACCTCACCTGCGCGCTGGTCTACAACGCGTTCACCGACCTCTACCACGACGCGGTCTACCACGGCGGGGTCTACTCCATGGGGTTCCTCAACTTCTGGTCGACCGACAACCTCCGCGCCTCCGCCGCCATCGGCGGCGGCACCCCGCCCCGGCCCGGCGCCACCGCCGACGTCATCGGCATGACCCTGGGGCGGCCCGACTTCGACGACTGGTGGGACGAGCGAGCGGTGAAGGTGGAGGACATCGACGTCCCCGTCCTCAACATCGCCTGGTGGTCCAGCGTCGGTCTGCACCTGCGCGGCCAGCTCGACGGCCACGAGCGGCTCAAGGGCACCGACAAGCGCCTCGTCGTGCTCGCGGGCACCGACAGCCACGAGCGCTACTACCAGCCCGAGTTCCTCGACGCCTACGTCCGCCCCTGGTACGACTACTGGCTCAAGGGCATCGACAACGGCGTCATGGACGGCCCACCGGTCCGGATCCAGGTCGGCAACACCGAGCGCCGGCCGCGGCCGGAATCCGAATGGCCGCCCCTGCGCGCGGTGCCGACGCCGTTCTACCTGCAGCCCGAGCGCGCACACGCCGTCCGCTCACTCAACGACGGCAGCCTCACCACCACCCCGCCCGTCTCGCCGGCCGGCCGGCCGACCGTCTACGACTACCCCAACCCCGAGTGGACGGTGGGCACGACCGTCGTCACGGACGGCATCCCGCAGCCCACGCGCGGCATCCTCACCTTCACCACGCCGCCCCTCGAACGCGACACCGAGGTCACCGGGAAGATCACCCTGGTGCTGTACGCACAGTCGGACCGGGCGGACACCGACTTCCACGTCAAGATCTCCGAGCAGAAGGCCGTCCCGAAGCTCAAGCGGATCCTCATGCGCATGTTCGCCCCGAACGTGCCGCCGCCCGCCGCGACGGTCACCCGCGGCTGGCTGAAGGCCTCCCACCGCACCGACCCGCCGCAGCCGGTCGAGCCGGGGAGCGTCGTGCGCTACGAGATCGAGGTCTGGCCGACCTCCTACCGGTTCCCCAGGGGCAGCCGTATCCGCCTGGAGATCGCCAACGGCGACTCCCCGGTCGCCGACGGCCTGTTCCACCACTACTACGGCCACCAGGTGGGCCGCTTCCTCCTCCGCCACGACGCCGACCACCCCTCCCACCTCGTCCTGCCCGTCATCCACTGACCACCGCCCCCCTCCCACGGAGCAGCCACCATGGCCACCACACCGTCCTCCCCGCGACCGGCCGTCCCCCGCCCGACGGGCGGCCCGAGCCGGCTCGCACGACCGACCGCCATCTGCCTCGGCCTCATCGCGAACCTCCTGTACCTGCTGTTCCTCACCGACGTCTTCGGGTACGACCTGAAGACTCCCGCGGTGTTCGGCCTGCCGGCGCAGTCCGTCCTGATCAGCCTGGTGAGCGCCTCCTCCGTCGTCCCGACCCTGCTCGGCTGGGGCCTGCTGGTGGCGCTCGAACGGTTCGTCCCCCGACGGGCCACCGTGATCTGGACCATCCTCGCGGTAGTGACGCTCGTCGGCAGCCTCCCCTACAACGGGGCCGGCATCAGTACAACCGACCAGCTCCTGCTGGCCCTGATGCACCTGATCGTCGGGGCGGTCGTCATACCCACCTTCGTGATCACATCGCTGCGCCGTACCTGACACCGGCTCAAATCGCTCAGGTGCACGCAGTCCTGCACACCGACTCCCGTCTCCACCCACCGCACGAGCGCCGGCCCGGCGGCCGGCATCACACCACCCCTGAGGCTCCCGTGACCATGCCCTACCTCGCCCAGCGCGACCAGCACCAGACCCTGGAATGGCTCCACGGCGGACTGTTCACGGTCCTGCTCGACAGCCAGGCCACCGAAGGAAAGCTCACCGTCGGACTGTTCGACGTCCCCAAGGCCGAGGCCCCGCCCTTCCACCTCCACACCCGCGAGGACGAGGTGTTCTTCCTCCTCAAGGGCGAGGCGCTCGTGTGGGCCGGCGACGAGCGCCACGAACTGTCCGAGGGCGGCATCGTCTACCTGCCCCGCAACATCCCCCACAGCTACCGCATCACGTCCGACCGGGCGGACCTCCTCCTCATCACCACCCCCGGCGGCATCGAGGAGATGTTCCGGCACGCCGGACGCGACATCACCACACCCCGCCCCGACGGGTTCGAGATCACCAAGGACAGGCTCGCCGAGGCCGCCGCCCTGCGCGGCAACCTCATCCTCGGACCGCCCCGCTGACCGCCCGCTCCCGCCCGTCCCCCATCCCAGCTGCCAGCCCCGCACCCCAGAGAGTTGCCATGGCCAATCTCGCAACCCTGCTCACGCGCTCCGCATCGGCCCACGGTGAACGGACCGCCGTACGGCACGAGGACACCTCGCTGACCTACACCCGCCTGGACGACCTGAGCGCGCGGACCGCCGCGCTGCTGCAGGCCCGCGGGGTCCGCCCGGGCGACCGGGTCGCCGTGATCATGCCGAACGTGCCGCACTTCCCCGTCGCCTACTACGGCATCCTCCGCGCCGGCGCCGTCGTCGTCCCGCTGAACCCGCTGCTCAAGGCGCCGGAGATCGCCTTCGCCCTGCGCGACTCCGGCGCCCGGACGGTGCTGACCTCGCCGATGTCGGCAGCCGAAGCGGCCGAGGCTGCCGCCGACACCGGGGCCGACTGCCTCGTCGTCGACCCGGCCGGCTTCGACACACTGCTCGAAGACGTCGATCCGCTGCCCGCCGTCGCCGACACGGCGGACACCGACCTCGCGGTGATCCTCTACACCTCGGGTACCACCGGCACGCCGAAGGGCGCCGAACTGACGCACCGGAACCTCCTCAGCAACACCGCCACCGTCGCGAAGACACTGTTCCGCGTCGGCCCCGACGACGTGCTCTTCGGCGGCCTCCCCCTGTTCCACGCCTTCGGCCAGACCTGCGGCCTCAACACGGCCGTCGCCGCCGGTGCCACGCTCACCCTCCTCACCCGGTTCGATCCGGCAGCGGCGCTGGAGACCGTCCGCAGGGACGCCGTCACCGTCTTCCTCGGCGTCCCCACGATGTACGCGGCACTTCTGCACGCCCGGCTCCCCGACGGCTTCGACGTTCCCCGCCTGCGCCTGGCCGTCTCCGGCGGTGCGTCGCTTCCGGTCGAGGTGCTGCACGGCTTCGAGAAGCGCTTCGGCGTCGCGGTACTCGAGGGCTACGGCCTGTCCGAGACGTCTCCGGTGGCCGCGTTCAACCCGCCGGACCGTCCGCGCAAGCCCGGCTCCATCGGCCTGCCCGTCCGCGGCGTCCAGCTGCGACTGGTCAGGGACGACGGGACGACGGCCGACCCCGGCCAGGTCGGCGAGATCGAGATCCGCGGCGAGAACGTGATGGCCGGCTACCACAACCGGCCGCGCGCCACCGCGGACGCCGTCCACGACGGCTGGTTCCGCACCGGCGACCTCGCCCGGGTCGACGAGGACGGCTACTACTTCATCGTCGACCGCAAGAAGGACATGATCATCCGCGGCGGCTACAACGTCTACCCACGCGAGGTCGAGGAGGTCCTGTACAGGCACCCGGCAGTCGCCGAGGCCGCCGTCGTCGGCATAGCGGACGCCCTGCTGGGAGAGGAGGTCGCAGCCGCAGTGATCCTCAAGCCCGAGGCGCACGCCACCGCCGCAGAGCTCCGCGACCACGTGAAGGCGCAGGTCGCCGCCTACAAGTACCCACGGGTCGTCTCCCTCGTCCCCGCCCTCCCCAAGGGGCCGACCGGCAAGATCCTCAAGCGCGAGATCGTCATCCCCGCAACCGACTCCTGACCCGGGTCGTCATCCGTCGGCGGCGCCAGTACGAGCTGCCGATGTTCGTCCCCGTCTCCGGCCTCCCCGCGCCGGTCAGGGCAGCTCGTCGGCGATGGCGGCGACGAACGCGGCGAGCTCGGCCTGCGCGACCGCGTCCGGGACGGCCTGCGGCAGGACTGCGTGGGCCAGCCGGATGTGCTCCCTGATCCGCTCCTCCACCCAGGCACGGCCCTGGCACTCCTCGATGAGGTCGGCGACGTGCCGGAGCTGGTCGAGGGTCGGCTCGGCGGTGTCGTCGTAGAAGGCGGCGAGCTGGTCGCGGGCCGGTCCGGCGGCCCGGAGGGCGACTGCGGCGAAGGCCCGGGACTTGCGTCGCCGCAGGTCGGCCAGCGGGTCCTCCAGGGTGTCCCGGGAGGTGCCCCAGACGCCCTCCCAGTCGTCGAAGAAGGCCATGGCCATCCCGGCGTGGTAGCCGAACCGCTCGGCTGCGACCAGCTCGTCCTCATCGGCGCCCCGCACCAGGGCGCCGGCGAGGCAGACGCCGGCGGTGGGGCGGGCGATGGTGCTCTCCAGCAGGTCCAGAGCGAGGTCCAGGCTCATCCGCGAGGTGCCCTCGGAGTCCAGGTCGCGAACCTGTCCCGAGCAGCACTCCCGGATGGCGCGGGCGGCCCGGCGGATCAGCTCGGTGGAGACCCGGTCGCCCTCCTCGGCGAGGAGCTCGAACGCGAGACAGTGCAGGGCGACCCCGACCTGGATCGCGGCCGGAACGCCGAAGGCCGTCCAGAGGGTCGGCCGGCCCTTGCGGAGCATCTCCCGGTCGATGATGTCGTCGTGCACCGTTCCGGCGGCCGACATCAGTGTGCCGGCGACGGCGGCCGTACGGACCGCGTCCCACGCCTGCGGGCTGCTGCCCGCGCACAACAGGGCGACGAGCGCGGGCCGCCGCCGGAAGCCGACCGGTGACGTCGGACGGCCCTCGGCGTCGACCCACCCGAAGTGGTACTCCGTCATCCGCCGGACGGGCTCGTCGAGCCGGGCCGCGGCCGCGCGCAGCGCGGGCTCCATGTAGGCGATGACGTCATGGGTGATCTGCTGCGAGGTGCGCGCGGTCTGCACAAAGGTCTCCGACACTCTCGAGTTGCCACGGAACGGCGCCGCACCACCTCCCAGGGGGAGGCCGGCTCGGCCCTCCTGCCATGACGCCCCGACCCCGTGCCCGCCGCAACCCGACGCGGGCACGTTCGGGCGTGTGACGCCCGCCCGCTGGACGGTCGGCGGCCGCGAAGGGGGAAGTCAGCGCACGGTCAAGAGACCGACAGGGCTCACCGGCGGGCCGGCGGAAAATGAGTTGCCTGCGGGCCGCGGCATCGATCACGATCGCCCGCATGGACCTGTAACGGCTGCCACGTAGCACCAGTCACCCCGTCGCGCGATCGACCTCGGAGCCTGATGACTCGGCCCCGAGGCGATGACTCGCGCCCTCGTGTGCATCCGTCAGATCCCGGGAGCCGCGGCCCGGCCCGCGAGAGCTCCCGCTGAGTCCTGAAAGCAACCACAACCATGAATACCGACCGCAAGGCCCTGTGGGCCGTGCGCCAGTCCGCCCTGCCCGCCGTCGTGCGGCCCTGCCCGGACTGCTCCGGCACGCGTCACCGCCCCTCGGGCAAGATCCGGGTCAACGCGAACGGCAAGCTCCTCGACGTCTGGCTTCTCCTGAGCTGTGCCGCGTGCGACCGGACCTCGAAGGTGCCCGTCCACGAACGCGCCCACGTCTCCTCGCTGGAGCCCGCTCGCCGGGTGGCGTACGAGACCAACGACCCGGCGGTGGTCCGGGAACTGACGATAAGTGCGTCGCTCGCCACGAAGAACGGATACCGCCTCGACTGGACCGGTACCTGGGAACTGGAGACCCGCACGCCCCTCTACGCACTCGACGACCCGACACCGCTCAAGGTACTGGTCAGCTTCGAGCTGCCCGCGCCGGTCCGGGTCGAACGACTCCTCATGCTCGGGCTCGGCCTCAGTCGCACCGCGGTACGACGCATGGTCGGGGACGGGCGTATCCACCTGCCGCTGGCTCTGGACGCCAAGGCGCACCAGGACTTCGAGCTCACCATCCACGGACCCGGTTCCGTCGATGCCGCGAAGCACTCGAAGCTCCCCGGGGCCCCGACCGACGTGCGCACTGACCTGAGCCGCGCCAGGTCGCACGACACGCCGCGGCAACTCTCGCGCTCGGCGACGGCGCGAGCGTAGGAGAGAGACAGCAGGGCCTCCTGGACAGCCTCTTGGCGTAGACCCCTTCGGGCTGCCAGGAGGCCCTGCGCTGCGTGGCACCCACCCACGGTCACCCGACGCCATGACCTCGCGCAACGGCGGATTTCCCGATCTTCAGATTGGAACCGCCTCTGTGGCCGCTACCGTCTGGCGTGAAGGACGGGACGCGTGACGGCGAGAGGAACGGCGGCGTGGAGGCACTCGGGTCCGCGGACCCTCGGCAGGTGGGCGACTACCGCCTGCTCCGCAGGCTCGGCGCGGGCGGGATGGGACGGGTCTTCCTGGGACGGACCGCAGGCGGGCGCACGGTGGCGGTGAAGATGGTGCACCCGCCCTACGTCGCCGACCACGAGTTCCGGGTGCGGTTCCGGCAGGAGGTGGCGGCGGCCCGGCGGGTCGGCGGTCGATGGACCGCGCCGGTGCTGGACGCCGACACCGAGAGCGACCGTCCCTGGGTGGCCACCGGCTACATCGCCGGACCGTCGCTGGGATCGGCGGTCCGCGAGTTCGGTCCGCTGCCGCCCGCGGCCGTCCACTCGCTCGGGATCGGACTGGCCGAGGCGCTGCAGGCCGTGCACGGCCTCGGCCTCGTCCACCGGGACGTCAAACCGTCGAACGTCCTGCTGGCCCTGGACGGGCCACGGCTCATCGACTTCGGCATCAGCCGGGCGCTGGACGCCGCGACCGCGCTCACTCAGTCGGGCTTCGTGGTCGGAAGCCCCGGCTACCTCTCCCCGGAGCAGGCCGAGGGGCGGACGGTCGGCCCGGCTTCGGACGTCTTCTCGCTGGGCGCGGTGCTGGCGTACGCCGCCACCGGCGTCCCGCCGTTCGGCGCGGGCGTGAGCACGCCCGTCCTGCTCTACCGCGTCCTGCACGAGGAGCCCGACCTCGGCGGGCCCGACGGGCTCGACCCCGAGCTGCGGAACCTCGTGTCCGCCTGTCTCGCCAAGGACCCCGCGGATCGGCCCACCCCGGCCCGGATCCGTGAGCGGCTGGCGGCCGGCGACCTGGCGGCGGCGAACCGGCTGACGGAGCGTAGCTGGCTGCCGTCCGCGATCGCCGGCTCGTTGGCCCGGCTCGCGGTCGACCTGCTCGACCTCGACGCCGAGGCCGCAGCCGCGCCGGACCGACGCCCGGGCGACATCGCCCCGCCGCCCCTCCGACTCACCACCCAGGCGTCGGATCCGGTACACCGCAGCCCGACGGTGCCGGGAGCCGCGGCCGTACTGCCGCCGCCCCCGACCCACCCGCCCGCCGTGACGGCCGCGGCCTCCCCGCAGGCCGGAATCGTGCCGACGGCCGACTCTCCGCGCGCAAAGGTTCGGTCCGGCCGCAGCCGTGCCGCCCTCGTCATCGCCGCCGCGCTGGCGGTCGTGGTGGCCGGTACGACCGTCTACCTCTCCACCGTCCACCGGAACCAGGCCTCCGGCGCCCGACAGCCGACGGTCGGCGACCACACCACCACCGTCGTCGTCTCCGACCCGTCCGCACCGGCGTCGCCGTCCTCCGGCGGATCGCCCTCGCAGACGCCCGCCGGCGCGATACCCACCGCCTTCCTCGGTACCTGGCACGGTCGGCTCACCAGCCGGCAGAACGACATCGCGGCGGACTTCACCATCACCCTCGCCCAGGGCCGGCAGGGAGAGCCGGTCGGGACCATCCGCAACAACACCGGTGCCGGCACCCGCTACTGCGACTCCGTCGCCGACCTGATCTCCGTCGGCACCGACCGCCTGATCCTCAAGACCCGCCCGATGAGCCTCCTCACCGGCTGCGCAGCCGACCCTCACGAGCAGGTCTACACCCGCAACCCCGACGGCAGCCTCCATCTCGGCGTCGGCGCGTTCTTCGGTGACCTCGCCGGGAATTGACCGACGTTCACGGCCGTCAGCCCTCCGTGCGCCGGGCCCGACGGGCAGTTGCCGGCCGACGGGGAGAGCTTCGAGCCGGACGGGCCGGAGCGCCCGAGTACCTGACCGCGGTGCGTGCCGAGGCCGGCGACGTCCGTGGTCAACTCACCGGAGACGTGTAGCAGTCCGGACAAGGTCGGCGACGGCTCTGGACCGGCTCTGCGGTGGCCAGGCGATCACGGTGGTGACCGTCGGCGCGTCCAGCACGGGCACGGCGGCGAGGTCATCGTGCAGTTGGGCGCGGCACGACTCCGGTGAGACTGCGCAAGCACGGCCGAGCGCGACGAGCTGCAACAACTGCGCGTGGTCGCGGACCTGCGGGCCGGGGCCGGGCGGGTAGGTGCCGTCGGAATCGGGCCAGCGTGGCAGGGGCAGGCCGGGCAGTTCGGTGATGTCGGCCATGTGCACATGGGCCCGGACGGTGAGCGGATGCCCCGCCGGCAGCACCACGACCTGGCTCTCCGTGCTGAGCTCCTCGGTGTGGAACCCGGCCGTCGAGTCGAACGGCCGGTGCAGCAGCGCCACGTCGGCCCGGCCCTCGCGCAGGAATCGTTCCTGCTCGGCTGGGCCGCACAGGATGACGTCGACGGGCACTGCGCCGGGTTCGGCAGCGTACGCCTCGAGTAGCTTCGCCAGCAGTTCGCGGGACGCGCTGGCTTTCGTGACCAGGACCAGGCCGGGACGGCCGGTCGCGGAGTGGGCGGCGCGGCGGGTTCGGCGCTCGGCAGCGTCGACCGCGTCGAGGGCCGCCCGGCCCTCCGCCAGCAGCACCGAGCCGGCCTCGGTCAGCGTGACGGTGCGGCTGGTCCGGTCCAGCAGCGCTGCCCCGAGCCGGCGTTCGAGCTGCTGAATCGCCCGCGACAGAGGCGGCTGCGCGAGCCCGAGCCGCTGCGCGGCGCGCCCGAAGTGCAGCTCTTCAGCGACAGCGACGAAATAGCGCAGTTCCCGGGTCTCCATGCGGCCATGCTACTGCGGATCAATACCCGGACGGTATCGCTGCCCACCCAATCGGTCTTGGACCACCGCTGGAGCCCGAGGGCAGCATGGTCCCATGAGCGAACGAACGATTGCGCTGGTCACCGGCGCGAACAAGGGAATCGGCTACGAGATCGCCGCGGGCCTGGGCGCCCTCGGCTGGAGCGTCGGCGTCGGTGCCCGCGACGATCAGCGCCGTAAGGCCGCGGTGGATGGACTGCGCGCGGCCGGCGTCGACGCGTTCGGCGTACCACTGGACGTGACCGACGACGCGAGCGTGACCGCCGCCGCACGGCTGATCGAGGAACGGGCCGGGCGCCTCGACGTGCTCGTCAACAACGCCGGAATCACCGGCGGCATGCCACAGGAGCCCACCCGGGTCGACCCCGCCACCATCCGGACGGTCGTGGAGACCAACGTGATCGGCGTCATCCGCGTCACCAACGCAGTGATGCCACTGCTGCGCCGCTCCACCTCACCTCGGATCGTGAACATGTCCAGCAGTGTCGGCTCCCTCACCCGGCAGTCAGGAACCGCTGCTGAACAGACGACGGGTCCGGTGGCCGTGGCGTACTCGCCGTCGAAGACGCTCCTGAACGCCGTCACCCTCCAGTACGTCCGGGAGCTGAGCGGCACGAACATCCTGATCAACGCCGGCTGCCCCGGCTACGTCGCGACCGACCTCAACGGCTTCCGCGGCGTGCGCACCCCCGAACAGGGCGCGGCGATCGCCATCCGACTCGCGACCCTGCCCGACGACGGCCCGACCGGCAAGTTCTTCGAGGACGCCGGCGAAGTTCCCTGGTGATGTGCACGCGCGGCATCGCCCGCCGACGGAGGCCGCGCCCGAGCGGCAGCGGATGTACAGGAGCGAGCAGGCGGAGCTGATCTCCCATCTGCACTTGCGGGCCGGTGAGGTGATCGAGGCGGGCGGCGAGGTCGCCGTGGTCGGCGGCGAGATGGGGGTGCGCCGCACCCTGCCCGACCGTGCCTTCGACACCGTCATCTCCCGCGCCGTCGGCATGCCCCCGGGCCCGCGTCGTTCCGGTGTGGTGATCGCTCCTGGCCGTACCTGCGATCACGCTGCTGGACCGCCGTATCGTCGTGGTCGCGTTCGCGTAGCGCTGGCGCTGGCAGCTCCGGCCCCTGACGGTTCGCCGGTTCGGCCGGCGGGCGTTCCCGGACAGGGCGTTGGGGCCGGAGAAGTCGCACAAGCACCTGACCCCGCACGGGTCCGCGGAGCGCCCGCACCCGCGCGGCCGGCGGTCAGGTCGCCGAGCAGCCGGGCCTCGGCGAGGAGCAGGCCCGCTGGCCGCGCGCCAAGGCTCCGGCAGCGGCGTCCTGCTTCGATGCCGCGGGACGGGGCCGCTGTGCCGGGCTCCTCGACGGCCGGCAGCCCGCGTACCGGGTGGCAGGTGGGACGAGGCTCGACTTCCTCGCCGAACTCGACCGCCCGACGTCCCGGTGCCCTGCACCGTCCGCCCGCCCCGAACCCGCCGGCGCCACACCGCGCCCGTTCGGCCCAGACCAACGCGTGCGCCGACCGCCGCGGTGCTCGACTGGATCGGACCACATCCAGCTGAAACGGACTCCACCATGGCGATCGCCGCAGTTTTCGAGATCCCGGGCATGACCCAGGACCAGTACGAGCAGAGCGCGGACAAGGTGACCGGCGGCCGCGGCCCCGTCACGAGCTCCGCCGACTGGCCCGTTCCCGGCCTCATCTCCCACACCGCCGCTCCCACTCCGGGCGGCTGGCTCGTCGTCGACGTTTGGGAGTCGGAGGAAGCCTTCCGGCGGTTCGGGGAGATCATCGTCCCGATCCTGAACGAGCTCGGCGTTCCGAACGCGCACCCGAAGATCTACCCGGTGCACACCGTCGTGACCAGGTAAGGGCCGCCCGGCCGATCACGGGACAGGCCCGGCACCAACCGGGCAAGCACCGTACCGAGCCCGTCCCCTGCCTGGCCCCGCACCTGCGTGCCCTCCTCGACACCGCGACCGGCACCTGACCGGTCTGCAGCCCGGGCGCAGCCGGCGGCCGACGTGTGTCCCTTCGCTTCGGCGTCGGCCGGTCGAAGCTGCACGACACCCGTCCCGACGTCGCGCCGACGCGACGAGCAGCGGTTCGAGCTGTCCCCGACCACGCCCTCGGCCAGTGCGCGCGGCCCGGCCGCGCGTCCAGGCACAGCAGGCAGCTGCCGGGGCGCAGCGCGCCAACCCGGGGCGCGGCGCAGCGATGAGGTGCCGACCCAAAGGATCCGCCCGGTGCCCGCGCCTGCGCCTGCGCCGACGACGCCTTCCGGGGCTGATGCCGGGCACCGGCTACCGGGCCGGCACGAGGTCTGTGCTCGCCACGGCCACGACCAGGGCGAGTGGCGGGCGGCGCCCAGGCAGCGCTCCGCCGCCCGGCTCGGGTCCCTCTCTCACGGGCGGCGTCCTGCAGGATGAGCAAGGCTGCCACCAGGGGGGTGTAGGTGACCTCGTCGAGGATCTCCTCGGCGGTGTACTAGCCGGTGCCGACGAGGTCGGCCAGCACGGCGAGCCCGTCCTCCGAGTCGGTGAACGCCTTGAGGACGTCGGCGCCCGCGGCGGCCAGGCCAACGGCGGCCGCCAGCCCGGCGGCCGCCAGCGGCCCCGCCCCCAGGCGGGCGTGGCCGCCCCGGCCGGGCAAGGCCGGGCAGCGAGCGAGGACCGTATGACCCGCATGTCCGGGCCGCGCTGGGAAGCCGGCCGACGGGCGACCCGGAGGACGCCCCGCCCCCGCACCCCGAGCTGGGCCGTGCTCCTCCCCCTGCCGGCTCGGCTTGGAGGACGCACCCGTGCTGGAAGTTCCGGAATCGTCGATTGCCCCGGGCCGGCGAGGCGATGGCCGAGTGCATCACCCAGGCGTTGAACGCGAGCCGCTGGTTCGTCTACGCGGCCGCCGGCACCGGCACCACCGACACCGCTGTCGCCTTCCGCACCGTGTTCGGCACGGACGCCGCCCTCCACGTCGTCAGCGGGTACGGACCGGCCGATTGACGGCACGCCATGGAACCAACGGCGTAGCGAAGACAGGTCGGGCGGTGGCCTGCTCCGGCTCTGAGAGGACGTTAAGTCCGTTTCTGGATGATCTGGTGTCGCCCGTTCGTGGGTACGGAGTCGTTCAGGCTGACTCCAGTGTCGTGTGCATGATGAGC
>NZ_JBFBJZ010000110.1:0-14616 GCF_040686255.1 Kitasatospora sp. NPDC085879 | reverse complement strand
GGCCCAGTCGTCGACGCCGGCGAAGCGGAATTCGTCGTGCTCGCCCGCACCCGCCAGCGGGCCGTTGCACGGGCCCGCTGGCGGGTGCGGGCCCGGGGCTCGTGTGTACCGCGGCGGGTGGCACTCACCACGAGCCCCGCAGCAACCGCGCCTGTTCGCGACCTTTCGCCGCCGGGTCTCACAGGTGGGGAGTGCCGGGCAGGCGGCCGAGGACGGGCAGGGCGGTGAACGCCTCGGCGTATTCGGCGCCGCTGCGCCGTCCCCACAGGCGTGCGAGGTCTTCAGCCATGGGGCCGAAGTGGCTGTCGATGGGCTGGGACTTGTGGCAGCGCAGGGCCTGCATCTTGGTGGGGAAGGTGGTGGTGACGTCGACCATTGCGGTGGGGGTGACCTGGCCGCTGGTGGTGAGGGAGTTGTAGGTGTCGCAGCTGTAGAGACGGCGCGGCCGGCCGGTTTCGATCTTTGCCTCGGGCAGGGCTTCGAGGACGGCCTCGGCGGTGCGCCGGTGGGCGGTGTGGGTGTCGTGGACGGGGTGGGTGATGACCACGTGCGGCGTCAGCTCGACGAGCAGGGCCCGGATCGCGGCCGGGGTGAGGTTCGGGGGTTGGTGGAGGGTGGCGCCGAGAACGGCCGCTGCGGCTTGGGCTTCAGCGTCGCGGACCGGGTCGTGGAGGGGGACGGCGATGTGGACGGGTGCGTGCTGGGCGTGGAGGGCGAGGGTGCCGCCGGCCCAGAGCTCGGCATCGTCGGGGTGGGCGAACACGGCGAGCACGGACTGTGGTCCTGCCAGCTGGTCGTCAGGGTTGCGCGGCACGGACAGCTCCTGGGGTGTTGGCGGGGGTGGCCGGGACGAGGCGGCCGTGATGGACGGTGAGGGTTCGCATGCCGGCGGCGAGCGCCGCTGAGATGCCGTCCTCGGCGTCATCGACGGCCAGGCACCGGACCGGAGCGGCGCCGAGGCGGCGCGCGGCTTCCAGGTAGGCGTCGGGGGCGGGCTTGCCCCGGGGCACGTCGTCGAGGGTGACGACAACGGACAGCAGTGCTTGCAGCCCGAGCCGCTGGACGCCGTCGTGGACAAGAACCGCGGCGGCGCTGGAGGCTACGGCCAGCGGGATGCCGAGGCTGCGGGCGGTGTGCAGCAGGTTGAGGGTGCAGGGGAGGGGGTGCGGCGCCGGACCGGCGAGCAGGGCGCCCCGGCTGCGCGCCACGACCTCCTCGGCCGGGGGAGGAAGGAGAGCGGCGTCGGAGGCGAGCTGGGCGATCACCTCGTGCACGGGCAGGCCGGCCAGAGCCCGGTAGCGCTCGGCGGGGACCGGGATGCCGTGTGGGGCGAGGGCGGCTTGCAGGGCGGCGTGGCGGGCGGCGGTGTTGTCCACCACGGTGCCGTCCCAGTCCACGATCAGCGCCTGCGCGCCACGGAGAAGGGGGACTGGATCAGTCACCGGGACACCGTCCTGCGGTGGAGGATCTGCCGGTTGGGGCCGAGGACGGCGATCTCGGTGGGCGGGGGCGGGGCGTCCTGCGGCCACAGCAGCATGCCCAGGCCGGGCAGTCGGATCGGGCAGCATCCGGCCGGGATGGTGACGGGGGCCGGGTGGTCGCCGGGAAGCAGCACGCCGACGGGGTGCGGGCCAGCGGTGCCGAAGGTGGCCAGATCGGGGGCGGGGCCGTTGGGGTCGTGCCAGAGCAGGGTCGCGGCGCGGCCGTCGTCGGGCGCGGGCTGCGCCAGGGTGCGGGTGAGGACCGCGGTGGCGCTGAGCGGCCCAGTGTCCTGGGCGGTGCGCTGGGCGGGAACGGTCGGGGCCGGGCGGACGGTGCCGGCGCCGCCGTCGACCTCGACGACGGCACCGGGGATCAGGGCGGTCAGCGCGGTGGTGACGTTGGTGACGCAGGGGATGCCGAGTTCGCGGGTGATGATCGCGGTATGGGAGAGCTCGCCGCCGGTGGTGGCCACGACGGCGGCCGGACCGGTGAGCAGCGCCGGGACCGCTTCGGGGCCGAGCGCCTGGCAGACCAGGACCTGGTTGGCGAGGTCGGCGCTCCGCGTGCGGACGGTGGGTCCGGTGCCGTGTCCGGGCGCGGCTGCGATCCCGTGAAGCACCTGGTCGTCGGCGGCGACTGCCTGACTGTCGGGGGCGTGGTCGGTGAGGGGCGCGGTGAGCGGGCGGGCCTGGACGAGGTGGAGCCTGCCGTGGAGATCGATCGCCCACTCGACGTCGATGTGCTGCAGGCCGAGGACGGTGGCGGCCGTGGCGGCGGCGGCGAGTAGCCGCTCGCGTGCCTCGGGGGTGAGCACGGGGCGGTCGGCCAGTTCGGCCGGCATGTAGAGGTGGAGCACGCCGGCGTCGGACGTCTGGATCTTCGCCCGGACGGAGCCGGCCGGGTCGAAGTGGACCCATTCGCCCGGGGGAATCTCCAACTCCTCGCGTGTTGCGGGCAGTTGGATGGTCTCCTGGACGGTGGGCCGGACGGTTGTGTGGTGGCCCTGGCTGGCGGTGTGGGTCTCGCCGGTCTGGGTGCCGCTGACGAGCGGCTCGGCCAGGCCGCGGAGGGCCTCGATCCGCCAGCGGGTGCACAGGCCGTCGGTGACGTCGGCGGCCAGGACACCCGAGCAGGCCGGGCGCAGGGCGGGCTGCACGAGAACGGCCATGCGCGGCAAGGCGATGACGCCCCGGGCCTGGCTGTAGGCGGTGACGGTCGGGTGGTGGGCGGAGGCGCGGACGGCGCGGACGGCTTCGAGAAGCGCGTCGGGGTGGGCGGGGCTGATGCGGGAGGTGTAGAGGCCGGCGAAGGAGGCGGTGGCGCCGTCCTCGGCGACCGCGGAGGAGCGGGCGATCAGCCCGTGGGGGCCGGGGCATCGGGCGAGGATCTCGGCGACGGCATTCGGCAGACACTCGTCGGGGTGGTCGACGGGGATGACGATCCCGGCGGGGACGGGCAGGCCGGCGGCGGCCAGACGGGCCAGGATGGTGGCCTTCGTCCCGGCGGTCGCGGTGTGCAGGTCCTGGTCGAGTGAGGGCAGGTCGGTGGCGGTCATCGGGCGGCTCCCGGGGCCAGCAGGTCGGCGGTGGTGACGGTGGCGGGGTCGGTGTTGCGGAGTGCGCACCAGCGGCGGGCGGCGGCGAGGAAGCGGTGCCGCTGGACCTTGCGGGTCTCCTCGCTCCCGGCCGCCCACCGGCACACGCAGGCCAGCGCCGCCACCCGCGCGGTGGCCGCTGGATCACCGGCGGCGGCGAGCCGGGCGGCCAGCACCCACGCGTCGCGCAGATGGACCGCTCGGCGGCGCGATGCGTCGATGAGGTTGCGCTGGCCGGCGGTGTCGGTGGCGGCGGCGGCGGTGAGCAAGTGGGCGGCACGGGCACGGTCCTCGAGCGGCATCGCGGCGGCGGCCGGGGAACCGTCGCCGTACAGGGTTCCGGCACGGGCGGCGAGGCTGTCGGCCGCGGTGGCGAGGTCGGCGCCGTCTGCGAGCGCGGCGGCGCCGTCCAGGAGCACCAGGTGGGCGTCCAGGAGGTGACCAGTGACATCGGGGGTGTTCAACGCGAGGCGGCAGGCCCGTCCGTCGGCGTCACTTCCGAGCAGGCCGGCGAGCAGCTCCTGCCACTGGTCGTCGGGAAGGAGCCAGTTGACGATGTGGGCGCTCATCACGCCGAGGAACGCCTCGGTCGCGGCGGCCAGCTGCCGCTCGGCCGCCGCGCCACGGTCCAGCTGGTGCTCCAGGGCAAGGAGGGCGGCGTCGGCGCGCTGGTGCCGCTGCTCGGCGGCGGTGACCATCGCGGCGGCGTAGGCGGGGTCGGCGAGCAGGTGGTGCCAGCCGTCGGTGAGGGCGAGGTGGTCGCTCTCGGGGATGTCGACGATGCCTGCGCGCCGCAGTCGCCCGTACGGGCGGGGGTCGTCCATGAAGACCAGCGGCCAGCGGGTGAGTGAGGTGGTGTACAGGTCGAGCTCCAGCGCGGTGCTGCCGGGCCGGGTGTGCTCGTAGTCGCAGGTGAGCAGGCCCTTCCAGACTCTCTCCACGGGTTTCTCCCTTGCCGGGGCCGGGCGGCGCGGTGGCCGGATCGGTGACGTTTGGTCATGGAGGTAGTGCGGGGTGTGAAAGGCTCGGCCCCTGCCACCCGGGGGTGGGCCCGGGCGGCGCCGTGGGCCGAATGCCGAGGAGTAGAAGTGATCAAGGAATCGACGGCCAGCGCGTTCGTCTTCCGCACCGACGGGGACGGCGTCCGTAGGACAGCTCTGGTGTGGCACCCGCGGCTGGAGCTGTGGCTGCCGGCCGGCGGGCACGTGGAGGCGGACGAGAGTGCGGCAGAGGCCGCGCTGCGCGAAGTCGGGGAGGAGACGGGGCTGCGGGCCGAACTGCTGCCCGGCCCGTCGCTGCCTCTTCCGGCCGGGTTCCCGCACAGCGCGGTTCCCGCTCCGTGGTGGGTGGTCGAGATGGACGCCTGCGCCGACAACCACACCCGCGAGCCGCACGTCCACGTCGACCACGTCTTCGTGGCCCAGGTCCACGACGGCACGGTGGACCAGGGCGCGGTGCACGAGGTGCGGTGGTTCACCGAGCAGGAGATCGCCGAAGCCGAGGGCCTGTCGGAGGACTCACGTCTGCAGGTGAAGCAGCTCTTCGCGATGATCGCGGACGGGGCGCTGCGCCTTGCGGCGTGAGCCCGGGGGTCAGAACAGGGCGCTCTGCTCCAGCACCGGTTCGGGGCTGAGGCGCTTGGGCTGCAGCCCGGCGGCCGCGTCGAGGTCGAGGAGGGTGCGCCACCGGCCGGCGGCACCCTCGTCGGCCAGCAGCCGGGCCAGGAGCTGGGCCGTGACCTCGACGTCCGGCATCGCCCGGTGCCGGTCAGCAGGCCGCGTGATGCCGTAGTAGCTGAGCAGGTTGTCCAGACGGTAGGTGCCGAGGCCGGGCAGTACGGCCTTCGCGAGGCGCACCGTGTCCAGGAGCGGTGTGGAGGCAAGGGTGGGGCAGTGCCCGGCCTGGTGGGCGATCATTCCGGCCTCGGTCGAGGCGTGGTGGGCGACCAGCTTGTACGGGGGCACGCTCAGACGTCCGTCCAGGCGGGCCATCACCTCGGCGGCCGTCGGCGCGGCGGCGAGCATCTGCGCGGTGATGCCGGTCTGCGCGGTGTCGAACGCGGTGACGGGGACGTCGGCGGGCGGGCGGATCAGGGACTCGAACCGTCCGACCTCGACCAGTTGGCCGCCATCGGCGCGCAGTGCGAGGGCCGCGACCTCGATCGGCTCGGCGGGCCGGCCGGCGGGGGTGAGTCCCTCGAAGTCGATCACGACGAAGGTCGTGTCGGTGAAGCGCTGGTCCTGCATCAACCGGTCCACGCGGCGGCCTCCTGTCGGATCGTCAACGCTCGCTGCTGGATGGCCTGTTCGCTGTCGTGCTCGGTGAAGGGGATGGCCAGCAGGGCATCCACAGTAGCCTCCGCGCGGGCAAGATCGCAGGTCGCGAAACGGGCGCCGGCGGGGTGGCGGTGGGCCGCGGTCAGTCGGTGGGTGCCGACGCTGTTGGGCACACCCGCCTCGGCCAGGCGGATGCTGAAGGCGCGCGGCCGGGGCAGGGTCAGCCGCCACAGGGCGCCGTAGCCGTTGGGCTGCTCCTCCTCGGCCGCTGCGATCGGCTCAAGGCCGGGGGTGTTGTCGACCGCCCGGTGCAGGGCGGCGGCCTGCTGCCGGCGCAGGGCCAGGGCTTCGGGGAAGCGGGCGAGGTGGTGGCGGGCGAGGGCGGCGAGCGGCTCGGCCAGGCGGTGGTTGAAGCCGAGGCGGCTTCCGGCCGGGGCGTCGGGGGCGTCGATCTGCCAGTGGGTGCGGAAGGCGGCGGCCCGGTCGGCGAGGACGTCGTCGTCGGTGAGGAGGTAGCCGCCCTCCCCGCAGGAGATGATCTTCCCGTCCTTGAGGGAGAAGCAGCCGATGTCGCCGATGGTGCCGGCCGAGCGGCCGCGGGTGGTGGTCCCCTGGGCCTGGCAGGCGTCCTCGACCAGGCGCAGCCCTGCGGTGCGGGTGTAGGCGGCCAGATTGTGGATGCCGTCGGTGCGGCCGGCCAGGTGCACGGCCACCACGGCCTTGGTGTTCGGGCCGGTCTTCGCCGCGACGTCCCCCAGGTCCATGCCGAGGCCGTCAGTATCGGCGTCGACGAACACCGGGCGGGCGCCGGACGCTGCGACGGCTGCGACGGTCATGACGACAGTGACGGCGGGCAGCAGGACCTCGTCTCCTGCGCCGATGCCGCAGGCGGCCAGGGCGGTGGTGATCGCCGCGGTGCCGGAGGAGACGGCGACGGCCCGGCGGGCGCCGAAGGCCTGGGCGAGCTCGGTCTCCAGGAGGGTGGCCTCCTGGTAGCTCGTTGGGTCGGGCATGCGGGCGACGGCGGCGGCCATCGCCCGGTGAGCGGTGTTCTCAGGCACGGGGGACCTCCGGTCCGGTGGGCGCGAGGACGGGGAAGCCGGTGAGCGGCCACATGTTGACGCAGTCGACGGAGAACAGCGCGCAGTCGGCGCCGCAGCCGGTCGGGGTGGGGAACAGCTCCCGCGCATGGGCGCCCTTGATGCTGCGGTGGCGGCCGGGCGGGGTGGCGGCGATCTTCAGGGACGACGGGCAGTCCCACACCGTGCCGTCCGGCTGGACGAAGTACAGAGTGTCGCCGCCGAAGCAGCCCGGTACGAGATCGGTCGGCCGGGCGACGGCGGAGGCGATCTGGCCCGCGTAGCTGCGCTCGGGCAGGATCAGCGGCAGCTCGGCGGCGTACAGGTCGTTGAACCGCTGTTGCAGCTCGGGCAGGTGCTCGGCGGTGAGGGACAGCTCGGCGGCCAGGCGGTGATCAGCCTCGAGGGCGATCGGCTGCGGGACGGCGTAGTCACAGCCGAGGGCCGCGGCGAGCTCGGGCACGGCGACGATGTCGGCGACGTTGCGGCGGGTGATGACGCTGTAGACGCCGACCTTAGGCCGAGGCCCACGGCCGCGGGCGGCAATCAGCGCGCTGATGCCCGACACGACGGACTCCCAGCCGTCGCCTTCCCGGCGCGGAGGCCGCCACCGGTCGTTATGGACGGGGTCGGCGCTGTCCAGCGACACCGACACGGCGTCGACGCAGAGCTCGATGAGCGGCTCGCGCAGGTCCGGGCGGTTCAGGGCGACGCCGCTGGTGCACACCACCACCTCCAGGCCGCCCGCCTTGAGGACATCGATCAGCTTGATGATCGGCTTCCACAGCAGCGGCTCGCCGCCGGCGAGGAACACCCGGCCCACGGGCGAGTCGTGAAGCGTCTCGGCGAAGGTCAGCACGTCGGCGGTGGTCAGGTCGTTCGGCGACAGGTGGGAGAGCACCCCGGGGACGGTGGGCATCTGCTCGCGGTGCTCACTGATCGTCCCGAAGTAGCAGTACAGGCAGCCGTGGGAGGCGCAGTGCGAGCGCAGCCCCCACAGCAGGCTGATCGGCTTCACGGGTGGCTCCTTCCGGGGTCGTGGCGGCCGCGGTGCGGCACGCTTCGGTGATGGACTCGACGGCCTGGTCCTCGCCGAGGACGCGTCGGTCGAGCACGAGGTACTGCTCGGGCCGGTCGGCGGCGAGCAGGTGGTAGAGGCGGCCGGCGCGGGCCATCAGCGCCCGCTCGTCGGCGCAGGCCGGCTGGCCGGTGCGCTCCTCGAACCGGGCCAGGCACACCGCGGGGTCGTCGGTGAGCAGCACGGTGGTGGTGGGCGCGGGTCGCCAGGCGGTGATGATCTGTTCGATGGCCAGGGCCTGCTGCAGCGCCCAGGTATCGGTGGCGTTGGCCGCCTCGGCGAGCACGGCGGCCTGGTAGACGGCGACCGAGGCGGGGCCGCGGTCCTCCAGCACCACCCGGCCGGCGGCTACTGGCGCCAACGCCTCCCAGCGGTGGACCTGGAGCGCGGCCAGCAGCAGCGTCTCGGTGTGCGGGTGCCCGGTGCGCAGGAACCGGTCGCCGCCGTGCAGCGCGGCGATCACCTGGCCGGGCAGGCCCGTGGGCGGGGAGTCGGGCAGCTCGACCAGCGCCGCGCACCGCTCCCCCAGGACGGCTGCGGCCCGGCGGCCGAGGTGGCTTTTGCCGACCCCGTTCACCCCTTCCAGCGCCACCCAGGCGGTCACCGGCCGGCTCCCGTCATCGCCGCCGCACGGCGCAGCCGCTCGGCGAGCGGCGCGTCGCGGGCGAGGGCGGGGAGCAGGTACTCGGTGGCGGTGCGCGCGCCGTGGGCGCGCACTCCGCGCACCGTCATGCACTGGTGCTCGCCCACCGCCCAAACCGCGACCGCCTGGCTGCCCGTCAGCCGGGCGATCTCTTCGGCGACCTGGGCGGTGAGGCGCTCCTGCAGCTGCAGGGCGTGGGCCTGCTGCTCGACGATCCGCACGATCTTCGACAGGCCCAGCACCTGCCCGGCGGGGCGGTAGGCGACGGACACCTCGACCGTGAAGGGAAGCAGGTGGTGCTCGCACATGCTGGCGGTGCGGATGCCGCCGACGGCGACGCAGTCCTCGCCCTGCACGGTGTGCTCGAAGACGGTGCCGGTGGCGCCCGGCTCGTGGCCGAGGAACTCGGCCCAGAACCGGGCGACGCGGGCGGGCGTCTCCAGCAGGCCGGGCCGGTCGACGTCCTGGCCGAGCGCGCGCAGCAGCTGGCGCACGCAGTCCTCGACCGCCGCGGTGTCGACCGGACCGGCGGCCGCCCGGGAAGCGGCCGGCGGGGCGGGAATGGTCAGGGTGTGGGACACGGGGTCCTCCTCTTGTCCGTGGGAAGGAGCGACGGGGCCGCGCGGTGCGCCCGCGCGGCGCGGCGGCGGTGCTCGAGTGGGCGGCGCTACAGGACCAGGGCGTTCAGCAGAGCGCGGGCGGACTTCTCGGGGGTGAACCGGGCGACCTGCTCGGGCGCCGCGGTACTCGCCCGCCGGTAGCCGTCCGGGTCGGCCAGCAGGTCGCCGAGGGCCGACCACAGGGCCTGCGGGCCGGCGTCCAGCGGGACGGTGCGTCCGGCCGCTCGGGCCAGACGCGGCACGTTGCCGAGATCGAAGCCGACCACCGGGGTACCGACGGACAGGGCCTCTGCCGCGGTGAAGCAGAACGTCTCCGGCACGCGGGTGGAGATGATGGTGGCCGCTGCACCGGCGAAGAAGCCGGGCACCTCGGCCCAGCCAAGCGCCGGTAGGACCGACACGATGTCCGGGCGCCGGGCCGCAACTGCCCGGCAGGCAGCGAGGGTCTGGGCCTGTCCGCCGGGCTGGAGCTCGAAGCCGGCCTCGGCGAGGACCAGTTCGACGGGCCGGCCCCAGCCGTCGGGCAGGGCGTGAAGGAGTTCGGCGAGTCCCTTGGCCGGGTCGGCACGCGAGACGATGCGCACGGGCCCGGCCTCCCGCAGCTTCTCCCGCTCTCCGGAGGGCGTGGGCGCAAGGAGGGTGTGCAGGGCGTTGGGCACGGTCACCCAGCGGGTGGTGTCCAGACCCGCCGCGGCACCACTGCCCGCGAGGTAGTCGCTGGCGGGGCAGATGACGTCGGCCGCAGCTAGTGCGCGCTGCCACCGGTCCTCACCGCCGGGCCGGATCTTGTGGACCATCAGGGCCGTGGTGACACCGTCGGGCACCGGGTCGAGATAGCCCAAGCCCCACAGAGTGTCGCCCCAGCAGACGGCGTCCACCCGGCAGTCGGTGAGGATGCCACGGACTTCCTCCACCACCGGGCGGGGGTCGGCGAGGGCGGCGAGCACGTCGGCGTTGGTCGCCGGCTGCGGCAGGCTGACACTCTTCAGCCGGATCACACCCGGCTCGAGCCGGTGCGGGGCGGGGCCGGCCGCCAGGACCAGCGGCGTGTGTCCCAGCCGGCGCAGGCCCTCCACCAGGGCCCCGATGGACCGGTCAATCCCCGACGGCTGGTCCAGCCGGTAGGACAGCAGGCACAACGCGACCGTGCTCACGCGCCCTCCCCCGACCGCGCCGCGGCGCTCTCCCACGGGAAGGTGACCCAGCACCGCACCGTCTCCCCGATCGAGGTCACCGCCTGGGCCGGTGGCCGGTCACCGGCCCAGTTCGCCGTGTTGACCACCAGCACCGCGCTGCGCACCCGAGCCGCACCGGCCTGCTCGATGAGGTGCGCTGCGGCGGCGAGGGTTTCGCCGGTGCCGGCCACGTCGTCGACCACTAGGACGTCCCGTCCGGCGACGTCTCCCAGCGAGGCGCTGTTGCGGGTCACCGGCCGGGCGGTCTTCGCCGCGTTGGTGGAGTCGTCAACGGTGTGGGTGATCTCCAGCGCGCGCACGTCGCGGACGCCGAGCCGGTGCGCGAGGATCACGGCGGGGATCAGGCCGCCGCGCACCACGCCGACAACCGTCTGCGGGAGAGGGCCCGGCCGCAGGGCGCGGGCGATCCGTTCGGTCTGATCGGCGATGTCGTCCCATGTCAGATCCTTGGTGGCGACGTCAGCGGCCACGTTCGTCCTCCCAGATGAGGGTGTGCAGGCGCCCGGAGACGTTCCAGCCGCGTTCGATCGCGGGGCCGGTGATGGCGCGCAGGCCGGCGATGACGGCCGCGGCCGTGGTGGCCTGCGGCATGACCCACACCTGCTCCAAGCCGTGCTCGTCCTGGAGGGCGGCGACTTCCTCAACGTCGGCGGGGGTGTCGAGGACGAACTTGAACACCGCCCGGCCGGTCGCCTGGAACGCCTCGAGTACGGCGGGCTTGATCCGGCGTGAGGCCGGCATGCCCATGTGCGCGAGCTTCGGCGAGACGACGTAGAGCGAGACGTGCTGGTCGAATGTGGGATCGGGGGCGATCGTGCCGTTGGTCTCGATCTCGATGCGGCGCCCGGCGCCGGTGAGGCGGTCGGCGGTGGGAAGGAGCTGGGTCTGCTGCATCATCGGCTCGCCGCCGGTGATGATTACCAGCTTTGTCGGGTGCCTGAGAAGTTCGGCGGCGACGTCCTCGGCCGACACGCGGCTGGTCTGCTCCACGCGGGAGTAGCGCTTCCAGTCCCACGAGTACGGGGTGTCACAGGAGTCGCAGGCCAGATTGCAGTCGCCCAGGCGTAGAAACGACGCGAGCTGTCCGGCTGATGGGCCCTCGCCCTGGATCGTGGGGCCGAACACCTCGCACACCAGCACATCCCGCGGCCGACTCCGGCTCAGGGTCACATCCGTCGTGGTCATGCGGGCACCAGCGCGTCCGGGGTGAACTCGGCCCAGGTGCTCTCCGTCTCCGACACCCGGACCGCGAACGACCGGCCCTGCGCGTCCGCCAAGCCGCGGCTGGCCAGCCACCCGGCAAGGTACGCGGCCAGGTGCTCCGACGTCGGGTTGACGCCGACGACCCGGTTGAGGACCTTCCCCTCGAACCCGGATGCCAGCAAATCGCGCAGCTCGCCGGGAACGGGCAGCAGCCGGTCGCCGCCCGGTCCGGACGACAGGGTGACGAGGTAGGCGTGGCCGTGCTCCCGGCCGCACTTGTGCCCGTCCGGCAGGCCGTCGAGCCAGTGCCGGGCGCTGAACTGGACGCTGTGTGCGTCGTCGGCGCGCTGGAGCCGGCCGGTGAGTACGCGGATCATGTGCAGGCGGTCGCGGGCGCCGTCGGGCAGGTTCGCCGCCGCCCATGCGTGCAGGTGCTCCGCGATGCCCTGGTCGCTGGTGTCGGCGAGCACCTGGTCAAGGTCGCGGTGGTCGAGGGCTGTGTCGATGTGGGTGCGGAATGCGGCCAGGTCACCGAAGTCCGTGACGAACCCGGCCCCGGAGAGCTCACGCGCCGTCAGCAATAGCTCTGCGGTGATCAGGCCGCTCTCATCGACACCGCGCACGGTGCGGGCGGCATCGAAGCCGACGAGCTTGCCGATGGTGTAGGTGCCGACCAGGCGCGGCTCCCGAGAGCATGTGCCCGCCTGCGGCGAGGGGCGGAGCAGGGATTCGGGGTTCGGCATCGTGCCCCCTTCTGGACTGGCGGCCAACTGGCCCGCTGTCGTTGCGTTCTGTGCTGAAACGAGCACACACCGCCAGCGAGGCAGGGACAATGGAGCCGGGCGATCCAAGAGCGATCCCAAATCCGAGGAGCGTCGCGATGTCCGAGCGACTGCGGAACGGTATGAGAGAGGCACGCCGAGACTCCGGCCTGTCCTGGGAGCGCTTCGCCCGGGAGGTGGGCTTCAGCCCGGCGTATCTGCGCAACGTGGAGAACGGGAACCGAGCGGTGACCGCCGACGTGGCCGCCGCCTACGACCGGGTTCTGCGCTCGGGTGGCAGATTCGCCCGGACACTGGCGGCTGACGGGCCGTCGACCACAGGCTGGGGCGAGGACGGAGCTGCCCTGGCCGTCATGGCGGAACTGGTGGATGGGAGAAGAGTGGATCGCAGGAGCTTCGTCACCGCCGGTGTCGCACTGTCGGCCACGGCCGGGAACTGGGTGAAGGCCCTCGGCCGAACCCGCCCCGGCCATCCCGCCCCGGCCGGCGGCGGGCTGGGGCTGCTCGCGAACATCGAACACCGCCTGGACCACCTACGCCGGGTCGACGACGAACTCGGAAGCGGTGAGGTCCGCAAACAAGCGGCCGGCGAGCTGTCCCTTGCGGTGACCCTGCTCAAGACGCGCCGCTACCCCGGAGACGCCTCCACCCGTCTGTACCGGATCGCCTCAGAAGCCGCCCGACAGGTGGCGTGGTGCAGCTTCGACCAGGGACGCCCCGGCACCGCGCAACGCTATTTCGACGCCTCCCTGCGGGCCTCCGCCGAAGCCGGCGACGTCATCGGCGGCGCTTACGCGCTCTCCTTCGCGGCCGTGCAGTGCTACTCCACGCCCGGCCAGGCCGACCGCGCGGTGGCGCTCCTCGACGCGGCCCGGGCCGCGGTCCGGGAACGGGGCACCCCGCGGATGGAGGCCATGCTCGCCGCCCGCACCGCCCGAGCGCTGTCGAAGACCGGGGCGAAGACGGCAACAGGGCACCAGCTCCACCTGGCGCACGCAGCCCTGGACAAGGGGCCCCGGGACGACGACCCCGACTTCCTGTACTGGGTGACCTACGGCGAGATCGAGATGATCGCCGGGTCCTCAGCACTCGACCTCGGCGACCCGGCCGAGGCGCTGCGCCGCTTCGAGGCCGGCATGCGGGCATACCCCGGGGACGAGGAGTTCCCCCGCAGTCACGCCATCTACCTGTCCCGTGCTGCGGAGGCCCATCTCGCGCAGGACGACCTCGACGCGGCCGTCGCCGCCGGCCGCCGCGCGGCCGTCTGCCTCGGGTCCGTCGACTCCGCCCGGTCGGCCTCCCAGCTCAAGGGCCTGCGCGACAAGCTTGCCCCGCACACCGCCTACCGCCCCGTCCGCGACTTCCTAGAAGAGGCCGGGTAGGCGCAGCAACTCGCGCAGCCGGCGGGCCACCACCTTCTCGTCCAGGCCGAGCACCGGGGTGATGCCGAGCTCGGCTGCGGTGGCCAGGTTCTGCTCGCTGTCGTCGACGAACAGGCACTCCTCGGCCGACACGCCGAGCCTGTCCAGCACGAGGCGGAAGATCGCCGGGTCCGGCTTGCGCAGACCAACCTCGGCCGACAGCACCACCTCGTCGAACGAGCCGGCGAGGTCGAACCCGGCGTAGGGGTCATAGGGCTCTCGCCCCAGGCTGTTCGACAGCACCGCCGTCCTGACCCCGGCGGCACGGGCCTGCCGCGCGACCTCGATAACCGGGTAAGCCGGGAAGGCATCGTGCAGGTACCGGGCCATCAGATTGTCCGGCGCCACATCCATCAGGGCTGCGAACCCGTTGTTCCAGTCGGTCTGGGAGATGCTGGCCAGTTCGAGCTGACGGAAAAGCTCCTGCCCTCGAGGGTCGGCCCAGGCACGAAGGAAGGTCCCGCTGGCAATCCCTTCCCGGCCCTCGAACGCGGAGATCACTTCGACCATGTTGAAGGTCAAGACGCCGAAGAAGTCGAGGACCAGACCACGGTAGGCGCACGCTCCAGCTTTCCTCATCCCCAGAGCCTACGGCGCAACGTGAAGTTCCGGGCGTGCTCGGGCGATCCGAGGGACGACGCGTTGGGCAGTTGCCACTCTGCGGGTATCGGGTAGTTATCTCGTCTCGCTCAGCGACGCTGGGAGAAGCCCGCCCTATCTGGTTCTACGGAGCAGCCCCATGAACCCTCGACAGATGAAGCCATGAAGCGGCGCCTGGCCCTCAAGGCCCTCCTCGCCGGTGGACTGTCCGCCACTGCACTCGGCAAGCTCGCCGACGAGCGCCACACGCTGGACGCCGCCCTGGCCGGCTGCACTACGCCTACCGACCTCGACTACTGGGAGCAGGTGGCCGACCGCTACTCGCTCGGCTACGGGGGTCAGGCCCCCGCCGCCCGGCTCGGCGTCCTCGCCGTCGATGTCGCGGAACTGCGGACCCTGCTGGGCCAGCCCCAGACCACGATGGACCGTGGCCGTTTGTGCCGGACGGTCGGTCAGCTGTCGGGGAAGGCGTGAAGTCTGCCGTGGTCGAAGCACCAGGCGTAGGTGAACGACGTGGTGGGCACGCGGGGGACCTCCTGCACGGCCGGGGCGGAAGCGGGTGCGACACCGTCCCCGACGTCGGCGGGGACGCTCGGCCCCAGCATGCCACCGGGGAGCGGGCCGACCCAGCCCCCTGCGCAC